>USAC01000051.1 GCA_900552475.1 uncultured Eubacteriales bacterium | reverse complement strand
GTCGAACAGACCCGCGAGGGACATGGACGTCAGGACGATTCCGATGATGTACATCATGTTCGTCATACCGCCGCGGTTGAGGATCTTGTCGATGCTCTCAAGACCGGTGGAGGCGGAGTAGCCGTTCCACATGAAGCCGAGGACCGCGGAGACGCCGTCACCCTGGAAGATCAGAGCCACAATCAGACCGGCGATGCAGCCGAACATCAGGGAAGCCAGCGCGGGAACCTTCAGCACGATGCTCACGACGAGCACGATGAACGGGATCCACAGCACGGGGCTGAAGTGATAGTTCGCGGCGAGACCGTTGCGGATCACATCGATACCCTCCTGATTCATGGCAATGCCGGAATAGCGGATGCCGAGGACGGTGAAGATGACCAGGGAGACAACCAGAGCGGGCACGGTCGTCCAGAGGACGTTCTTCGCGTGCTTGTAGACGTTCTGCTTGGTGATGCCGGAGTTGAACACGACGATATCGGACACGGGGGAGCACTTATCGCCGAAGTACGCGCCGCAGACGATCGCGCCCGCGGTCAGGGGCACCGGCAGGCCCATGCCCATCGAGATACCGATGAAGGCCACGCCGATCGTGCCGATCGTCGTCCAGGAGGAACCGGTGATGCTGGAGAGGACCGAGCACATGATGACGATGAAAGGCAGGTACCACGACGGGTTCAGAAGACCGAGGCCGAGGTAGATGATGTAGGGCACCGTGCCGCATGCCATCCACGAGGCGATCAGCATACCGATGACCAGCAGGATTAGGATACACTCGAGGGAATCGTTCAGGGAGCGAACCATCGCCTGCACCATATCTTGGAACTTGATGTGCAGGAAGCACACGCCGAAGACCATCATCACGATGATGGCGCCGACGAGAGCGGTCTGGGCGTCGAGGCCGAGGCCAACGATGCCGCCCATGATGACTGCCACGCACAGCAGGAAGGCGATCAGTGCACCCGCAAAGGTCGCCTTGCGCTCCGCGCGGACGGGCTTTTCAGCCTTGTTTCCGTTTTTGCTCATTCTATAACTCCTCCTTTTCGGAAAGCAGCATGCTGTACAATCCCGCCGTACTCATTTTGTGAGATCGTACAAACTGCACTGTTTCTGCTGCTTTCTTTGTCCTAATCTTACACATTTTGACGGTTTTTGTAAAATTCAGCTTTTTTATAGACGCGATAAAACTTTTCTTATAGCCATTTATATAGCGAAGCTTTTCCGTATATTGGGATAATCTTCCCATTGCCTTCCGGTTTCCATATATAAGGTATCTCTTCCCTGTCATATTCCACACGTCTCACAGAGTTCGCGCCGCCGCAGCGGCGCGAATAAATTGAAGTCCGTTTTTTGCGGCGGGCCAAGGCGCGAAGCGCAGCGAATCCTTCTCGCAGAAAATGGGCTGTGCCCATTTTCTACGAATGATATTTTTTGTTACCGCCTGTCATTGTATTGTGGTTGATTCCTGTCGAATTGGGTATAGAATAGCATAGAGAGTACATGCCGCCGCATGGCGGCTCGATTTTTAGGAGGTTTACGCATGAGTGGAAAACGCATGGAGCCGGCTGCCCCCGCGCTGCAAAAACATCATCACCGCCGCCGTCGGCATACGCGGATCTGGCCGCTGGCCGTGGGAGCGGCGGCACTGGCCGCGCTGGTTATCGGCGTATGGAGCCTGATCGCAGGCTATTTTATCCTCAACCCCCAGCCGGTGCTGACGCTCAACGGTGAAAAGCACGAGGAGATTTCCGCCTGTTCGGACTACACCGACCCCGGCGCACGCGCCCACCGCGGCCGCACCGACCTGAGCGGCAACGTGGAGGAGCAGAGTGACCTCGACACCCGCCGCCCCG
Source organism: uncultured Eubacteriales bacterium (assembly GCA_900552475.1). Taxonomy (GTDB): domain Bacteria; phylum Bacillota; class Clostridia; order Oscillospirales; family Oscillospiraceae; genus Vescimonas. The sequence continues at coordinate 12,071 of USAC01000051.1, read as the reverse complement.
GCGACTACACGATTACATACACCGTCACCTACCGCGGCCGCACTGCACACGCCACGCGCACCGTGACCGTCCGCGACACGACCGCCCCTGTCATCGAGCTGCGTGGCGACGCGCACAGCTTCGCCTATCTCGGTGCCGACTGGAAGGACAAGGGCGTGACCGCGACGGACGACGTCGACGGCGACGTCACCTCCTCCGTCACCGTGAGCGGTACCGTCGACACCTCGGCCGCGGGTGACTACACGATCACCTATACCGTGACCGACCAGGCGGGCAACACCGCGACCGCCGAGCGCACCGTCACGGTCAAGAAGGCCGACAAGTCCAGCCGCATCTACCTGACGTTCGACGATGGCCCCAGCCAGCGCGTCACACCGCGCATTCTCGACACACTCAAGCAGTACGGCGCGAAAGCGACGTTCTTCATCCTCAACTATGCTGAGGATGACAAGCCGCTCATCCAGCGCATGATCGACGAGGGACACACCGTCGCCATCCACGGCTATTCCCACGACTACGCGACGATCTACGCCTCGGATGACGCATTCATGGAGAACATCTACAAGCTGCGCGACCGTCTGCGCGCGGACTTCGGCTATGAGGCGACGTTCATCCGCTTCCCCGGCGGCGCGTCGAACACCATCAGCGCCAACCACTGCAAGGGCATCATGTCGCGTCTTGTCAAGCGCGTGGAGCAGGAGGGCTTCGCCTACTTCGACTGGAACGTCGACAGCGGTGACGCCGACGGCAACACCAAGCCGAAGGATTATATCCTGTCTCATGTGAAGTCCGGGCTCTGCCAGGGCCGCGGCAATGTCGTACTGATGCATGATGCGGGCATGAAAACCACCACCGCCGACGCTCTGCCGGAGATTCTGCAGTACGGTCTCGCGAACGGCTATACTTTCCTCCCCATCACGAAGGACACCGTCCCCGTCCACCACGCGACCTCGAACTGACGCCGCCGGGAGAATTCCGCTTGTTATTCCGGTGACATTCTGTTATAATACCCTTGATACGCAAGGGCCGGCACGGCCGCTTCCCTGCGCATCAAGGGTATTTTGCAATAGAAAGGATTCCGATTTATGCGCATTATTGATCTGGAGAACATCAACTATGCCATGCGCAACGAGACGCAATTCGTCCTGCACTGCGAGGAGGTCTTTCACGATAAGGTTTCTGCCGCGGCGGCCGCGATCCTGACCGGCGGACGCGACAAGCGCATTGTGGCGCTGACGGGCCCCTCCGGCTCCGGCAAGACCACCACCGCCATGCGCCTGCGGGACTATCTGGAAAACCTCGGCGTGAAGGTCTGTCTGCTGAGTATGGATAACTTTTTCCTGCCGCTCGAGCAGCGGCCGCCCGAGGCGACGGACTGGGAGTCGCCTTACTGCGTGAACGTTCCGCTGCTGATCTCCTGCATCAGCCAGCTGCTCGACGGGCGCGAGGTGGACATCCCGTGGTACGACTTCAAGAGCGGCATGACCGGCGGCTACCGCAAGATGCAGGGCTCGAACGACTGCGTCGTCATCGCCGAGGGCATCCACATGCTCAATCCGCTGATCTTCGACAAACTCCGCGGCGCGGCCAACGGCATCTACGTCGCCCCCCGCACGCGTATTCTGACCGACCACGACACCGTCGTCCGCCCGGCGCAGCTGCGCACCGTGCGCCGCATGATCCGCGACTATAACACCCGCGGCCACAGCCTGCGCCAGACGATCGAGCGCGCCGAGAGCGTCGACCGCGGCGAGGAGAACTACATCAAGCCCTATAAGAGCAACGCTGCCATCCATATCGACAGCTTCCACGACTACGAGCCGTGCATCCTCATGAAGTACATGGAGGAGATTCCCAGCTTCCGCACGGAGCTGAGCGATGAATTTCTTGCCGCGCACGGCCTGACGGAGATGATGGCCGTGGCGCAGAGCGTCCCACCGCTGCACACGCCCTATGTCCCCCGCAACTCCATCGTGCGCGAGTTCGTGGGCGGGAGCTGCTACGAATACTGATTCACGCACTGCAGCGCGCGAACTCGGTGAGACATTGAGACATGTATTTTTACCAGGAGGGTTTTGGATATGAAAATTATTACGATCAGCCGCGAATTCGGTAGCGGCGGCCGCGAGCTGGGCAAGCGTCTGGCCGACGAGCTGGGCATCCCCTGCTATGATCACCAGATCATCGAGATGATCGCCAAGGAGAACGGCTTTGATGAGCGCTATGTCGCTAACGTCGGTGAAAAGAGCATTGAGGCCGCTTACCCCATGACCATCGGCCACAGCTTCGCCATGCCGCCGATCCAGCTGATGGAGCAGCCCATCCGCGTCGCCGCAGCCCAGCGCCAGATCATCGAGAACTTCGCCAAGCAGGGTGACTGCGTGATCGTGGGCCGCTGCGCCGACGTCATTCTGAAGGACTACCACCCCCTGAACCTCTTTGTCTACGCCGACAAGGAGGCGAAGATTGAGCGCTGCCTGCGCCGCGCTCCCGCGGGCGAGAAGCTCACCCGCGGCGATATTGAGCGCCGCATGCGCCAGATTGACCGCGGCCGCGCGCAGTACCGCGAGATGTACGCCGACAGCAAGTGGGGCGCGAAGGAGACGTATCACTTGTGCATCAGCACCACGGAGAAGTACATCAAGGAGATCATCCCCGGCCTTGCGGCGTATGTGCGCTGCTGGTTCAGCGAATAATGGGCGGCTATACGGCGGCGGTGCTCACCGTGAGCGACCGCTGCAGCGCCGGTACGGCGGTTGACACGAGCGGGCCGTGCGTGGCGGACATGCTCCGCGCGGCGGGCTATGACGTTGTCCATACAGCGATCGTTCCGGATGAGCAGGAGCGGATCCGCGCGGCGCTGCTGCACTGCTGCGACGCGCTCCATGCCGATCTCGTCGTGACAACGGGCGGCACGGGGCTCTCCCCGCGCGACGTGACGCCCGAGGCCACGCGCGCCGTGCTCGATCGGGAGATTCCCGCCATCCCGCAGGCGATGCTCTACGCAAGTCTGCAGATCACGCCGCACGCGATGCTCTCGCGCGCGGTCGCCGGGACGCGCGGCGGGACACTGCTTGTGAACCTGCCCGGCTCGGAAAAGGCTGCGCGGGAAAACCTCAGCGCGGTGCTCCCCGCGCTCGGACATGGGCTGAAGATGATGGCCGGCGGCGGGCACTGAAGTGTTTTTTGATTTTGAAAACAGGACGGACAAGAGTTACAGCTCTTGTCCGTCCTGTTTTTGTTATGGGGGAATTTCTGCGTTTTGGCGCGGATAGGCAAATGAATCGGCGTGTTCTGCCTCCGGCGGGGTACTTTTTCCGCGCGGGAAAAGTACCCAAAAGCGCGCCAAAACCAAGGTTTTGGAATCCTTTCTGGTCGGCAGGAAGGGGCGGTAGGACGCAGCCTAAATTTTGAATCGTCTGCCGTTGTGCGCCGCTGCCGCTGATCCTGCAAAATTTTCAGTGCGTGGTTCTTGCGTTTTGGCGGGGCACATATCACCCGCCCTACAGTGGCTTTTCGGTAGAAATTGGTTACTTTCTTTCGCCGAAGAAAGGAAGTAACCCGCCGGAGGCACAAAAACTAATTCCACCGCCCATCCCCCGCACAAACACCGGCAGGAGCCGCCGCGCCAACGCGCGGCGGCTCCTGCCGCATCTCATCTCCGGCCCTCCGCAGTGGGATTATGTATCCCCCGGCGCAGAGCCGCTATATCATCCGCCGTCCGGACAGGCCAAAGCTCACCGCAATGGCGGCGTCCACCTGCTCCATCACCGCGCTGTCCGCGCGCCCCATCTTCTCGCGCAGGCGCTTTTTATCCAGCGTCCGGATCTGCTCGAGCAGGACAATCGAGTCCTTGGGCAGACCGCTGCTCTGCGCCGAGAGTCCGATGTGCGTGGGCAGCTTCGCCTTCCCCATCTGGGAGGTGATCGCCGCTGCGATGACGGTGGGGCTGTGCCGGTTGCCCGTGTCGTTCTGCACGATCAGCACTGGGCGCACGCCCCCCTGCTCGCTGCCCACCACGGGGCTGAGGTCGGCATAATAGATTTCGCCGCGCTTGACATTCGTATCCACAAAGTTCACACTCCGCCGCCACTAAAGTACCGGCGGCAGCCATACAAGCGCCGCCGGTCACTCTCATTGTCCCACGCAGCCGCGGAATTTATACCCGCCGTACATTTGCGCGCCCCGTTTTATCGTATGCACCCCGGCGGGTGGAGGTTCGCTCAGAAGCGCAGCAGCAGCTCGCGCCCGACGACCTCGCCGCTGCGGCGGTACACGCGCGGTACGCGCTTGCTGACGGCGCACGAGAGCTCATAGGGGATCGTCCCGCCGATTTCCGCGAGCTTGTCGATGGAGTTCTCCGGCCCGAAGATCTCCACCTCGTCGCCGACCTGCACCTCGGGCAGATCCGTCAGATCGATCATGCACATATCCATGCAGATGCGCCCGCGCTGCGGCGCGGGGCCGTCGGGCGTCATCATGGAGAAACGGTCAGACAGGCACCGCATCAGTCCGTCGGCGTACCCGACCGGCACGACGCCCATGCGCGTCGTGCGCGTCGTGCGGAACAGCCGCCCGTAGCTCACGCAGGTATCCGGCGGATAGGTTTTGATTGTGCTGACCGTCGTTTTCAGCGTCATCACCGGGCGCAGACCGAGCCCCGCCGCAAACTCGCCGAACCCGTAGAGCAGCTGGCCGGGACGCACCATGTCGAGCAGCATCTCCGGGTAGCTGGACACCGCACCGCTGTTGGCGCAGTGCCGGATGGCAAAGCGGCGGCCAAGCTGGCCCTCGGCCGCCTCGATGACGCGGGTGAACAGATCAAACTGCGCGAGCGTATAGGCGCGGCTCTCCTCGTCCGTCTCGTCGGAGACGGCGAAGTGCGTGAAGATGCCCTCCACCTCCAGCCCCGGCAGGCGGCAGGCGGCACAGATGGCCTCGACGCCGGTGCCGAAGTGCTCGCCCGCCGTCAGGAAACCCAGCCGCGACATGCCGGTATCGACCTTGATATGTACCTTAAGCGTTCCGCCGCAGCGCACGGCCTCCTGGCTGTACTCCAGTGCCTTGGCCTGACAGGTCACAGCCTGCGTGATGTGGTGCTCGATGAGCAGCGGAACCTCCTCCTTCGGCGTGTGGCCGAGGATGAGCACGGGCATGGTGATCCCATTTTCGCGCAGCTCCATCGCCTCGTCCGCGCTAGAGACGGCCAGATAGTCCGCACCCAGCTCCTGCAGCGTCTGCGCGACGCGCACGGCCCCGTGTCCGTAGGCGTCGGCCTTCACCACGCCCAGAAACTTCACGCCCGCCCCGATCCGGCGGCGCAGCGTCTCGTAGTTGTGTGCCAGAGCGTCGAGATCAATCTCCGCCCAGGTTCTCCGCAGTGTAGATTCCATGTGTTTTCCTCTTTTCTTTCATGCGCCGTCCGGCGCTGCTTCAAACGTAAAATAGGTAATCCTCGCCGAGACGAGGAGCTTGCCGTCCTGTGAAAATTCCGCGTAGCAGGGCGTGAGATCCGCGCCGTAGAACCAGCCGGTGCAGAGCACCTTCTCCCCCGAGGGGAGCGTCGCATCCAGCGCAAGGCGCAGACAGGGCTGGCCTTCAATCGTCTCCTTCCCCTGCTCGAGGATATAGCCGTCCGAAACCGCCCGCAGCAGCAGCGGCAGGCAGTTTGCCGCGCACACGTCCCGCAGCGGGCCCGCCGCAAGCCCCGTCCCGTCGTACGTCAGCGTCAGGTCGCTGCCCGAGACGGTCGCCGAAATGCCCGCGAGCTCCTCCGGCGTGGTGATCGTCGTGACGGCATCGCCGCCGCGGTCATAGCTGCACTGCACAGTGTAGCTGCGGCTCTCGCCCTCGAGATGGCACACCACCTCCGCCTCCAGCTGCGCCGTTTTGACGGCGGCGTACTGCTCCTGCAGATTCTGCCCCGCAGAGGGCGCCGCACCGCAGGCGCACAGCAGCGCGCACCCCAGCAGCATCGCACATAAACCCATTCGTTTCACGGTGATCCCTCCTTTTTTCCGGAAGGCTCTCCGTCTATCCCATCTTCTCTCTTATAAACTCAGAAATGCCCGCGGGATCCGCTCAAGCAGATCCGAGGGCGTCATACCGCGCTCGCCGAGCTCCCGCGCCGCGAGATCCCCGGCCCGCCCGTGCAGAAACGCCGCCGCGCAGCACGCCGCAAACGGCTCCATCCCCTGTCCGAGCAGGCTCAGCACCATCCCGGAGAGCACGTCGCCGCTGCCGCCCTTGGCCATCCCGGCGTTTCCCGTCGGATTCACGGCGCAGCGCCCGTCCGGCGCGGTGATGACCGTCCGGTGGCCCTTGAGGATCAGATACACCCCGTGCAGCCGCGCGAAGCGGCGTGCCGCTTCCTCTCGCCCCGGCGTCAGGTCGCCGCCCGCGCGCAGGAACTCCCCCTCGTGCGGGGTGAGAACCGTCACGCGCCCGCGCCGCACCGAAAGAAGCTCCATCGTGCCGCTCACGGCGTTGATGCCGTCCGCGTCGAGCACAAGCGGCCGCGGCAGGTCAAGCAGGCTCCGCACGAGTCGGTCGCTCTCGTCGCTGCGCCCGAGGCCGCAGCCGATGAGCACCGCGTCGCACCCGGCAGCGCGGCGGCGGATCTCCTCCTCGCCCGCGCAGGCGAGCTTCCCGTCCCGGTCCGGTAGCGGAAATGGCATGGCCTCGTCGCTCTTGACCGCGGCCACCTGCCAGATGGCCGCCGGAACACCGAGATACACCAGCCCCGACCCCGTGCGCACCGCCGCGCGGCTGGCAAAGACCGGCGCGCCAGTGAAGCCCACGCAGCCGCACAGGCACATCACCTTGCCGAACATGCCCTTATGCCCCGCCGGGTCGCGCCGCGGCAGGCTGCGCCAGACCGCGCCGGCTGTGATTTCGTCCATCCGTCCGCCCCCTTTCCTGTATACCCCGATAGTATAGCACGCTTTTTCGTCGCAGGCGAGACTTTTTTGCCGCAGAGACCGCCGCGGGCAAAAATTTTCTCCGCGCGGTTGACGCGCCGCACCGCGGGCGGCTATAATGGGGGCATCTACATATAGGAGGCGCACCATGTTTCGCACCACACAGGCATTTATCGACCGGCTTGAGAGCGACGGTCTGAAATACAAGCTTCTCGGCAAGACCCACGGCAGCGATGAGGCCGTCTCCCTCGTCTTCGACGGCGATGAGGACGCGGCGGAGCTGCACCTGCTGTGCATCTTCGCCCAAAACGGCAGCAGCGCCGCGCTGCGCATCCTCCGCGCGGTGCAGGTTGCGGAGGGCAAGCACCTCGACGCGCTCATCGCGCTGCAGGACTGCAACGCCCGCTACCGCTTCGTGAAGTTCTGCTTCCCCGGTGAGGATGAACGCTCCGTTCAGATGGAGATGGATGTTCTGTTTCTCCCCGAGATGCGCCCCGACCTTTGCGCCGATCTCTGCGTAAAGGGCATGCAGCTGATGCTTAGCATCTGCGCCGAGGCCGTCCCGGAGCTGCGGCAGCTTCTGTCGTGATGTTTCCCATCGGCGGCTGTCCGCGGGCCGCTCTGTCCGCCCTGCGCGGATAGAGCAGTCCGTTCCGCCGGGTGGAATTTCTGCAAAAAGTCCCATTTTTTGCCGCAAAAAGAAAAATTCCCTCTTGCATCTTTCGCGGAGGTATGTTATATATAGTAGATACAAAAGCAGAGATCAGGAAGTTCTGTGCATTCGTCGCCAGCAGAGAGGGTCGGTCACCGGCTGCAAGCCGACCCGGGAGGCAGCGCAGTGTTCGCCTGGGAGCTTCCGCGAGGAAATGCGCGGACGGTTTTACCTCCGTTACAGGGTCAAAGAGTGCGCAGGGAAAGAATTGCTTTCCCCGCGAATTTGGGTGGTACCGCGGAGGTATATGGTTGCCTTTCGTCCCTATAGCTGGGATGAATGGCATTTTTTTATCCCAAAAATCATCCGATTAAAAGGAGGACCGATATGAAAGAGAAACTCAACCATCTGCTCGAGGAGGGCAGAGAGCGCATCGCGGCGGTCAAGAGTGAGACCGAGCTGCAGGAGATCAAAGCTGTCCTGCTCGGCAAGCAGGGTTCGCTGACGCAGCTGCTCAAGGAGCTGCCGAAGCTCGACGCGGCCATCCGCCCCGAGATGGGCAAGGCCGTCAACCACGCGAAGGCGCAGCTGACTGAGCTGATCGACGAGCGCCGCACGGAGCTGAAGATGAAGGCTTCCGAGGTCTCGTCCGATTTTGACATCTCCGTGCCCGGCATCCGTCCGCTCGCGGGCGGCCTGCACCCCATCACGCAGATGTGCTATGACCTGAACGACGCGTTCCGCTCCATGGGCTTTGAGATCTATGAGGAGAGCGACATCTCCAGCGAGCTGTTCGCGTTCGATAACCTCAACTTCCCCCCGAACCATCCCGCCCGTGAAAGCATGGATACCTACTGGCTCGAGGGGCACGACAAGGGTAAGTGCTGGGACAAGCTCTGCCTGCGCCCGCACCTGACCGGCGGCTCCGTCCGCTATATGCAGACGCACAAGCCGCCCTACCGCTTCGTCTATCCCGGCCACGTCTACCGCAATGAGACGACCGACGCCCGCCACGAGCGCGCCTTCTTCCAGTATGAGGCGCTGATCGTCGACAAAGAGTTCGGCTTCGCCTCCGGCGAGGTGATGATCAAGAGCATCCTCTCGAAGGTGTTCGGCCGCGACGTCCCGGTGCGTATGCGCGCGGGCTTCTTCCCGTTCGTCGAGCCCGGCTTTGAGATCGACATGGGCTGCCTCGTCTGCGGCGGCAAGGGCTGCAGCGTGTGCAAGCACGTCGGCTGGATCGAGGTCATGCCCGGCGGTACGCCGCACCCGAACGTGCTGCGCGCGGCCGGCCTGGATCCCGACGAGTACACCGGCTTCTATGTCAACATCGGTCTGGACCGTCTGGTTATGATGCGCTACGGCGTGGATGACGTCCGCCTGTTCCACAGCGGCGACCTGCGGTTCCTCAAGCAGTTCCACTAAGAGGAGGGAGAAACGCTATGAAACTTTCACTGAACTGGATCAGGGACTATGTGGACCTGCCGCAGGATATGGACCTCAAGCGTCTGGCCTATGACCTGACGATGTCCACCGTCGAGGTGGAGGACGCCGAGGATCTGGCCCGCCGCTTCGACCATATGATCGTCGGCGTGGTGCAGGAGGTTTGCCAGCACCCGAACGCCGACAAGCTGAAGGTCTGCAGGACCGACATCGGCGGCGGTGACATCCGCGAGATCGTCTGCGGCGGCGTGAACCTGCGCGAGGGAATGAAGGTCGCCGTGGCCTGCCCCGGCGCCATGTGCCGCTGGCACGGTGAGGGCGAGCCCGTCGAGATCAAGGAGACGAAGCTGCGCGGCGTCGCGAGCTATGGCATGATCTGCGCCTCGAGCGAGATCGGCCTTGCCGACCTCTTCCCCGCAGAGGAAGCCGTCATCCTCGATTTGAGCGACTTCGACGCACCTGCCGGTACGCCGCTCTCCACGGCGCTCGGAATGGACGATATCCTCCTCGAGATCGACAACAAGTCCATGACGAACCGCCCTGACCTGTGGGGCCACTACGGCATCGCCCGTGAGCTGGCGGCGCTGTACCACCTGCCGCTCAAGCCCTTCAAGCACTTCGACCGCAACGTCGAGAACACCTCCGGCTTCCATGTCACCGTGCTCGACGAGGAGCGCTGCCCCCGCATGACCGGCACGCAGATCGAGGGGCTGTACGTCAAGCCCGCCCCCTACTGGATGCAGAGCCGCATCTGGAAAGTTGGCATGCGCCCGATCAACGCGCTTGTCGACGTGACGAATTACGTCATGCTCGCCACCGGCCAGCCCTCCCACGCATACGATTCCGACCACATCGCCGGCCACATCATCGTCCGCCGCGCCGAGGAGAATGAGACTCTCAAGCTCCTCAACGGCAAGGATCTGCCCCTGAACACCGACGATCTCGTCATCGCCGATGACGAGGGTGCCGTCGGTCTCGCGGGCGTCATGGGCGGCGCGAAGGATTCCATCCTGCCCGACACGAACAAGGTCATCCTCGAGATCGCCGACTTCGAGTCCTACGGCATCCGCCGCACGGCGCTGCGCTACGACAACCGCACCGAGGCGTCCGCCCGCTACGAAAAGGCCATCGACCCCGAGCGCTGCGACCAGGCGCTTGACCTGTCGATGGAGCTCTTCGGCGACCTCTATCCCGAGATGAAGGTCACGGGCTTCGTCGACCACTATCCCAAGAAGCTCCAGTGCGCCGAGATCGACGTTGACCTCGACTGGCTGGCCCGCCGTCTCGGCAAACGTCTGGAGAACGCCGAGATTGAGAAAATGCTCCTCCCGCTGGGTTACAAGATCACCTTCAGCGGCGACAATATGCACGTCGTCGTTCCGACGTGGCGCTCCACGGGCGACGTGTCCATCAAGGCCGACATCATGGAAGAGGTCGCCCGCATGTACGGCTACGAGAACTTCGAGGCCGCTCCAATCGTCACCGCCTTCGACGGCGCGATCAAGCAGCTCGATTTCGACCTCGAGCGCCACATCAAGGAGTATCTCGCCTTCCGCTGCGACATGCAGGAGATCTTCACCTATCCGTGGATGGAGGAGGAGTACTTCAAGGCCCTCCTGCCCGACGTGACCGACGCGCTGACGCTGTCCACGCCGCCGTCCCCGGCCGAGCGCTTCATCCGTTGCTCGCTGCTGCCGAATCTGGTGCAGTCCGTCGCTAAGAACGAGCGCTATTTCGACCACTTCTCCATCTTTGAGACGGCCAAGGTGTTCCGCGACCGCGACTACACCTCCCCCAACGACGAGCGCGAGAAGCTGCCCTATGAGCATAAGAACATCGCCGGTGCCGTCGCCGCCGTGACGAAGGACGTGACGGAGCTGTTCCGTCAGGCCAAGGGCATCGTCGAGATGATGCCGCGCTATACGCACATGGAGGGCTTCACCTTCCGTCAGGTAAGCAAGCCCAGCTGGGCCGACAACGTCGTGTGGATGAACATCTACTGCGGCGACGAGCAGGTCGGCAACCTCGCCCTGCTCAGCAAGCGCGCTTCCATGGACTGCGGCATCAAGAACCTGTCCGTCATGCTCTTCGAGCTGGATCAGGAGCTGCTCAAGCCCCTGCGCTCCCGCACGAACACCTTCACGCACATGCCCGAGTACCCCGTCGCCGACTACGACGTGTCCGTCCTGCTCGACCGCGAGGTCAAGTGGGAGGCCGTCCGTGAGGCGATTCTCGGCAAGCACACCGGCGGTCTGCTGAAGGATGCCGCCTTCGTCGACGAGTACCGCGGCAAGCAGGTGCCGGACGGCAAGAAGTCCGTCACCATCCGCCTGACCATCGGCTCGCAGGAGAAGACACTGACCTCCGCGGAGATCGAGGAGTGCGCGTCCTCCGCGCTGCACCGTCTGGTCAAGAAGCTCGGCGCAGAGCTGCGCTCCCGCTGACCGGGAATTTTCCCTCTTTACACGGGCGCGTTTATAGCGTATACTGGAGATATCTCTTGGAAGGGTGGTGTCCGCATGGATGAGTTTACCAGAAAGTTCAATACCGCTGAGGATAAGGAGCAGCAGATCCATCATATCCTCACCGCTGTCTATGAGGCCCTCAAGGAGAAGGGCTACGATCCGATCAACCAGATCGTGGGCTATATCCTCTCCGAGGATCCCACCTATATCACCAACCACAATTCGGCCCGCACGCTGATCTGCAAGGTCGACCGCGATGAGCTGCTGCAGGTGCTGGTGAAGAATTATCTGGAGATGTAATCCCCATAACCCCCCCAGCGGGGCTGTGCATTCGCACAGCCCCGCTTTTTGTTGTTTTTTCAAAACAACAAAGCTGGATATTTCTGCGCCAAAGGCGCAGGAAATATCCAGCAGTCTCGAGAGTTCGCGGCCCGCAGGCCGCGAATAAATTCCAATCCGTTTTTTGCGGCGGCGTGTACGTCGCAAAAAACACTTTGCGCGGAGCATGTGTCGCAGCCCCGCCTACGGCGGGGCAAGGCGCTAAGCGCAGCGAAACCCCCTCACAGAGAAAAAGGCCGTCCCGGGCAAAGC
>USAC01000050.1 GCA_900552475.1 uncultured Eubacteriales bacterium | reverse complement strand
GGTGTTGTGTGGGGTGTTGTGGCTGTCTGGGCGCGGGTGTGGGCGTTGCCTGCCCCCCCCCCCCCCCCCCCCCCACGACGGTGTTCAGAGAAGACGATACTATATTTAGGCATCGTCCTACGGAAACCCCACTTGTCGATGGAAAACCGCGCCCCGGCGGAAATCCCGCCGGGGCGCGCTGCGTACTATTCAGATAAAATCAGGTCACGCTCTCCGCCGTGCGGGCCAGAACCGTCATCCCCTCCAGCACATCCGCCTTCTGGTCAGCGCTGAAATACGTTCCGGTGCAGATGAACAGGTCGCCGCCGTTGACCGAGAAGATATAGAGCTGGCTGACCGGCGGCACCGACAGGAGCGCATCGCGTCCGCCGAAGGCATCAATCTCCTCCTGCGTGAACGCTCCGTTTTCGATCATCAGATCAATCGTCTTGTCCGTGAACTGCATCGTGCCCTCCATGTAGATGGCCGCGCTGCCATCGAGCGAGCACATTCTCTTTTCCTGAATGGTCAGCTCGTTGGAATACTCCCCTTCCAACTCTGCGAGCATGCCGCTCATATCGTCCTCCGTCAGGCGCTTGACGCCGCTGAGAAGGAAGCCGACATTGATATTCACCATGTTCTCCTCATCGGACGTATCCGCCAGATAATAAAACGTCAGCGGATCGATGCTCGGATCTGCCAGCCACTCGCTGGCGTCGTACTTCGCGCGCACGGAGCCGTTGGCCACCTCGCTGAGCGTCATCGTGTCGAGATCCGGCGCGTCGAGCGCGGGATAGTCCACCTTGCTCTCGCCGCAGGCGCACAGTGCGAGCACCAGCAGCAGGCTCAGCACCAGCGCCGGCAGTCTTTTTCTCATAGTCATGTCTCTGTTCTCCTCAATCTTCCCGATTTCGCGATGTTTCGCGTGAGTTGAGTATAACAGACAAGCTGCGAATTGGCAAGTATTTCCTTTTTGTCATTTCCGCACAAAAACGCGGTTTATTTTTTCTCCGCCGCTTCCTCGAGTTCCTTCAGCCGCTGCCGGTATTTCGCAGCATGGGCGCAGATGGCCTCGTAGGTCTGTTGGCTGATGTCGTGCTCCATGCGGCAGGCGTCCTCCTCGGCCGTCTTCCGGTCTACGCCGAGCGTGACGAGAAAGCGCGTAAGCATATGGTGCCGGTCGAGCATACTCGAGGCGATCTGCAGGCCGCTGTCGTTCAGGGTGATGAGCCCGTCCTTATCCATTGTAATATACCCGCTCTCGCGCAGGCGCTTTGTTGCATAGGAGACGCTCGGCTTCGTCACGCCCAAATAATCCGCCACGTCGATGGAACGGATATAGCCGTGCTTCTCCTTCATCATCAGCATGGCCTCCAGATAATCCTCAGCCGCTCGCATAATCTTCATGGCAGAGTACACCATCCTTTTCTTTGAATCCACTACAGGTTAACATACTCTAACTGAAAATGCAAGCCGGAGAAAAATTTTCAAAAAGGGGGTTGACAATTTGGGTTAGAGCTGTTAAACTTTTCAGCGGTTAGAGGAGCTTAACTTTTGTCTGTTTTGGTCTGAAGATTTGTTCGGATAACCATTCTTTTTTCACCAAAGGTTAGCTCGCTCTAACCTTTAGATTTGGAGGGATATACAATGATGCCGCTTACGCTTGCCAATGTCGGCGAGGAAAACCTGATTCACAAGGTCGGCGGAAACCCCGAGGTCAAGAAGCATCTCGAGGATCTGGGCTTTGTCGCCGGCGGAGCTGTCACCGTGGTGGCCTCGCTGGGAGGGAACATCATCGTCAAGGTGAAGGAAGCCCGCGTCGCCATCAGCGAAGAGATGGCCCGCAAAATTATGATCTGAAAATTATATAGAGAAGGAGAATCACAAGATGAAAACGTTGCGTGAAACCAAAATCGGCGAAACCGTGAAGGTTGTCAAGCTCCATGGCGAAGGTCCGGTCAAGCGCCGCATCATGGACATGGGCATCACCAAGGGCACGGAGGTCTTCGTGCGCAAGGTGGCGCCTCTGGGCGACCCTATGGAGGTCACTGTCCGCGGCTATGAGCTTTCTCTGCGCCGGGCAGACACGGAAATGATCGAAGTCGAGTAATTCAAATAAGGAGCACAAGCAAATGGAAAAACAGATTAAAATTGCTCTGGCGGGCAACCCGAACAGCGGCAAGACGACGCTGTTCATCGCCCTGTCGGGTTCGAACCAGTTCGTCGGCAACTGGCCCGGCGTCACCGTGGAGAAGAAAGAGGGCAAGCTGAATAAGCACACTGACCTGGGCATCATGGACCTGCCCGGCATCTACTCCCTCTCCCCCTACACCCTCGAGGAGGTCGTTGCCCGTAACTACCTGATCGACGAGCGTCCCGACGCCATCCTGAATATCATCGACGGTACGAACCTCGAGCGCAACCTCTATCTGACCACTCAGCTGACTGAGCTGGGTATCCCCGTTGTCATCGCCATCAACATGATCGACGTCGTGCGCAAGAACGGCGACCAGATCAACGTCAAGGAGCTCTCCCGCGAGCTGGGCTGCCAGATCGTCGAGATCTCCGCGCTGAAGGGCGACGGCGTCATGGAGGCCGCCGAGGCCGCCGTGCAGGCCGCGCACAACGCCAAGACCATCCCCATGCACACCTTCTCCGGCCCCGTTGAGCACGCCATCGCCCACATTGAGGAGGCGGCGGTACATAACATGCCCGAGGAGCAGCAGCGCTGGTACGCCATCAAGATCTTTGAGCGCGACGACAAGGTGCTCTCCAAGCTGAACATCCCCGCCGAGACGCTCTCCCACATCGAGGAGGACATCAAGGCCGCCGAGAAGGAGCTGGACGATGACGCCGAGAGCATCATCACCAACGAGCGCTACGTCTACATCGCGGAGATCATCAAGGCCTGCTACAAGAAGAAAAAGGCCGGTCAGCTCTCTGCCTCCGATAAGATCGACAAGATCGTCACGAACCGCTGGCTGGGCCTGCCCATCTTCGCGGTGGTGATGTTCCTGGTCTACTGGATCGCTATGGTCGCCGTCGGCGCCCCCGCGACCGACTGGGCCAACGACGGCGTGTTCGGCGATGGCTGGCATCTGCTGGGCATCGGCTCCAAGGAGTATAACGAAGTGAACGATTCGTACACCGCCGCTATCCAGGCCGTGGATGCCTTCCTCGGCACCGAAATCGACGCGGAGGCCGACGACTTTGACGCAAACGCTCTGCTGGCCGAGATGAAGGGCTTCCAGCCCGCCGGCAAGACCGCGACCGTCGATGTCGAGGACGAGGAGACCCTCGCCATGAACACGATGACCGCCTACTATGACACGCTGCCCGAGGGCGCGGACAAGATGGACAACGTCGTTCAGATGACCTACGTCGACGCGGTCAGCTACCTCTCCAAAAACGGCTTTGACGCCCCCGATCCCGCCGACTTCGGCGTGTGGGTCCCCGGCATCCCCGTCCTGATCGGCAACGGTCTGGAGGCCGCCGGCGCGGCTGACTGGCTCAACGGCCTGATCCTCGACGGTATCGTCGCCGGTGTCGGCGCGGTGCTCGGCTTCGTTCCCCAGATGCTCGTTCTGTTCCTGATGCTCGCCTTCCTCGAGGCCTGCGGCTACATGGCCCGTATCGCCTTCGTTCTGGACCGTATCTTCCGCAAGTTCGGCCTGTCCGGCAAGAGCTTCATCCCCATGCTGATCGGTACCGGCTGCGGCGTGCCCGGCATCATGGCTTCCCGTACCATTGAAAATGAGCGTGACCGCCGTATGACGATCATGACCACCACCTTTATCCCCTGCGGTGCGAAGGTTCCCTTCATCGCCATGATCGCGGGCGCCATCTTCGGCGGCAGCGCCTGGGTCTCCACCTCCGCCTACTTCATCGGCATGGCCGCCATCATCATCTCCGGCATCATGCTAAAGAAGACGAAGATGTTCTCCGGCGATCCCGCTCCCTTCGTCATGGAGCTGCCCGCCTACCACTGGCCCACCCTCGGCAACGTTCTGCGCAGCATGTGGGAGCGCGGCTGGTCCTTCATCAAGAAGGCCGGCACGATCATCCTGCTGTCCACGATCTTTGTCTGGTTCACGACCTACTTCGGCTGGGTCGACGGCACGTTCCGCATGCTCGACGAGTCTGAGATCGACGCTTCGATCCTCGCCACCATCGGCGGCGCGATTGCCTGGATCTTCAAGCCCCTCGGCTGGGGCAACTGGCAGGCCGCCGTGGCCTCCATCACCGGCCTTGTCGCCAAGGAGAACATCGTCGGCACGCTCGGCATCCTCTATGGCGGCGGCGACGGCACCGTCTACCAGAACATCGCTGCTGCCTTCACCGGTGTGACGGCTTACAGCTTCCTCGTCTTCAACCTGCTGTGCGCCCCCTGCTTCGCGGCAATTGGCGCGATCAAGCGCGAGATGAACAACCACAAGTGGACCTGGTTCGCCATCGCCTATCAGTGCGGCTTCGCGTATGTGATCGGCCTGATGATCAACCAGTTCGGCGGCGCCTTCACCGGCAATCTCAACGTTCTGGGCCTGATCGTCGCCATCGCGCTGCTGGTTCTGATCGTTTACATGCTCGTCAAGCCCTACAAGGAGGCCGACAAGCTCTCCGCAAAGCTCTGATTTTGCCAAATACTGTCCCTGAAAAGGAGTGATTCTTCATGCTGCAATGGATCAGCACCAATCTTTCCACCATTTTGATTTGTATCGTTTTACTTGCCATTGTCATCCTCATCATCCGAAGCCTGATCCGGCAGAAGAAGCAGGGTAAATCCTCCTGCGGCGCCGGCTGCGCACACTGCGCCATGCACGGCGAATGCCATAAGGGGCATTGAGCGCAAGGGGGAGACGCGGAGACATACGCGTCTCCCCCCTCACTTTTCCCGGGAGGTTAGATATGCCTAATCAAGAGAAACCGCTGACTCCGTCCGCAATCGGATATCTGCTGATTCTCTCGGAGTTCTGCCGCGACGGCCGGGGAGCCCGATGTATCGACGTAGCCGCCAGAATGAATGTGTCCAAGCCCAGCGCGCACGCGATGATCCGCAACCTCTGCGAGATGCAGCTGGCGGAAAAGGAGCACTACGGCATCGTCTATCTGACGCAGGCCGGGCGGAAGGCCGCGGCACTGTATGAAACCTGCTACGAGCCTCTCTTCGCGCGCATGCAGGACGTCCTCGCCCTCGACGGCGACGCCTGCCGCCGGGTGGTGCTGGCCGTTCTGGCTCAGGTGCCCGACCGGCTCGAGGAGCTGTCCCGCCGGCTGGCCTGAAAAAACGGCCTGAAATTTTGAAAGGAGATACATTCCCATGATCGAAACCATTCTGAAAATCGACGGCATGATGTGCGGCATGTGCGAATCGCACATCAATGACGTCATCCGCAGCAAGTTCTCCGTCAAAAAGGTCACGTCCTCCCACAGCAAGGGCAAGGCCGTCGTTCTCTCCGAGGAGCCGCTCGACGAGACGGTGCTGCGCGCCGCCATCCACGACACGGGCTATGAGCTGCAGTCCGTCAGCGCCCATCCCTACGAGAAGAAAAAGGGCCTGTCCGGCTTTCTGAAAAAGTGAGCGCGCCCGTCTGTCCGCGCCGCGCGGGTGAGCCCGTACCGCTCTCCGCGCGCGAGGAGCAGCTCTACGGCGCGCAAACCGCCGTGCTGCACCGCGACGCGGAGCACGCGGTCTACCGCCTGCGCAGCAGCGACGGCGAGGTCATCAAGACCTGCTACCCCGTCTTCCCCGGCATCACCATCACCTATAACGACGTCCACGCGTCGTACTGTCAGATGGGCCGCGCCGCCGAGACAGGGCTGATCGAAATCAACCACTGCCGCGAGGGACGCATCGAGTACCAGCTCGGCGAGGACTACTTCTACCTCGCGCCGGGCGACCTCTCCGTCACGCTCAAGGACGCATCGCCCGGTGAGGATCGCTTTCCCACCGGGCATTATCACGGCATCACCGTCGACATTGACCCCGCGCGGGCGCCCGACTGTCTGTCGTGCTTTCTCGAGGACGTGACGGTGCGGCCGGGGCTGCTCGCTGAGAAGTTCTGCTGCAACGGCGGCGGCTTTGCCGCCCGCTCCTCGCCACGCGCGGAGCACGTCTTCTCCGAGCTCTACAGCGTCCCCGAGGAGATCCGCAAGGGCTACTTCAAGGTGAAAATCCTCGAGCTGCTGCTCTTTCTGAGCACACTCCCCGCCCCCGCCGCCGGACAGTCCGCCTCACGCGGCCTGACGCGCACGCAGACGGAGCTGGCGCGCAGAATCAGCGAATACCTCCTCGCACGCACGGAGCAGAAGGTCACGGTCTCGGAGCTCGCGGAAAAGTTCGGTGTCTCCGCCGCGCAGGTCAAAAGCAGCTTTCAGGGCGTGTACGGCATGACTCCCGCGGCCTTCCTCCGGGCGCAGAAAATGCACGGAGCGGCCGAAATTCTTCGAAAAACCGACCGAACGGTACTTGATATTGCCGGACAATTCGGCTATGATAATGCTAGCAAATTCGCCAAGGCATTCCGGGACGTGATCGGGGTGTCTCCCAATGCGTACCGCAGCGGTATCGAGCGGGACAGCTGTGCGCCGGAGTCACCGGACGCTCCGCGATGTCCGGGCGATGCTACATAACGCGCCCCTCCGGGCGCATCAAACCTATGCAAATACATATACACTATCTAGGAGGTACTTATCATGAACAATATGGGTAAACTGGGTCTGTTCGCGGGCGGCGTGCTGTTCGGCACGGCGGGCCTGAAGATTCTCACCAGCCGCGACGCCAAGAAGGTCTATACGCAGACGACCGCCGCCGTCCTGCGCGCGAAGGAGTCTGTCATGACGACCGCCACCGCCATCAAGGAGGGCGCGGCCGACATTCTGGCCGATGCCAAGGACGTCAACGAGCAGCGCGCCGTTGAGGCCGAGGCCGAGGTCATTGAGGACGCCGCCGAGACGGTCGAGGAGAAGGCCGCCGAGTAACCATGAAGTGCAAGATCCTGCATGAATCCAACGGCCGTATGCGCCTGCACGCCGAGCAGACGCGCATGACGCTGCGGCAGGCGGATATTCTGGAGGCCTACCTGCGGCAGGTCCCCGGCGTGACGGAGGTCAAGATCTACGACCGCACCTGCGACGCGGTGGTGCTCTATCGCGGCGCGCGCACCGACCTGATCCGCGCCCTCGCCGCGTTTTCCTATGCTGCCTCCGAGGCGCTCGCCCCGGAGCACAGCAGCCGCGCCCTCGGCCGCGAATACGAGGATAAGCTCGTGCTCGCCGTGTGCCGCCACTATTTTAAGAAGCTCTTCCTGCCCATGCCGCTGCGCACGGTGATCACCCTCTTCCGCTCGGTGCATTACCTGCGCGCGGGACTCTCGTGCCTGCTGCACGGGAAGATTCAGGTGCCCGTGCTCGACGCAACCGCCATCGGCGTCTCCATGCTGCGCGGCGACTTCGCGACGGCGGGCAGCATCATGTTCCTGCTCGGCATCGGCGATATCCTCGATGAGTGGACGCACAAGAAGTCCGTGGCGGATCTGGCGCAGTCCATGTCCCTCAACGTGGACAAGGTCTGGCTCCAGACACCGCAGGGTGACGTGCTTGTCCCGCTGCACGACGTTCAGGTCGGGGACAGAATCTCCGTGCGCACGGGCGGCATGATCCCGCTCGACGGCAAGGTCGTCTCCGGCGAGGCCATGGTCAACCAGGCCTCCATCACCGGCGAACCGCTCGCCGTCCGCAAGAGCGAGGGCGGCTATGTCTACGCGGGCACCGTCATTGAGGAGGGCGACTGCGTCGTCCTCGTCGAGAAGGCCGCCGGCTCCGGCCGGTACGACCGCATTGTCCACATGATCGAGGAGTCCGAAAAGCTCAAGTCCGACATGGAGGATCACGCCGCGCACCTCGCCGACCGTCTCGTGCCGTACAGTCTCGGCGCGACGGCGCTCATCTGGCTGCTCACGCGCAACGTCACGCAGGCGCTGGCCGTGCTGATGGTCGACTTCTCGTGCGCGCTCAAGCTCTCCATGCCCATCGCCGTCCTCTCAGCGATGAAGGAGGCCACCGGCTATCACCTGTCTGTCAAGGGCGGGCGCTTCCTCGAGGCCGTCTCCGAGGCCGACACCATCGTCTTCGACAAGACCGGCACGCTCACCCGCGCCGAACCGAAGGTGGCGCAGATCGTGACCTTCGGCGAAAACAGCGAGGCCGACATGTTGCGTCTGGCCGCGTGCCTTGAGGAGCACTATCCGCACTCCATGGCCAAGGCCGTTGTAGCCGAGGCCGCGCGGCGCGAGCTGCACCACGAGGAGCGGCACTCCCGCGTGGAGTATATCGTCGCCCACGGCATCTCCAGCAGTGTCGAGGGACAGAAGGTCGTCATCGGCAGTCACCACTTCGTCTTCGAGGATGAGCACTGCTCCGTCCCCGCAGGCGACGAGGAGAAGTTCTCGTCCCTGCCCGAACAGTATTCCCACCTCTACCTCGCCGTTTCCGGCGTGCTGGCGGCGGTGATCTGCATCGAGGATCCCCTCCGTCCGGAGGCGCGCGACGTGATCCGCGGACTGCACGAGCTGGGCGTGGAGCACCTGGTCATGATGACGGGCGACAATGAAAAGACCGCCCGGGCCGTGGCGGCCGCCGTCGGCGTCGACGCCTACTACGCGGGCGTCCTGCCCGAGGACAAGGCGAACTTCATCCGCCGCGAGCACGATGCGGGCCGCAAGGTCATCATGCTCGGCGACGGCGTAAACGACTCGCCCGCCCTCTCCGAGGCCGACGCGGGCATCGCCATCAGCGACGGCGCGGCCATCGCGCGCGAGGTCGCCGACATCACGCTCAGCGGCGAGGATCTCTACGCGCTGCTCACGCTCAAGCGTCTGAGCGACGCGCTCATGGGCCGCATCCACGGCAACTACCGCAAGATCATCGGGTTTAACCTGATGCTGATCTGTCTGGGCGTAGCCGGTGTGCTGCCGCCCGCGACGTCTGCCCTGCTGCACAACGCCTCCACGCTGGTCATCAGTTTGGAAAGCATGCGTCCCCTGCTCGGGGAATAAAAACGGGCCATCCGCATTTTTGGAGCCTTATCCGCCGTTTTGGAGTGGATAAGGCTCCTTTCTTTCGCCTATAATAGTGCTAAAGAAAGCGTCAGGGACGCTTTCCTTTTACAGAAGCAGTTAAAGTACCTTAACCACAGAAAGGAGATGGCCTGTGAGTGTTGTGATTTTGGGCGGCAACGAATGCATGGAGCGCCGCTATAAGGAACTGTGCCAGGCGTACAGCTGCCAGGCGAAGATTTTTACCAAGTCATCCGGAGGGCTGAAGAACAAGCTCGGACGCCCCGATCTGATGATCTTTTTTACCAGTACGATGTCCCACAAGATGGTGCAGGGCGCGCTGAGCGAGCTCAAGGGCGGCGACACAATCATTGAGCGCTGCCACACGAGCTCCCTGTCCGCGCTGCGCAGTATCCTCGAAAAGCACGCGGGCTGAGCAAAAGAAGGAGGAGCGCCATGTCGGAGGAAACCGTTGTGCGCCAATGCGCGCCTACGCTGGCCGGTATCAAGACCGGCAGCCTGTTCCCATGTCCCTACGACTCCCGCGAGGAGCTTTTGCAGGACGTGCGGAGCCTGAATAAGCGGCTCGTTCCGAAGGGGCTGTGTCTGCTGCCGATGCGCTATCAAGGCAACCGCGCTCTGCTCTATCTCTACCGCCCCCGCTGCCTGCGGCGCGATCTGACGAACGATCTCGCGACGGAGGTGCTCAGCGGCGCGGGCTATCAGGGCAAGAGCTGCGAGCAGTGCGTCGCGCGGCTCATGCACCGCCTGCGCGAGGGGCAGGAGTTTCCGCATGAGGTGGGGCTGTTCCTCAGCTACCCGCCCGAAGACGTGAAGGGCTTTATCGACAATAGGGCCGAAAACTTCAAGTGCGCCGGGCTGTGGAAGGTCTACGGCGACGAAAAGCGGGCGCGCGAGCTCTTCGCCCGCTACAAGCGATGCACCGATATCTACTGCGCGCTCTGGCGGGCCGGCTCGAGCATCGAGCAGCTCGCCGTGCCGGTGTGATAAAAATTTTTGAATCCGAGAAAGGAACAGAAAACGATGAAAAAGACTGCTGTGATTTACTGGAGCGGAACGGGCAACACCGAGGCCATGGCCAACGCCGTTCTCGAGGGCATGAAGGCCGCGGGCGCCGAGGCCACGCTGCTGACCCCCGATCAGGTGGATGCCTCCGCTCTGTCCGATTATGACGCCATCGCCTTTGGCTGCCCCGCCATGGGCTCCGAGGTGCTGGAGGAGAGCGAGTTCGAGCCGATGTTCGACGGCTGCAAGAACAGCATCGGCGGCAAGCGCGTCGCCCTGTTCGGCTCCTACGGCTGGGGCGACGGCGAGTGGATGCGCTCCTGGGAGAAGTCCTGCGACGACGCAAACATCAACCTCTTCACCGAGAGCGTCATCTGCTGCGAGGCTCCCGATGACGACGCGCTGGCCGCCTGCACCGCGATGGGCAAGGCGCTGGCCGAGTAATTCTTCCCCTCTCCATATCGAGAAACCACTCTGGTGAAACTCTTTTTTTGACAGAGCCGAGCCGCTGCCGGTGCCCTCTCTCCGGCGGCGGCCCGGCTTATTTTCTTCCGCAATGCGGCAGCCGGTCCGGGGCTTGAGCGATGTGATGTCTATCAAGGCATCTCATCGCTTTTTCATTTTCATTTATTGTTAACTTGCACAATTTCTTTCATCTACAATGAACATTTTTTGCTTCCGCTATTGCTATTCAGGCGAAACTATGTTACAGTGTTGACACATTCAAGCACAGACCCCTGACCCGCAATGTTTTGAAGGAGGAAAAGCATGAATCCCAATAGAGAGAAAACCATCTCCATCGTACAGAGCCACGGCTGCAGCACCTCGAATCTCATTGCTATTCTGCAGGACATTCAGGCCGCGTGCAGCTACCTCAGCGAGGAGAGCCTGACGGTGGTCGCGGAGATGCTGGACGTCAGCGTCTCGAGCGTCTACAGTGTGGCGACGTTCTACGAGAACTTCTCGCTCGAGCCGAAGGGCCGCCACATCATCAAGGTCTGCGCCGGTACGGCATGTCACGTCCGCAAGTCCGGCCCGATCTACGACGCCATCCACGAATACCTCGGCCTGAATGACAAGCGAAAGACCTCGTCCGACGGCATGTTCACGCTCGAGACGGTCGCATGTCTCGGCGCGTGCGGCCTCGCCCCCGTCATGACGGTCGACGGCGAGGTCTACCCCAAGATGGCCCCCGACGCAGCAATCGCGCTGCTCGAGGAAATCCGCGCAAAGGAGGGACAGAGCGCATGAAGCTGACCCGTGAAGAATTCGCCGCCATGCGCCGCGGCGCAGAGCACGATCTCCAGATGAGCGCGCAGATGCCCTCCGTCCTGATCTGCGCCGGTACCGGCTGCATCGCCGGCGGTGCCATGCATATCTACGACAACTTCCGCAAGGAGTGCGAAAGCCGCGGTCTGCAGGTCTACGTCGGCCTGCACCACGACAACGACGAGGAGAAGAGCCTCCACGTCAAGATGAGCGGCTGCCACGGCTTCTGCGAGATGGGCCCGCTCGTGCATATCGAGCCGATGGGCATCATGTACATCCACGTCAAGCCCGAGGACTGCCACGAGATCATCGAGCGAACCGTCCTCGGCGGCGAGGTGATCGACCGCCTGACCTACCACCTCGACGGCGTGGCCTATCCGCGTCAGGAGGACATCCCCTTCTACAAAAAGCAGCACCGCGTCGTGCTTGAAAACTGCGGTACGAGCGACGCCGAGGACATTGAGGAGTACATCGCCAAGGGCGGCTACGCGGGCTTTGAGCGCGCGCTCTTCGAGATGACGGATGAGGAGGTCTGTCAGGAGATCATCACCTCCGGTCTGCGCGGGCGCGGCGGCGGCGGCTTCCCCGCCGGGCGCAAGTGGGACGGCGCGCGCCGCCAGAAGGCAGAGAAGAAATACATCGTCTGCAACGGCGACGAGGGCGACCCCGGCGCCTTCATGGACCGCTCCATCATGGAGGGCAACCCCCACTCCGTGCTCGAGGGCATGATGATCGCCGGACGCGCCGCCGGGAGTGACGAGGGCTATATCTATGTCCGCGCCGAGTATCCGCTGGCCGTGGCGCGTCTCAAGACCGCCATCGAAAAAGCCGAGGAGCTGGGCCTGCTGGGCGAGCATATCCTCGGCAGCGGCTTCTCCTTCCGCATCCACGTCAACCGCGGTGCGGGCGCGTTCGTCTGCGGCGAGGGCAGCGCCCTGACCGCGTCCATCGAGGGCAAGCGCGGCATGCCGCGCGTCAAGCCGCCGCGCACCATCGAGCACGGCCTGTGGGCGCAGCCGACCGTCCTCAACAACGTCGAGACCTTCGCCAACGCCGCGCTCATCCTGCGCCGCGGGGCCGACTGGTACCGCAGCATCGGAACGCCCAAGAGCCCCGGCACGAAGGCCTTCGCCCTGACGGGCAACGTCGTGAACACGGGCCTGATCGAGGTGCCCATGGGTACGACCATCCGCGAGGTCATCTTCGACATCGGCGGCGGCATCCCCGACGGCAAGAAGTTCAAGGCCGTGCAGATCGGCGGCCCGTCCGGCGGCTGCTGCTGCGCGAGCGACGAGCACCTCGACCTCCCCCTCGACTTCGACTCGCTCAAGGGCATCGGCGCGATGATCGGCTCGGGCGGTCTGGTCGTCATGGACGAGGACACCTGCATGGTCGAGACGGCGCGCTTTTTCATGAGCTTCACGCAGAACGAGAGCTGCGGCAAGTGCGTCCCCTGCCGTGAGGGCACGAAGCGCATGCTCGAAATTCTCAACCGCATCATCAACAACGAGGGCAGCCTTGAGGATCTCGACATGCTCGAAAAGCTGTCCCAGACCATCACGGAAACTGCGCTCTGCGGCCTTGGCCAGAGCGCCTGCAAGCCCGTGCAGAGCACGCTGCGCTACTTCCGCAAGGAGTATCTGGCCCATGTCGTCGATCACCACTGCCCCATCTGCAACGGCCGCAAGCGCCATCTGGAGATCAATCCGGAGCTGTGCAAGGGCTGCGGCAAGTGCCTGCGCAACTGTCCCGTCGGCGCCATCGACGGTCAGATCCGCATGCCGCACACCATCGACACGGAAAAATGCATCCACTGCGGCGCGTGCTGGGGCGCATGTCCCTTCGGCGCCATCGACGCCATTGAAGAGGAGGGTTAAGTCATGGCCAAGGGAACAATGATTATCGACGGGCTGCGCGTGCCGTTCGACGGCGAGAAGAACGTCCTGTCCGTCATCCGGAAGGCCGGAATTGACATGCCCACCTTCTGCTATTATTCCGAGCTCTCCGTCTACGGCGCGTGCCGCATGTGCATCGTCGAGGACGTGAAAACCGGCAAGATCGACGCCTCCTGCTCCATGGAGCCGCGCGACGGGCTGGAAATCCGCACGAACACCTCCCGCCTGCTGCAGCATCGCCGTCTGATCCTCGAGCTGCTGCTCGCCTCGCACGACTGCAGCTGCACCACCTGCGGCAAGAGCGGCAACTGCCGCCTGCAGGAGCTGGCCCAGCGCTTCGGCGTGCGGCACATCCGCTTCCCGGATACCCGCCCGCGCTTTGCCACGGACAACACCAGCCATGCCATCTTCCGCGACCCGAACAAGTGCATCCTCTGCGGCGACTGCGTGCGCGTGTGCGAGGAGCTGCAGGGACAGGGCATCCTCAACTTTGCCTGCCGCGGCAGCGACCTGCAGGTCATGCCCGCCTTTGACAAGAAGCTCTCCGAGACGAAGTGCGTCGGCTGCGGCCAGTGCGCCGCCGTCTGTACGACCGGCGCCATCACCGTCAACGACCAGATCGGCGACGCGTGGCGCGCGCTGCACGACGCGAAAAAGCGCGTCGTTGTCCAGATTGCCCCCGCCGTGCGCGTTGCCATCGGCGAGAACTTCGGCCTGCCCGCCGGGACGAACGTGCTCGACAAGCTCGTCACCGCGCTCAAGCTGATGGG
>USAC01000049.1 GCA_900552475.1 uncultured Eubacteriales bacterium | reverse complement strand
CTTCGGACGACGTTCCCGACCGGGCGATCGCCGCGCGTTTCGGCGCATTGCCCGTACAATCCCTCGACGGACGGATCGAACCGCTCGGCAGCTATGCCTCGGAAGTATTACGCAAACTCTATCACGGAGAACGCTATCGCGGAATGAACGCCGACCAGGTGCTGCTCGGCATCGTGACCGACTCGGCGCGCTGGAGCCGCGAGCCGCTGATCCGCCTCGACTCGAAACCGCTGCGCGAAGCGCTGGGCACGAACCGGACGCACGTCTCGTTCGCCGAGTTGTTCGACGGCGTTCCACCCGACGGTTACCGGATCGGCAAGCAGGCGGAAGCGGTCTATGCGAAAGCGCCGGCCGAGCGGACGAAACTGGACAAGGAGTACCTGAAATTGGACGAAAAGGCGAACATCCTATACGGATTGCTCGGCGGACGAACGTTGCGGATTTTTCCTGTCCCGGACAGCGACCGGTGGCTGGCACCGGGCGAGCGATCACAAAATATGACGGCGACCGACTCGGCACGGATCGCCGAGCTGTTCGGCAGACTTGTCCGGGCCTCGGTCTCCCGCGACACGACCGAAATCGGCCGCGCGCTCGACGCCGGGTGTGTCCCCGTCTCCGCGCTCATCGAGACGAAGCACATCGAGGGCAAGGCAAGCGACCTTCTGCGCCGCTGCGGCGACATCCCGGTCTACACCGCCCCGCTCGAGGTGCTGGCGAAGCTGACGGGCTTTCATCTCACGCGCGGGATGCTCTGCGCCATGCGCCGCCCGCAGCTGCCGACCGTCGAGGAGGTCTGCGCCACCGCGCGGCGCATCGCCGTGCTCGAAAACGTGATGAACCCGACGAACGTCGGCGCGATTTTCCGCTCCGCCGCCGCGCTGGGGATGGACGCCGTCCTGCTCACGAGCGCCGGGAGCGATCCGCTCTACCGCCGCGCCAGCCGCGTGAGCATGGGAAACGTCTTTCTCATCCCGTGGACGTACCTGCCGGAGGGCGACTGGGTCGCGCAGCTGCACGCGCTGGGCTTTCAGACGGCGGCGATGGCGCTGCGGGACGACTCGCTCACGCTGTGTGATCCGCGGCTGGCCGCGGCAGAAAAGCTCGCCGTCGTGCTCGGGCCCGAGGGCGACGGGCTCGCCGACGGGACGATCGCCGCGTGCGACTACACCGTGCGCATCCCGATGTCCCGCGGGGTGGACTCGCTGAACGTCGCCGCCGCGAGCGCCGTGGCGTTTTATCAGCTGGGGCTGATGAGTCAGTAAGTGATTTTTAGCGTTTTGCGCAGGACAGGTGATTGAATCAGCTGGTTCTGCCTCCGGCGGCATACTTTTTTGCCAGCAGCGGCAAAAAGTATGCAAAAAACGCCGCCAAAACCAAGGTTTTGGATTTCTAAGCGCGCCCGTACGTTTTCGGTCGACCGCAAAGGAAGTCCAGAAACCTTGGTTTCTGGCGCGCTTTTGGTACCTTTTCCCGCGGGGGAAATGGTACCCGTCAGAGACATGGATAAGCCTCTTCGCCCCCTATCCCATATCAAAATTCTCCCTCCCCGTCAACAACCATCAAAAGAGGTGCTGTTTTATGATTTATCTCGATCACGCGGCGACCACGCCGGTGCCCGCCGCCGTGGCGGACGTCATGTACGACGTGCTGCGCCATCAGTTCGGCAACCCCTCCGCCCAGTATCCCTACGGGCGCGAGAGCGCCGCGCTGGTGGACCGCTGCCGCGCCGCCGTGGCGCAAGGGCTCGGCTGCCGCCCGGAGCAGCTGTTTTTCACCTCCTGCGGCACAGAGTCCGACAACTGGGCCATCTCCGCGGCCGTGTGGCAGGGCCGCCACGTCGGGCGGCACATCATCACCACCGCCCTTGAGCACAGCGCCATTCTTGAGCCGTGCAAGTGGCTCGCACAGCAGGGCTACGAGATCACCTATCTGAAGCCCGACCGCACCGGCCACGTCACGGCGCAGCAGGTGGCGGACGCCCTGCGCGAGGACACGGTGCTCGTGTCGATGATGCTCGTGAACAACGAAACCGGCTGCGTCTTCCCCGTGGGGGAGGTCGCGCAGCTGCTGAAAGCGCGCGGGAGCCGGGCGCTTCTGCACTGCGACGCGGTGCAGGGTTTTCTGAAGATTCCCTGTGACCCCGTGCGCTGGGGCGTCGACCTCATGAGCCTTTCGGCGCACAAGATCGGCGGGCCGAAGGGCATCGGCGCGCTGTATGTCGCGCCGCGGCTGAAAAATCTGCGTCCGCTCCTCCCCGGCGGCGGGCAGGAGCGCGGCCTGCGCTCCGGCACGGAGGCAACCGCCCAGATCGCGGGCTTCGCCAAGGCCGTGGAGCTCTACTGCGACGGGCTGGACGAAAAGCGCCGCCACCTCGCCGCCGTGCGCGACTACTGCCGCGAAAGACTCCTCTCCATCCCGACGGTGGCCGAGATCGGCCGGGGCGACGCGCCGCACATTCTGTCCGTGTCGCTGCCGGGCTACCCCAGCGCGAACATCGTCGCCGATCTCGGCGCGCAGGGCATCTGCATCTCCGCCGGCTCCGCCTGCCACAAGGGCAAGGCCAGCCATGTCGTCAGCGCCCTCGGGCTCGACAAAAAGACCGCCGCGGGCGTCATCCGCGTGAGCTTCGGCCCGGAGACGACCTTTGAGGAGATCGACGCGCTCCACGACGCCCTCCTCACGCACAAAAACAGCCGCTTCCCCATGCTTTGAGGTGAATTCATGAAAAAACAACCCAAGCGCCGCGGGCCGGAGTTTTACCGCTATCTCGCGCGGCTCACCGCCCCCATCGCGCTGCAGAATCTGATTACCTTCTCCCTCGGCCTGATCGACACCTTCATGGTCAGCCAGCTCGGAAACCTCGAGATGGCCGCCGTGACGACGGCGAACGTTCCGGTGTTTCTGCTGATTTCGATCGTGTTCGGCATCCAGTCGGGCGTCGGCATCCTCATCAGCCAGTACTGGGGCAAGCAGGACAAGGAGAGCATCAGCCGCGCCATCGGTGTCGCCGCGTTCATCGGGACGGGCATCTCGCTGCTGCTCGCGCTTATCCTCTTCGCGTGGCCGGTGCAGATCATGGATCTGCTCTCAAACAAGCACGAGCTGTCCGTTCTCGGCGCGCCGTATCTGCGCGTGATCGGCTTTTCCTATGTGTTCAACATGCTCTCGTCCATCTACGTCAGCGCGCAGCGCAGCGTGGAAAACGCCGCCTTCGGCATGAAGCTCTTCGGCATGTCGACGCTCCTGAACACGGGGCTGAACTACCTGCTGATCTTCGGCAAGGCGGGCTTTCCTATGCTCGGGATCGAGGGCGCGGCCGTCGCGACGCTCTGCGCCCGCATCGCGGAGTTCCTCGTCTGCACCGTCTGCGCGCTGCGCAGCAGGACCATCCCGCTTAACCTCGCCGCCTTCTGCCGCCCTGGCTGGGACATGCTGCGCCGGTTCGTCAAATACTCCACGCCCGTCATCCTCAATGAGACGGCGTGGGGTCTCGGCAACAGCATGCTGACCGTTATACTCGGCTATACGACGATCTCCGTCGAGTTCCTCGCCGCGAACGCCGTGATGGGCAACCTCAACCGCCTGTTTCTCGTCGTCTGCTTCGGTCTCGGCGCGGCGACGGCCGTCATGGTCGGCAAGGCCATCGGCGAGGGGCAGAGCCGCGAGGAGGTGCTGGAGCTGAGCTATACACTCCTGCGCGTGACGGTGCTTGTCGGCTGCGTGCTGATGGTGTTTTCGCTCGCGCTCGTGCCGCTGCTGTTCCGGCCCGTTATCTTCCCGCTCTTCAAGCTCTACGGCGAGACGGCGTCCATCGCGACGGCCCTTGCCGTGACGGGCTTTGCCTCTATCCCGCTGCACGCCTACTCTATCACCGCCGTGACGGGCGTTCTGCGCGCGGGCGGCGATGTGTTCTGGTCGGCCGCGCTCGACATCGGGCCGCAGTGGCTCGCGGCGCTGCCGCTCACGGCGGCGCTCGCACTGGTGCTGCAGAGCAATTACTGGCTTGTCGCCGCGGCGATTCAGATGGAGTCCGTCATCAAGGTGCCGCTGTGTCTGGTGCGCGTCCACCGCGGCAAATGGATTCACGATGTCACGAAATCAGGAGGCGATTTTCAGTGAAATGTACGGTTCTCTTCGCAAGTCCCCGCGGCGAGGCCAGCAACACCCTCGCCGTGACGCGCCCTGTAACAGACGCGCTCACGCAGGCCGGATGGGAAGTCGAGCGGTTCTCGCTCTATGACATGGACATCCAGCCCTGCCGCGCCTGCCGCGGCTGTCAGAGCGACTGGGAGCACCCCGCGTGCGTCCTGCGCGACGACATGCAGCCGATCTTTGAAAGCGTGCTCTCCGCCGACCTCCTCCTGCTCGCGAGCCCCATCTACTCGTGGTACTGCACCGCCCCGCTCAAGGCGGCGCTTGACCGGATGGTCTACGCGATGAACAAATACTACGGCGATCAGGGGCGCGGGCCGAGCCTGTGGCGCGGCCGCGCCGTCGCCGCCGTCACGACCTGCGGCTACCGCCCCGAGCGCGGCGCCGACCTCTGGGAGGAGGGCCTGCAGCGCTACTGCAAGCACTCGCAGCTGCGTTGGCTCGGGATGCTCAGCGCGCGCCACCTCGGCTACAGCGCGCCGTTCATGGACGGGGAGAAGGCCGCGCAGGCCCGTGCGTTTGCCGCCGAACTCCTCGCGGCGATGGAGGCGAATCCTGCATGACGAGCCTCTTTGTCTGTCCGCTCTGCGGCGCGGCGCTCACGCGCGATGAGCGCGCCTACCGCTGCCCCGCGGGGCACAGCTTCGACATCGCCCGCGAGGGGTACACCCACCTCCTCCCCGCCAACCGCAAGCACTCGAAGGCCCCCGGCGACGACAAGGCCATGGCCGCCGCGCGCAGCGCCTTCCTCGGCAAGGGCTACTACGCCCCGCTGCGGGACGCAATCTGCGAGCTGGGTGTGTCGCTCACCGGTGACCGCCCCGCCGTGCTCGACAGCGGCTGCGGCGAGGGATACTACACCGCGGGGCTATATCAGGCGCTGCTGGACGCGGGCAAGTCGCCCGTCATGGCGGGGATCGACATCTCGAAGTTCATTCTGCGCCTTGCGGCGAAGCGCGAAAAGCGCGTGGAATTCGCCGTCGCCTCGTCGTACCACCTCCCGGTGGCGGACGCGTCGATCGACCTGCTGCTCAACTGCTTCTCCCCGCTCGCGCTCGACGAGTTCCGGCGCGTGCTGCGCCCGGGCGGGGCATTCCTCTACGTCGTCCCCTCGGCGATGCACCTGTGGGAGATGAAGCAGGTGCTCTATGAGAAGCCCTATCCCAACGAGGTCAAGCAGACGCCGTATGAGGGCTTCCGCTACGTCACGATCCGCCATGTCGAGCAGACGATCCACCTTGACTGTCCCGCGGATATTCAGGCGCTCTTCGGCATGACACCCTACTGCTGGAAGACCCCGCGCGAGGGCGTCGAGCGCCTGCGCACGCTCGAGATGCTCGACTGCCGCATTTCCTTCGATATCCACGCATTTATACGCAAAGGCACGGATGCAGGCGATACGGAAGTATAAATCCATCCGGGTTCACTTGCCCCACTCGCCGTATAAACGGAAAGAAGGCAGAGAGTTTTACCTCTCTGCCTTCTTCTGTTCAGCAGAAATGATCGCCGCGATGGATCGTATTATGTAGCTTTATAGATATTAATCCCCGGCGTATCCTCTCCGTCGCCCCGGTAAGCACGCTGCGGCTCCGGGTCATCCGCCAATCGGATCACATACAGGGATCGTATTCCCACATTGTCTGCATCCGCAGTATCCTGCAGCATGAATTCCATCGCAAAGCGGTATTTATCCTGCGTCGTCTCGACATCATACGTCGAATACAGCGCTGTCCAACGACGGCCCGTACCATCCGTATTCATCCCTCCCTTAAGATTATCACCGCCCCAATCATCGTAGGAGATCATCTCGCCCTGATAATAATCAAACAACGCACGGACAGCTTCCTCCATATCCTGCGCTTCGCGCAGCGCATTTTGGGAAAATAACGATTGTACCGCCGCGCTGTCCTGTTTTTGAACCGCCGCGATCAGTTCCTCAAAGCGATCATTTGCAGCCGCGGTGTAATCCACCCGCATATACGCGTATCTGTTTATGGGAAGGCCGCCTATTGTACACGATGTCAACAACACGGCCATCGCGATCAGCAAGAGCATGCAGACTTTTTTCATACATTTTACCTCCCAGTATATCGCCGGCACCGATGCTTCCCGGTAGAGCACACATCCGTTCTCACACGGCAGAATGGTAAAATTCTTTTTCTCCCATATGGTTCTCAATGGAACGCCACCGGAACCCTGCGGCACAGATCAAAGTCCCCTCATACGCGCCTAAATCCGCTTCTGACAAATCACCGCAGTCACACCAGTAAATATTTCCGTCTTTTATTATCATGGTCGAATCTAATATTTCACAGGTGTAATCTTCATCGGCAGGGGCCAATTTTAAGCACTTCAACCCTTGAAACTCCATCTCGATCATAGCGTTTGTTGCGCATTGCCGCTGTATGACCATGCGCAGAACCCTTCGATCGTTTAACGGATACATCGCAAAACCTTCGCCAACATATGCACCGCTTATATAATGCATTTCTTTGATACAGCTATCGTGAAAATAGCACATTTTTTCCATGAACCGCAAGATTTCGTCGCTTGTTCGGATTGTTTCCCACATAGGGCAAAGCAAAAGATTCACCACCCTCATAATTTTATACCACTTCATGTGATATGACGCGTTCGGCTTGACGAGTACAAGCCCAGAACTTTTTATACAGCATATATTTCATGGATTACCATCAAATTATCGCACACGCAAATTGCATTCTCCTCTGCACCTGTCAGCAGGCGGCAGATTCTGCTAATATTATATGGTTTTCCTGTATTTTTGGCAAGCCTAAAAAAGGCCCCGTATGACAAAACGTCATACGGAGGCCTTTTTATTGGTCCTGTTCGTTCCGGTGGACGGACGCCGACGTGTCGAAGCCCTCGGGGAAGCGCTTTTGGAGCTTGTCGAGGTTTGCCTGCAGCACGTCCTCGAGCGGCACGTCCAGCGCCGTCGCCGCCTCGGCGAGGTACCACGCCACGTCGCCCAGCTCGCGCACGAGGTGCGCCCGGTCGAGCTCATGCCCCTGCGCGAGCCATTTCTTCACGATGTCGATGGCCTCGCCCGCTTCGCCGCACAGGCCCATCATGCTGTTGATGAGCACGTCCTTCTTCCCGAGCGCCGGGTTGAGCGTGCGCATCGCCTGCCGCTGGTAGTCGTTGACCGTCATGGTTTTGTCCTTTCCTCCAAAAATCCGGGGACTGCTTTATGCATCAGTCCAGTTTTCCCCGCGCGTACAGCACGTCGTCCGGGATAATCGTCATGAGATCGTCCTTCGTGACGCTCTCCATCGCCGCGAGACGGTTGTTCTGCGCGACAAGAATGTGCTCGAAGCAGTTGCGCACGCCGCGGGCGTTGCCGAACGTCTCCGGGTCGCCGTTTTCCTCGTTGATATAGTCGCGCACGAGCTCCTCCGTCCCCTCGGCGAGCTGATAGCAGCCCTTTTTGCACTGCATCCTGAAAATCGCGAGCATCTCGTCGGGCGAATAGTCCTCGAAGAGCAGGAAGCGGTTGAAGCGGCTCTCCAGACCCGGATTCGAGTGGATGAACTTCTCCATCAGGTCGGTGTAGCCCGCGACGATCACGACGAGATCGTCCCGGTGATCCTCCATCGCCTTCAAAATGGTGTCGATGGCCTCCTGGCCGAAGTCGTTCTCGCTCTTACCGTTCAGTGCATAAGCCTCGTCGATGAACAGCACGCCGCCCATCGCCTTTTCGATGACCTTCTGCGTCTTGAGGGCCGTCTGGCCGACATAGCCCGCGACGAGCCCGCTGCGGTCGACCTCGACGAGCTGGCCCTTGGAGAGGATGTCGAGACTGCGGTAGATGCGCGCCATCATGCGCGCCATCATCGTCTTGCCCGTGCCGGGGTTGCCGGTGAACACCATGTGCAGGGACATGTCCGTCGTGGGGAGGTCATGCGCGCGGCGGAGCTTATAGACATTGACCATGTTGATGAGGTTTTTGACCTCTTCCTTGACGTCCGCGAGGCCGATGTAGCTGTCGAGCTCCGCCTGCAGGTCGGCGAGGTTCTCCTTTGGGAGCGGCTCCGGCTCGTCCGCCTTTTTCTCCGCGGGCTGCGCGGCGGCGGGCTTGCCGCCGCCATCCTTGGACGCGGGCTTCTTCTCCGGCGCGCCGGTCACGTTTTCAAACGGTGTACCCCAGAAGTCGCCGCCCATGCTGCGCAGATTCCGCTCGGTCATGGTGCGGATCGTCTCCAGCTGCTGGAGGATGATTTCGTCTTTTTTATCCATGTTCCCTCTCCTTTTCAGCGAGATAGCTTCACATTTTTCATCGCCCGGAACAGCAGTCCCGCGACAAAGCCCGTCAGCGTGCCCGTCAAAAGTGACACCGCCAGCAGCACCGGCAGATACCCCAGCACCGCCGTGCCGCCCAGCACGATCATCGCCGCGCCGATCTGGCCGATGTTGTGCGCCGCCGCGCCGCCGATGGACACCCCGTAGATCGAGAGTCCCGGCAGATGCCGCAGCACGATCATCACGAGCATCGACAGCACCCCGCCCATCAGCGAGAACAGCAGCGCCGAGGCGTTCCCGGCGAACATCGCCCCGAGCAGACACCGCGCGAGCAGAATCGCGAGCGCGGATGCCGGTCCCAGCGCATAGAGCGCGTAGACCGTCACGATATTGGCAAGGCCGAGCTTGATGCCCGGCAGCGGGATGAGCAGCGAGACGGGAAACATCCCTTCGAGCGTGCTCAGGCCGAGGGCGAGCGCCGTCAGCACGGCGCACAGCGCCAGCCGGCGCGTGGTAATCTTCATGCGCACCGCCCCCCTATCCGAGAATAACGTCCGGGCCATCCGCGCTCGCGCCCGTGAGCTGCACCACGACCTGCTCGGGCAGGCACACAATGCTCTGCCCGGCGCGGGTGATCGTCCCCGTGCGGACGCAGTCGCCGCCCGGGCAGTCGCTCTGCGCCACGCGGACGCCCTCCGGTGTCATCTCGATCGTCAGATGATATGTCCCGTCCACCTGCACGGTTTTCGTCTCCTGCAGCTCTGCCAGCGTCACGCGGCAGACCTCCGTCCCCCGGTGCGTGACCACGGCGATCAACTCGCCGCCCGTGGGGCGCGCAAAGCTCCAGAGCGCCGCGGCCGCCGCCAGTGCAATCACGACCAGCACAACAAGTGCGTCCCAGCCGGTGGGGCGGAGCTTAGGCGTCGATGGCTGCTGCGGCATAGCGACCCTCCTCCGGCGTGGTGATTTTCTCCGCAAGACCCGGCGTATAGAGCAGGCGCCCATCCGCCGTGATGAGCACCATCTCAAAGCCTCCCGTCTGCCGCCAGAAATTGACGGCTTCCTGCTCCCCCATGACGTAGAGCGCCGTGGAGCAGGCATCGGCCAGCGTGCCGGAGTCGGAGACGATCGTCACGGACAAAAGATCGCTCTGCACGGGGCAGCCGGTCTTTGGATCGAGGATATGCTGATACACCGTACCGTCCGGCGCGGTGAAGTTGCGCTGATAGCCGCCGGAGGTGATGGCAAACACGTCCTCCAGCGCCAGCACGGCGGCGTAATCGTCCGTATTCTGCGGATCACGGACGGCCACGCGCCACGCGCTGCCGTCGCTCTTCTTTCCGCTGACATAGACGTTCCCGCCGAGCGAGGCCGTACCCGTCACGCCCTGCTCGCGGAAGATCTGCGCCACGCGGTCGGACGCATAGCCCTTGGCGATGCCGCCGAGATCCACGGAGCAGCCCGCGTCGAGCGTGACGCGTTTTCCGTCGATGTGGACGTGCTCCGACCCGACGAGCGGCAGAAGCGAGGCAATCTCCTCCTGCGAGGGAACGCGGGGAGTGTCGCTCGTGATGCCCCACGCCGTGACGAGCGGGGCGATCGTGATATCAAACGCGCCGCCGGTCTCATCGCTCAGTGCCAGCGCGCTTTGCAGCAGCTGCACCGTCTCGTCCGAGAGCTCCGCCGAGCCGGTCTCGTTCAGCGTGCTGATTTCGCTGCCCGCGCGCGTGCGCGAAAGGCGCTGCTCAAGGGCGTTGATCTCCTGACTGGCCGCGGTCAGCGCGGCCTGCGCGTTTTCGCCGTAGACGGCGAAGTCCATCACCGTGTCCATCGCGAAGATCTGGCTTGTCACGGGCTGCTCCTCCGCGCCGCAGGCGGTGAGCGAGAGCGCCGTCAGCGCCGCCAGCAGCAGCGCAAGCAGTCTCTTTTTCATAGCTCCCGCCGCCCTTCCAGCGCGCGCATCAGCGTCGCGTCGTCGGCGAACTCGAGATGCCCGCCCACGGGGATGCCGTAGGCCAGGCGCGTCACCTTCACGCCGAAGGGTTTTAGAAGCCGCGCGAGATAGAGCGCCGTCGCCTCTCCCTCGGTATCGGGATTCGTGGCCATGATGACCTCCTGCACGCCGCCGGCCGCCACGCGGTCGACGAGGGGCTTGATCTCCAGATCGTCCGGCCCGACGTGGTTCATCGGCGAGAGCACGCCGTGCAGCACATGGTAACGCCCGTTATACTCGCGGCTGCGCTCGATGGCGACAACGTCGCGCGGGTCGGCGACGACGCAGATCGTCCCCTCGTCGCGCTTGGGCGACGAGCAGATAGGGCACAGTCCCCCCGCCGTCAGGTTGCGGCAGACGGGACAGAGCGTCACGCTGCGCTTGGCGTCGACGATCGCGTCAGCAAACGCCTGCGCCTGCTCCATCGGCAGGTTCAACACATGGAACGCCAGCCGCTGCGCGGACTTCGAGCCCACGCCCGGCAGGCGCGCAAACTGCTCCACCAGCTTTTCAAGCGGAGCGGGAAAATACTCCATGGAATCAACCTCTCAGTTCAGCAATTCTCGCGGGGATGTCCGGCGCCTTATAGACGGCCGAACCGGCGACGAGCACATTCGCGCCGCTCGCGACACAGACCTTCGCCGTCTGCGGGTCGACACCACCGTCGACCTCCAGCTCGCAGGCCGGGTTCATCGCGTCAATATAGCCGCGGATGGCCTGTACCTTGGGCATCATGTCGGCCATGAACTTCTGGCCGCCGAAGCCCGGCTCTACCGTCATGACGAGGATCATCTCGACCTTGTCGATAAACGGCAGGACGGCGCTCGCCGGGGTCTTGGGCTTGACGACGACGCCCGCGCGCTTGCCCTTGGCGTGGATCTTCTCGATGGCGGCGAGGATGTTCTCCTCCGTGTCCGCCTCGACGTGACAGGTCACGATGTCCGCTCCCGCGTCGCAGAACTGGTCGACGTAGCGCACCGGGCGCTCGATCATCAGGTGCACGTCGAGCGGCAGCTCCGTCGTCGGGCGGATGGCCTTGACCACGGGGATGCCGATGGAGATGTTCGGCACGAACAGCCCGTCCATCACATCGACATGGACATAGTCGGCCGAGGAGATGCGCCGGATGTCGCGCTCCAGATTCGCGAAATCGGCGGAGAGAATCGAGGGGGAGATTTTAATCATGGGGAAACAGCGTCCTTTCTCAGTGAGCATTTCGTCGTGCAGCGCACCGCCGCGCCGCTTGGCGCATAGGATGCATCAAGCGGGCAGGGCCTGCCGCCCACGCAGCGGCCGCCCCGACAGCAGGCAGTCCCTGTGCCGCTTTTCAGATAGGGGATCGGCGGCACCGCCGCCGGTCCCCGGTGGGCATATTTGTACATATACATTATACCAAGTCAGGAGAAGGATTGCAACGATAACGATATGGGGGAAGGGTGATTGCAAATTGTATAGCTTATATACTATAATACGGTTCGTATTGATTCCGCATAGAAGGAAGGCCGTCCCGTCATGAAAAAACTGCTCTCCGTGCTTCTCCTCTATCTGACCATTCCTTTTATCTGAGCGGATCCGCTGGCGCAAGCTATACAACTTACGAAAAACTCCTTTTCAGGATAATGTACAATAAGGGACCTGTTGACGGGGCCTTCTTGGGACCCTCCCTCGATGCCACGCCTTTCAGCGAGTACGCCGAACTGACTGAGATCGCTTCTGCCTGATCCCATATGAACAAACAACCGCCCTCCGGCCAAAGGCCGAGGGCGGTTGCTGTTCAAATCGTTTCTCCGAAAAAGGCATCCGCCTTTTTCTCCTAATTCAGATCACCTGCAGCTCCCGCAGCTTCGCGAGGAAGTCCCCCACGTCGCGGCGCGCCGTGGCGTCGTCCACGTCGTATTCCGCCTGCAGCACCGCCGTGAGCGCGGCCTCGTCCGCCGCCTCCGGGAGCGCGTCCCAGAGCAGCTCGCCCGTCTCGTTCAGCGTCAGCAGACCCTTGATCTCGAGCGACGCGTCGCCCACGGGGACCAGAATCACGTCCCCGGCGATGTTCCGCTTCACCAGCTGTTTACGAATGTTCATTTTCCGCCTCCTCAATTGTACGCCGAACCGTCTCGTGCGTCATCTCGCAGACATAGTCCGGCCTTGCGTCAAAGCGCCCCGTCTCCGTCACGCACATCGCGGCGCACGCATGACACGCATTTTTCAGTCGGCAGCCCGCGCACACGCCCGGCAGTCGGATCCGCGCCGTCGCGGCCTTCGTCTCCTCCCAAGCCCGCGCGAAGCCCAGCTCCGGCACGGAGACAAGCGGCTGCGTCATCATGCCGCAGGGCGTCATGCCGCCCTGCCAGTTGATCCAGAACGCGCTGCGCCCGGCGCGGCACGAGACGCCCTCGCCCGGCGTCCCCTCGCAGGATTCTTCCTCCGACGGCAGCGCCAGCCCATTCTTCATTGCCTGTGCGCGTTCCCGGAACTGCTCCGGTGACAGACGGAGCTTATCCCACTGCACGCTGTAATCCGCCGCCTCGCAGGCCGTAAAGCGGTCGTTGTGCCCGACGGCGCTCTCGTCGCGCCGGATCGGCGGGAACATGTACGTCGCGAGCTGCATCGGCGCCCCCAGTTCCTCGGCGATGTGATAAATCTGCTCCATATCGCCGATGTTATACGGCGTCATCGACGCGTTCAGCTTCACGCCGATGCCCAGCTCGCGCAGCGCGCGGATGTTCTCCGTCACGCGCCCGAACATCGCCCGGCCGCAGAGCCGCTCATATGCCGCGTCGCTCCCTCCGTAGAGCGTGATGTTGAAGCGGAACGGCGGCTCATGCCGGAAAAACTCCAGCCAGTCCCGGTCGATCAGCGAGCCGTTGCTGTTCACCGAGACGAGCAGCCCCATCTTCTTCAGCTCCGTCAGCAGATAGCGAAAATCCGCGCGGATCAGCGGTTCACCGCCCGTGAGCAGCAGGAACAGCATCCCGTGGCTGCGCGCCTCTTCGGCGATGGCGAGCCACTCGTCCGCCGTCAGCTCGCGCCCGCGGCGCCGCTGCTCCTCCGCCGTCAGGTGGACATAACACATCTTACAGTCGAAGTTGCAGCGCGCCGTCAGCTCAAAATTCCCCGCCAGCGGCGTGCCCGCCCGGCAGGCGCGCGTGTGCAGATACGCCGACAGGCGCGGCTCCGTGCTGCTGTATTCCATCTCAGAACCTCCTCAATGCTTCTTCCAGCGCCCGGACAGCGCTCTCATCCGCCCGGCAGTCCATCCGCCAGACGGGCACGTTCGTCACGAGCTGCGCCGCCAGCTCCGTCATCCGCGCGGCGGACGCGGCGTCCCACTCGTAGTAGGCGCACTGGCTCAGCAGCCGCGCGAACGCCTCCTGCGGCCGCGCGCGGACAACACGGTTCTCCGCCGCCTGCCCCAGCAGGACGACCGCCCGCAGCGGCGCGGTCACGTTCTGGCAGATGCCGGATGTCCCGGCGTAGAATATCCCGCTGACCGTACGCGCGGCCGGGCAGACGAGCCCCCGGTCTCCGTTGATTGTCCGCGCACCGGCAAAGCGCTCCCAAAGCGCGGCCTGCGTACTCTTGCCAATGCCGCTCGGGCCGGAGAACAGAATTCCCTCCCCCGTGCGCGTCACGATATACGAGCTGTGCAGCACCAGCATTCCGGCGTCGGCGAAGATGTCGAACAGCCCCGCCGCCTCCAGCACGGCGCGCACCGACGCCCCCGCGCGATAGCTCTCGGCGAAGGTCACATCCGTGCGCGCGCCGCGCGTCACGGCGCAGGTGAACTGCGGCGTTTTGCCCGCCGCGCTGTAGCGCTGCAGCAGGTGCCGCGCGCCGCCTTCCTGCCAGCGATAGACCGGCCCGCTTTGCGCGGCACCCTGCGGCGGCTTGGGAATTGCGTCGCTGAATGTCAGGCAGATCGTGTGATCCGCCGCGGCGTCCTCCACGCGGAACGGCTCGCACATCTTCGAGCGCTCAATCCCTTCCGCCGACTCCACTGCGAACGTCACGCCGCCGAAGCGGTACAGTTCACGATGCATATGTCACAAAGAGCAGCTTGCTCGATCCCTCGCTATAGTGGCTCGTGTAGCAGCTGCGGCTCTCGCCCGCGGCGAGGTTCGTCAGTCCCGCGCGGTAGGTGATGCCGCCGAGGAGCAGGTCGCCGCTCGCGTTCTTGTAGTAGACATAAACCTGCGCGGCGTCGCTGCCGGAGTTGTTCGTCACGGTGATGCTGCTCTCGCTCGTCGTGACCGTGAACAGATCCTCGTGCATGGAGAGCGGCTCGGTGAACGGCGCGTAGCTCGTCACCGCCGCCGTCAGCTCCGCGGGCTTCTCGGGCATCGTCTGGCCGCTCACCTCGAGCGCCTGCAGCGTCTCGCCGGCGGGCAGGGTGCTGATGTCGAATTCGTAGCTCTCGCTCCCGCGCGAGAGGGTAATGTGCGCGTACTGCACGTCGCTGCTGCCGGTGTTCTTCACGCGGATGCAGAACACGTCGGAGACGGTCTTGTCGGAGCCGTCCTCGACGAAGAGACCGGCGTAGCGGCCGGTGCTGACGATCCGGAGGTCGCTCCCGATGTCGACGCCGTCGAGCTTGGACTGCTCCGCGGCGAGACCGTATTCGTCCGGCTGGGCGGCCTTCTTCCCGCAGCCCGCGCACGCGAGCAGCAGCGCCGCCGCCAGTGAGAGCACCAGCACCCGCGCGCCGCGCTTGATCGCTTGGTTCATAGTTGTCGCTCCTTTGTCACAGCCCGCGCACGCCCGCGCGGGAGCTGATGTCTTTGAAAAGTGCCCGGCCCACCCGGGCCGGGGGCGTTTGTGGGGGTTTGTTGGGGGTGGTGGTGTTGTGGTTGTAAGTACCCTGAGGCGGGTGGTTGGATATACCCCTTTTTGCCTCCGGGT
>USAC01000048.1 GCA_900552475.1 uncultured Eubacteriales bacterium | reverse complement strand
CGCGGCCAGTTTGAAAGCCGCATGAAGGGCCTGATCGAGGAGATCCGCAAGCTCGGCAATGTCATCCTCGTGATCGACGAGGTACACAACATCGTCGGCGCGGGCGACGCCGAGGGCAGCATGAACGCCGCCAACATCCTCAAGCCCGCCCTCTCCCGCGGGGAGATTCAGGTCATCGGTGCGACGACCTTCAACGAGTACCGCAAGCATATCGAGAAGGACACCGCGCTCGAGCGCCGCTTCCAGCCCATCATCGTCAACGAGCCGAGCATGGAGGACACGCTCAAAATTCTCAAGGGCATCGCCCACTACTACGAGAGCTTCCACGGCGTGAAGATCCCCGAGGGCATCCTGCGCCAGGCCGTCAAGCTCTCCGAGCGGTACATCACCGACCGCTTCCTGCCCGATAAGGCCATCGACCTCATCGAC
Source organism: uncultured Eubacteriales bacterium (assembly GCA_900552475.1). Lineage (GTDB taxonomy): Bacteria > Bacillota > Clostridia > Oscillospirales > Oscillospiraceae > Vescimonas. Next base: position 15,027 of record USAC01000048.1, on the reverse strand, counting down.
GAGGCCTGCTCCGACATGAACCTGCACGATAAGAACATCAACCGCAGGATGGAGCTCAAACGCGACCTCGAAAACGTCACCTTCGAGCGCGAGACGCTCATGTCCGCCGAGCCCGAGGAAGGCAAGGAGCTGACCGAGGAGCAGCTCGACGCGCGCTATGCCCGCATCGCGGAGCTGCGCAGTCAGGAGATGCGGATTCAGGGTGAGCTCGAGGAGCTCGAAAAGCTCGGCACGCCCGAGCTGACGATGGACAACATCGCCCGCGTCATCGAGCTGTGGACGAAGATCCCCGCCAGCAAGATCCGCGAGGAGGAGTATAAGCGCCTGAGCGAGCTGGACCAGCGGCTCAAGCAGCACATTGTGGGACAGGACGAGGCCGTCGAGGCCGTGACTGCCGCCATCCGCCGCAACCGCGTCGGCATCTCTCCGAAGCACAAGCCCGTCAGCTTCATCTTTGTCGGCTCCACCGGCGTCGGCAAGACGGAGCTGGTCAAGCAGCTCGCCGCCGACCTCTTTGACTCGCCCGAGAGCCTGATCCGGCTCGACATGTCCGAGTTTATGGAGAAGCACTCCGTTTCCCGCATCGTCGGCTCGCCTCCGGGCTATGTCGGCTATGACGAGGCCGGCCAGCTGACCGAGAAGATCCGCCGCAAGCCGTATTCCGTCATCCTGTTCGACGAGATCGAGAAGGCGCACCCGGACGTGCTGAACGTCCTGCTGCAGATCCTCGACGACGGCGAGCTGACCGACGCGCACGGCCGCAAGGTGAACTTTGAGAACACCGTCATCGTCATGACCTCGAACGCGGGCTCCGACCGCGCGGGCGGCGCCGTCGGCTTCGGCCGCACCGCCGACGAGCAGGGCAAGGAGCGCGTCATGAAGGCGCTGCAGGAGTTCCTGCGCCCGGAGTTCATCAACCGTGTCGACGAGATCATCTACTTCAACCGCCTGACGGAGGAGAACTTCACGCACATCGCCCGCATCATGCTCGGCGAGCTGCGCGATTCGCTTGCCGACAAGGGATTCACCTTCTCTTGGGACGAGAGCCTCGAGGCCTACCTCGTCAAGAAGTCCTACTCCGTGACCTACGGCGCGCGCAACCTGCGCCGCACGATCCAGAAGGAGCTGGAGGATCCCATCTCCGTCGCTATCATCGACAGCTACGACCACCCGATCACGCAGATCAAGGCCGTCTGCGAGGACGACGCCGTCAAGCTCTACACGCTCTGAGAGGAGAGAAGTATGCAGCTGTTTCGCAAGAAAATCGAACCGCGCTGCGCCTACTGCGAGAAGGGCGCGCCCATCGGAGCCGATCAGGTCGCCTGCCGCAGGCGCGGCGTCGTCTCCGCGGGGGAGCACTGCGCGAGCTTTCGCTATGACCCGCTCAAGCGCGTCCCGCCCCGGCCGGTGAAGCTGGCGACGGACACGCTCAAGAAGGAGGATTTCGAGCTGTAACGGCTCGCTTTGAGGAGGGATGCACCATGCAGATTCGCCGCGTACATGCCGTGTATTTCAGCGGCACCGGCACCACGGAAAAGACCGTCCGCCGCATCGCGGCGCAGGCGGCGCAGCAGCTCGGCGCGGAGCTGTCCGCGATGGACTTCACGCCGCCGCAGGCGCGGCAGGAGACACTGCACTTTGCACCCGAGGAGCTCGTGATCTTCGGCGTGCCGACGTATGCCGGGCGCGTGCCGAACGTGCTGCTGCCGTTTCTGAAGGAACGGGTGCAGGGCGGCGGCGCACTGGCGGCTGCGGTGGTGCTCTTCGGCAACCGGAACTTTGACGATTCGCTCATCGAGCTGCGGGATATTCTCTGCGCGGACGGCTTTGCCGTCGTGGGCGGCGCGGTCTTCGTCGGGGAGCACTCGTTTTCCCGCACGCTCGGCGCGGGCCGTCCCGACGCGGCGGACATGGCGGAGATGGACGATTTTTCCCGCGCCCTCGCGGAGAAGGTGCGCGCGCTCCCGGCCGCCCCGGCGGAGCCGGTTTCCGTGCGCGGAGAAGAGCCGATCCGCCCCTACTACACCCCGCGTGACCGCGCCGGGAACCACATCAATATCCTCAAGGTAAGGCCCAAAACCGACCTCACCCGCTGCACCGGCTGCGGCCTGTGCGCGGGGCTGTGCCCGATGGGCTCGATCGACCCGGCGCACCCGGAGGAGGTGCGCGGCATCTGCATCAAGTGCTGCGCGTGCGTGAAGAAGTGCCCCGCGGGCGCGAAGTACTTCGACGATCCGGGCTACCTCTACCACCAGCATGAGCTGGAGGAGCAGTACGCTCGCCGCGCCCAGAACGAACAATTCATATAATCATCTGTTTAGAAAAAGCCGACACGGCGAGACCGTGTCGGCCTTTTTGCCGTCTGTGCGGCGGAATTCTAATTTTAATGTATGGGTGCTTGCAAAAGCGGAAAGCGTAGTTTATAATAAAGTGTCAAATTACATGCATCTGACCGAGGAGAAGACTATGGAAACCATCACCAGCCGGCATAATCCGCTTGTGGCGCATCTGCGCCGCCTTGCCTCCTCCGGGAGCTACCGGCGCGAGCGGGGCGAGTTTCTCTGCGACAGCCCGAAGCTGCTGCACGAGGCGCTGCTGCACGGGGCGGAGCTTCTAACCGTCGCCGCGACGCGCGGCATGGCGCTGCCGGACGGCATCCACGCGGGCGTACGCCTTGTCGAGGTGCCGGAGGACGTGATGCAGCTCATCTCCCCGGCCAAAACGCCGCAGGGCGTGGTGTTCACCTGCCGCCTGCCGCGGACGGAGTGCCCGCAGACGCTCACGGGGGCGCGCTATCTCGCGCTCGACGGCGTGCAGGACCCCGGCAACGTCGGAACGATCCTGCGCACGCTCGACGCGTTCGAGGCGGACGGGCTGGTGCTCCTGCCGGGGTGCGCGGATCCGTTTTCACCGAAGACGGTGCGCTCGTCGATGGGCGCGGTGTTCCGCCGCCCGGTGTGGACGTGTACGGCCGAGACGTTTGCGCAGGTGCTGCGCGGGAGCGGGCTGCGCCTGCTCGGGGCCGCCCTGCGGGATGACACGGTCGACGCGCGCGCGGCGGACTATACCCGCGCGGTGCTCGCGATCGGCTCGGAGGGGCGCGGCTTATCTGACGAGGTGCTCGCGCTCTGCGACGAGACGGTGCGCATCCCCATGTCGCCGCGCTGCGAGTCGCTCAATGCGGCGGTCGCGGCATCGGTTCTCCTGTGGGAGGCATATCGCTGAGAATACCCTTGTCATTGAGGAGACAACCTATACAGCCGGGAGGTGCGGACGATGGCAGCGCTGAAATTCTGGACATGGCTGACAACCCTGCCGGGGCTGAGCAGCCGCAGCAGGCTCCTGCTTCTGGAGCATTTCCAGTCGCCGGAGGACATCTACTACGCGGACACGGAGGAGCTTCTGCTGGCCGAGGGGATGACCCGCGCGCAGGCGGAGCTGCTGGGCGACAAGTCGCTCGACCGCGCCGAGCGCGTGCTGGAGGAGTGCGCCCGCAAGGAGCAGTTCATCCTCACGATGCAGGACGCGGCCTACCCAAACCGCCTGCGCGGGATCTACGATCCGCCGGTGCTGCTCTACGGGCGCGGCGCGCTGCCGCTGTTTGACGAGGAGGCGGCGATTGCCGTCGTCGGCACTCGCTCGTGTACGCCCTACGGTGTGGCGGTGGCGGAGGAGTTCGGCTATGAGATGGCGAAGCAGGGAGCGCTGGTCGTCTCCGGTATGGCCCGCGGCATCGACGCGGCGGCCCAGCGGGGCGCGCTGCGCGCCGGAGGGCTGACGGCGGCCGTACTCGGCGGCGGGGTGGACGTGGTCTATCCAGCGGAGAACCGGCGGCTCTATGAGGACATTGCCGCGGTGGGCGTACTGCTCTCGGAGTACCCGCCGGGGACGGAGCCGCGCAGCGGCCACTTCCCCGTGCGCAACCGCATCATGAGCGGCCTGACGCTTGCGAGCGTGGTGGTCGAAGCGCCGCCGCGCAGCGGCGCGCTGATTACGGCGCACCTCGCGCTCGATCAGGGGAGGGACGTGTTTGCCGTACCCGGCCCGATCACGGCGGAGGCAAGCCGCGGCTGCAACGAACTCATCCGCGAGGGCGCGGGACTTGCGAGCTGCGCGTGGGACATTCTCGGCGAATACGAGGCACGCTTTCCGCTGCGCCTGCATAAGACGGGCGCGAAGCTCCCGCCGATGCCGGAGGGGAGCGAGCCGCCGCAGCCCGATCCGCCCGCGCAGAAGCCGCAGGCGGAGAGGGAGGAAAAGCCCACCCTCCCCGTGCTGGATCTGAGCGGCGACCACGGGCTCACGGACGAGCAGCTGCTCGTCCTGCGGACGCTCTCGACGACGGAGCCGATGCTGACGGACGATCTCGCGCTGCGGACGGATCTGCCGATGCGGCGGGTCCTCTCGGCACTGACAATTTTGGAAATTGACGGCCTGACCTGTGAGGCGGGAGCAAGGTGCTTCCTGCGCGCGGTCGAGCTGAAGGAATAAAAGGAGTACTGGATCTATGGCAAAAAAGGCTGAGAAAAACCTGGTGATCGTGGAGTCCCCGGCCAAGGCCAAGACGATTGGCAAGTACCTGGGGCCGAGCTATCAGGTGAAGGCCTGCATGGGCCATCTGCGCGACCTGCCCAAGAGCAAGCTCGGCGTGGATGTGGACAACGATTTTGAACCGGATTACCGCCCCATCAAGGGCAAAGAGGACGTGATCAGCGACCTGAAGAAGGCAGCCGACGAGAGTGCCGCCGTCTATCTCGCGACCGACCCGGACCGCGAGGGAGAGGCCATCAGCTGGCACCTGAAGTATCTGCTTGAGCTGCCGGATGAGCGTGCCCACCGCGTGACCTTCAACGAGATCACGCGCAAGGTCGTGACCGAGAGCATCGCCGCCCCACGCGAGATCGACCAGAACCTCGTCGACGCGCAGCAGGCGCGCCGCATTCTCGACCGTATCGTCGGCTACCAGCTCTCGCCGCTGCTGTGGAAGAAGATCCGCAGGGGCCTGTCCGCGGGCCGTGTGCAGTCGGTCGCGATGCGTCTGGTCGCCGACCGCGAGAAAGAAATCCGCGACTTCGTGCCGCAGGAATACTGGACGCTCGACGCCATGCTGCGAAACGACGCGGGCGTCAAGTTCTGCGCGCACTACTACGGGCAGGGCGGCAAGAAGTACGAGCCGCAGTCGCAGGCCGATATCGAGCGGATCCAACAGGAGCTGCGGGATCTGCCGTTCGCGGTCAGGAGCGTGAAGCGCACGGACAAAAAGCGCAGCCCCTCACCCCCGTTTTCAACCTCCACGCTGCAGCAGGAGGCCTCACGCAAGCTCAACATGACGCCCCGGCGCACGATGGCCATCGCCCAGCAGCTCTATGAGGGCGTCGACATCACGGGCGAGGGCACGGTGGGCCTGATCACCTACATGCGTACCGACTCGCTGCGCATCTCCGAGGAGGCGCAGGCCGCGGCGCGCGACTTCATCGATGGGCGCTACGGTCCTGATTACCGCCCCAAGACGGCGCGCCAGTATAAGACGAAGGCCGGCGCGCAAGACGCGCACGAGGCCATCCGCCCCAGCAATGTCACCCTCACACCCGAGCAGGTCAAGGGCGACCTGACGGGCGAGCAGTACCGCCTGTACCGCCTGATCTGGAGCCGCTTTCTCGCCAGCCAGATGGCAAACGCCGTCTACGACAGCGTGAGCGTCGAGCTTGCGGCGGGGGAGCACACCTTCCGCGCCAGCGCCAGCAGCCTCAAGTTTGCGGGCTATACCGCCGTCTATGAGGAAAGCCGCGACGACGAGAAGGAGGAGAAGGAGCCCGCGCTGCCGGAGCTGCACGAGGGCGAGGTCGTCGAGCTCGAGAGCTTCGTCCCGGCGCAGCACTTCACCCAGCCGCCCGCGCGCTTCACCGATGCCACGCTCATCCGGACGATGGAGGAAAACGGCATCGGCCGCCCCTCAACCTACGCGCCGACCGTTTCGACAATCCTCGACCGCGAGTATGTGGTCAAGGAGGGCAAATATCTGCGCACCACGCCGCTCGGCGAGGTGGTCAACGGCTTCATGTGCGAGCGCTTTCAGGACATCGTGGACGTGAAGTTCACGGCGCATATGGAGGAGGAGCTCGACGAGGTCGAGACGGGCAAGGAGAACTGGAAGGCGCTGCTGCGCCAGTTCTACCAGCCGTTCCACACCAACCTCGAACAGGTTGAAAAGGACATGGAGGGCGTCTATCTCAAGGTGCCCGACGAGGTCAGCGAGGAAAAGTGCGACATCTGCGGACGCAACATGGTCGTCAAGTCCGGCCGCTTCGGGCGCTTTCTCGCCTGCCCGGGCTATCCGGAGTGTACGTTCACCAAGCCCCTCGTCGTGCAGATGCCGGGCCGCTGCCCCAAGTGCGGCGGGCGGCTCATGAAGCGCACGGGCGTGAGCAAGAAGAGCGGCAAGCAGTATACCTACTACTGCTGCGAGCGGCAGACAAGCGCGGACGAGAACAATCGGTGCGACTTCATGACGTGGGACGTGCCGGTGAAGGACGACTGCCCCGTCTGCGGCCAGACGATGTTCAAGAAATCGGGCCGCGGCTTCAAAAAGCCGTTCTGCATCAACCCGGCCTGCGCCAACTTCCTCCCCGAGGACAAGCGCGGCTACCCGAAAAAGCCCGCCGCGGCGGAGGAGAGCGCCGACAAGGCGGCGGAGACCGCATCGGCTGCTGAGGAAAAGCCCGCCGAGAAGAAGACGGCGGCGAAAAAGACCACCGCGAAAAAAACAACCGCCAAAAAGACCACAGCGGCAAAAAAGACCACGAAAACGGCCGCAAAAAAGACAACCACCAGAAAGACGGCGGCCAAAAAGACCGCCACCAAGACGGAAGAAACTGAGGAATAACACATGAAGGTAACAGTGATCGGCGCGGGCCTCGCGGGCTCGGAATGTGCCTGGCAGCTGGCAGAGCGCGGCGTGGAGGTGACGCTGCGCGAGATGAAGCCGGAGAAGAAGACCCCCGCGCACGAGACGGCGTACTTCGCCGAGCTCTGCTGCTCGAACTCGCTGCGCGCGGCGGGGCTGGAGAACGCGGTGGGCCTGCTGAAAGAGGAGCTGCGCAGGCTCGGGAGCCTGATTATCCGCTGCGCGGACGCAACTGCCGTCCCGGCGGGCGGCGCGCTGGCTGTCGACCGGCACGGCTTCGCGCGGATGGTGACCGAGTCGGTGCAAAGCCACCCGAACATCACCGTCGTCCCCGGCGAGGTGACGGAGATCCCAGCCGGGGAGGTCGTCATCGCCTCCGGCCCGCTGACGTCCGACACCCTCGCGGCGAAGCTGCCGCAGCTCTGGGGCGAAAAGGACGAGACGCTGCATTTCTACGACGCCGCCGCCCCTCTTGTGAGCTTTGAGAGCGTTGACATGGAGAGCGCGTATTTCGCCTCCCGCTATGACAAGGGCACGCCCGACTATATCAACTGCCCCATGAGCGAGGAGGAGTACAAGGCCTTCTGGCAGGAGCTGATCCACGCGCAGGAGGCGGAGGTACACGGCTTCGAGGACGGGCAGGTCTTTGAGGGCTGTATGCCGGTGGAGGTCATGGCCCGCCGTGGCGAGGACACGCTGCGCTACGGCCCGCTCAAGCCGCGCGGCCTGCCGGATCCCAAGACCGGGCGCGAGCCGTATGCCGTCGTGCAGCTGCGCAAGGACAACGCCGACGGCTCGATCTATAACCTCGTGGGCTTCCAGACCCACCTGAAGTGGCCCGAGCAGCGCCGCGTGTTCACGATGATCCCGGCGCTCCACGACGCGCAGTTCCTGCGCTACGGCGTCATGCACCGCAACACCTATCTCGACTCGCCCCGCCTGCTCGACCGGTATTACCGCCTGCGCGGCGAGGAGCGCATCTCCTTTGCCGGGCAGATCACCGGCGTGGAGGGGTACGTCGAGTCGTGCGCCTCGGGCTTTCTCGTGGGCGTGGAGACGGCGCGCCGCCTGCAGGGCAAAGCCCCCATCGACTTCCCACAGGAGACGGCCATCGGCGCGCTCGGGCTCTATGTCAGCAACGAATCCGTCGGCTCGTTCCAGCCGATGAACATCAACTTCGGCATCATGCCGCAGCTGGGCTACCGCGTGAAGGGCAAGCGCAACAAGAACGCGGAGCTTTCGAAGCGCTCGCTCGAGAAAATCGGGACGCTGCAGGAGGAGGTGCTCACCAAGTGAAAATCATCGTTGACGCGATGGGCGGCGACAACGCGCCGCTCGAGATCGTGAAGGGCGCGCTGCAGGGGCGTGCGCGCTGGGGCGTGGACATCGTCCTGACCGGCGACGCGGCGCAGATCCTGCGCGCGCTGGAGGAATGCGGCGAAAAGACCGTGCCGCAGGGTGTGGAGATCGCCAACGCGACGCAGACCGTCGAGATGTGCGACGACCCGGCCACGGTGTTCCGCCACAAGAAGGATACGTCCATGGGCGTGGGACTCACGATGCTGCGCGACGGCAAGGCGGACGCGCTCGTCTCCGCTGGCTCGACCGGGGCGCTCCTCACGGGCGCGACGCTCATTACCAAGCGCGTGCGCGGTATCCGCCGCGCGGCAATGGCCCCCGTTATCCCGACGACAACGGGGCGCGCCGTGCTGATTGACTGCGGCGCGAACGCGGAGTGTACGCCGGAGTACCTCGTGCAGTTCGCATATCTCGGCAACTTCTACGCAAAGCGCGTTCTGGGGATCGGGACGCCGCGCGTGGGCCTGCTCAACATCGGCGCGGAGGACAGCAAGGGCACCGACCTGCAGAAGCAGACGCTCGTGCGCCTGCGCGAGGCGGACGCGGCCGGGCACCTGCACTTCATCGGCAATATCGAGGCCAAGGAGGCCATCAAGGGCGGCTGCGACGTCATCGTGACGGATGGCTTTTCCGGCAACATCCTCCTCAAGACGATGGAGGGCGTGGGTTCGTTCGCGGGCAGCGCGCTCAAGGGGATGTTCAAGAAGAACCTCCTGACAAAGCTCGCGGCGCTCGCCGTGATGCCGGGACTGCGCGATTTCAAGGCGCAGCTCGACCCGAACAAGGTCGGCGGAACGGCCTTCATCGGCATCTCGAAGCCTGTCATCAAGGCGCACGGCGCGTCGAACGCCGAGGCCATCGAAAACGCCGTCGGACAGGCGAAGCAGTTTGCGCAGAGCGGTCTCGTCGCCGACATTGAGGCGAACATCGACCTCATGCGCGTGGAAAAGGAATAATTTCACAGAAAAAGGTATTGACAGTGGTATGGCTTTGCCGTATTATTTTTCAAGACAATGCCCGAAAGGAGGAGAATGCCTCATGACGACGGAGGATATCTTCAAGACGATGCAGGACCTGATCGCCGAGCAGTTCGCCATTGACGCCGACGAGATCACCATGGACAGTTCCTTTGTGGACGACCTGGGCGCTGATTCTGTCGATCTGGTGGAGCTTGTGATGGCGATGGAGGAAGAGTTCGACATCGGCGAGATCGAGGAAGAGGATCTGACCGGCCTGAAGACGGTGGGCGACTGTGTCAAGTATCTGACGAATAAAATCAACAACTGAAAAAAGAGACCCCACTGTCAGATCGGCGGCGGGGTTTCCTTTTTCAGCTGTTGGAGAGAGGAGCGTATGAAAAGAAATGCATACGTTGGAAAAACGGCTGAATTACACGTTTGAAAACAAGGAACTGCTCGAGCGCGCGCTCTACCACAGCTCCTACGCCAACGAGCACCGCGGCGGCTTCGGCAGCAACGAGCGGCTGGAGTTTCTGGGCGACGCCGTGCTCGGCATGGTGACGGCGGACTATCTGTTCCACCGCCACCCGGATCTGCCCGAGGGCGACCTGACGCGCATCCGCGCGGCGCTCGTGTGCGAGCAGAGCCTGCACGAGGTGGCGCAGCGGCTGGGGCTGGGCGAGTATATTAAGCTCGGCCACGGCGAGGAGCTCGGCGGCGGCAGAAAGCGCCCGTCCATCCTCGCCGACGCGACGGAGTCGGTCTTTGCGGCGGTCTATCTCGACGGCGGCATGGAGCAGGCGCGGCGCGTGATCCACTATGTCCTACTCGATCGCGAGCGGGAGGAGGCCGTGGAGGAGCGGCGGCGCGACTTCAAGACCGAGCTGCAGGAGCTGGTGCAGCGGCGCAGCGACCAGAAACTCAGCTATGAGATGGTCGGCGCGTCCGGCCCGGATCACGCGAAGGTCTTTGAGTGCTGCGTGCAGCTCAACGGCGAGGTCATCGGCAGCGGCACCGGCCACAGCAAGAAGGAGGCCGAGCAGGCGGCGGCCCGTGCGGCGCTCGCGGAGCTGGCGCAGTAATATGGGCGCATGACGCCCCGCACCCGGAGGTTTTTCCGGGCGCGGGGTGTTTTTTATTCTGCTGAGGAACAGGTGCTTGAATCGGCTTGCCCGTGCCCCCACTGTATCCCCCGCACAAATTCCTGACACATTCGTTACCGAAATTGGGGTGGTAATTCTGCCGCGGACGTGATATAATTCCATGTTACCGAGAAGAAAACGAGTACGAACTGCAATTTTTGTGCAGAATTCTACAAAATGTAATCTATTCAGACAGGAGATTTGGAAACATGACGTTCTTATCCTCATTCCTGCTGGGTCTTGTGCAGGGCATCGCTGAGTTCCTGCCGATCTCCAGCTCCGGCCATCTGGCCATCGCCCAGAACCTGCTGGGCATGAGCGACGCCGGCACGGTGCCGGAATTTTTCGACGTGCTGCTACATCTGGGTACGCTCGTGGCCGTGTTCGTCGCCTACTGGGCGGACATCAAGGACATGGTGCTCGAGTTCTTCCGCGGCGCGGGCGATCTGATCCACCACTCCACGCCGAACCCCGTGCCCCCGGCGCGGCGGCTGATCCTGCTCATCATTCTGGGTACGCTCCCGCTGTTTGTGGTGCTGCCTGTGAAGGACGCGGTGCAGAGTCTCTCGAACAGCATGGTCTTTATCGGTGCGGCGCTGATTGTGACGGGCGTTCTGCTCTTTGTCAGCGACCGCGTGAAGAAGGGGCGCAAGAATGAGCGCACCGCGACGTGGCTCGATGTGCTGATCGTCGGCCTCGGACAGGCCATTGCGACGATGCCCGGCATCTCCCGCTCCGGTATGACGATCACGACCGGCTGCTTCGTCGGCTTCGAGCGCAAGTTCGCCGTCCGCTTTTCATTCCTGCTGAGCATCCCCGCGGTTCTCGGCGCGAATATCCTGAGCCTGGCCGACGCGGCAAAGGCCGGGATCAACTGGGCGGAGGTGCCCGTCTACCTCGTCGGCGTCGTGACGGCGGCCGTCGTGGGATACCTCTGCATCCGCCTGCTGCGTTTCATCGCCGACCGCGGCAAGTTCGGCGCGTTTGCCTACTACTGCTGGGCCGTCGGCGTGCTGACGCTGGTGCTGAACGTTATCAAGTAAAATCGCTTTACATCATCTGCATTTTCGAGGAAAGGAAGCAATATGGCTGCACAGAAGAAAAAGACCGGAAAAAAGGCCGCTCCGCCGCCGCAGAAGCAGGCGCGCCCCGTCCGCCGCGAGGTGGGGGGCTTCGTGTGCCTGCTGCTGGCGCTGTGCGTGCTGGTCAGCTATTTCGGCGTGCAGGCATTTTTCCTGACCCTGCTCGAAAAGCTCCTCAAGGGTCTGACGGGGTACGGCTACTGGCTGTGGGCGGCGGCGCTCGCGGTGGTGGGCGTCGTGCTCGTCGGCCACGGCGGGCGCCCGGTGTGCCTGCGCGTGACGGGGACGCTCGCGATCCCCGTGCTGAGCGGGAGCCTGCTGCACCTGCTGCTGTGCCGTGTGGCGTATGCACCGGGCGCGATCGGACTGCCGTCTCTGCGCGACCTGTGGGTCGACGGGCTGTCGCTGCGCGGCGGCGGCGCGCTCTCCGGCGGACTTGCGGCGCTCCTGAAGGCGGGCTTCAGCTCCGTCGTCGCGGGCGTGCTGCTGGCGCTGCTGCTGGCGGGGGCGGTGCTGCTGATGCTGCGCAAGACGCCGCAGGAGGTGGCGCAGCGGGCGCGTGAGCGCCGCGAGAGCGCGCGCCTTGCCCGCGCCGAGGACGAGGAGGCGCGCCTGCTCGAGGAGGAAGAGTCCCCCGCGGCGCTGCCCGCGGCGAAGCGTGCACGCGGACGGAGCGCCATCGACATCCCGATCGACGAGCCGTCCGCAGCGCAGCCGGTCAAGGCCAAAACACTGCCGGAGGAGCAGACGGAGAGCGGGCTGTTCCAGCCCGCGCCGAAGCGGAAGCTCTTCTCCCGCCGCGGAGAGGACGTCCGGACGCCGGACGAGGTGCTGCGCCCGCAGGCGGAGCCCGCGCCCGCACCCGAACCCGCGCCCACGGCGCAGGAGACGGCGGAGCCGCCCGCAGCCAGACCCGCCGCGAAGAGGCAGGACGCGTCCGCGGATGTGCAGTCCGCCGCCGAGGAGGTCGGCCGCGCCATCGAGGACGAGCTGGCAGAGCCGGAGGACGAATACCGCTATCCGCCCATCACGCTGCTCGACGAGAACCACACGGAGAACTACGCCGAGGTGGGCGCGGAGCTGCGCGGCAACTCGCGCCGCCTTGCCCAGACGCTCCAGAGCTTCGGCGTGGATGCGCAGGCGGGCGAGGTCGTCCACGGCCCGAGCGTCACGCGCTATGAGTTCACGCTCGATCAGGGTGTGAAGCTCAGCAAGATTACGAATCTCTCCGACGACATCGCCCTCGCGCTCGGCGCGAGCGGCGTGCGCATCGCGCCGATTCCGAACAAGATCTCCGTCGTCGGCATCGAGGTGCCGAACCGGACGGTCACGACCGTGCGCATCCGCGACGTGATCGAGTCGCGGACGTTTACCGAGCACCGCTCGCGTGTGGCCTTCGCCGTGGGCAAGGACATCGGCGGCAAGGCGATCGTCGGTGACATCTCAAAGCTGCCGCATGTGCTCATCGCCGGTACGACCGGCTCCGGTAAGTCGGTCTGCACGAACTCGCTCATCATCAGCATGCTCTATAAATCCACGCCCGAGGAGGTCCGCTTCATCATGGTGGACCCAAAGATGGTAGAGCTGGCGCCGTATAACGGCATCCCGCACCTGCTGATCCCGGTCGTGACCGACCCGAAGAAGGCCGCGGGCGCGCTGCAGTGGGCGGTCTATGAGATGATGAAGCGCTATAAGCTCTTCTCCGAAAACGGCGTGAAGGATCTGGCGGGCTTCAACGCGCTCGCCGAGCACAGCGAGGAGCTGAAAAAAATGCCCACCGTGGTGGTGGTTATCGACGAGCTGGCCGATCTGATGCTCGTGGCGGCCAAGGAGGTCGAGGAGAGCATCTGCCGCGTGGCGCAGATGGGCCGCGCGGCGGGCATGCACCTCGTCATCGCGACGCAGCGCCCGTCCTCGGACGTCATCACCGGCCTGATGAAGGCCAACATCCCCAGCCGTATCGCCTTCGCGGTGGCCTCGTCGCTCGAGTCGCGCATCATCCTCGACACGACCGGCGCGGAAAAGCTCGTCGGCAAGGGCGACATGCTCTATTTTCCCCTCGGCTCCGGCAAGCCCCAGCGCGTGCAGGGCTGCTTCATCAGTCCCGAGGAGATTGAACGCGTCGTCGCGTTCGTCAAGGAGACGGGCGAGGCCGACTATTCCAGTGAGGTCATGGAGAAGATCGAGGAGGCCGCGCGCAGGGACGAGAAGGGCGGCGGCAAGCAGGCCGCGTCCGACGATTCGACGAGCAACTGCGACGAGCTGTTCAACGACGCCGTCGAGGTGGTGCTCGAGACGGGGCAGGCGTCCGTCTCCATGCTCCAGCGGCGGCTGAAGCTCGGCTATTCGCGCGCGGCGCGTCTCGTCGACCAGATGGAAGAGCACGGCATCGTCGGCCCGTTCGAGGGCTCGAAGCCGCGGCAGCTGCTCATCGACCGGGCCAAGTGGCAGGAGCGCCAGATGGGCCGGCAGGCGGCGGAGTCCGCGCCGAAGCCGGACCGCTTTGGCAGCATTCAGGACGTGTTCGAGAGCCACGACGCACTCGAATAAAATCACGGCAAAGGGGCAAAGCTCCTTTGCCGTGAAGTTTTCGCTGCGCTTAGCGCCTCGCCCCGCCGCTTGCGGCGGGGCGAAACGCGGCTTTCGGCAGAAAAAGACCGAAAAACAGGTGGAAACCGGTGAATTTTTGGGAGAAATCCACTTGACGGGTATAGACACTTATGCTATAATTTCAAATTGCGCGGGAATCTTCACGCGCAATTTTGCCATGCCAACAGGAGGTACCTCGGTGCTGGAGGAGCTGTCAGCCAAGGAAAAGGTTTCGGGTCTGAAACAGACGCGGCGCGCCGTCGCCGCGGGACGGGCCGCGCGGGTGTATCTCGCGTGCGACGCGGATCCCAGACTGACCGAGCCCTTGCGCGCGCTCTGTGAGCAGAGCGGCGTCGAGACGGCGGAGCAGTACTCCATGGCGCAGCTCGGGCGGGCCTGCCGCATTCAGGTGGGCACCGCGGCCGCGGCACTGCTGGCGGACAAAACGTGATTTCTTCGGAATAATTTCGCATTGTTCCGTGGAAAATAGAGGGAGCTTCGTCTCCCAGAAAAATTTTCAGAAAGGAGTAACATGCATGCCTACCTTTAATCAGCTGGTCAAGCAGGGCAGAAAGCAGGCGACCTACAAGTCCAATTCTCCCGCGATGCAGAAGGGCCTGAACACTCTGAAGAACAAGGAAACCAACCTCTCCTCCCCTCAGAAGCGCGGCGTCTGCACGGCCGTGAGAACCGCGACCCCCAAGAAGCCGAACTCCGCTCTGCGTAAGATCGCCCGTGTGCGTCTGACCAACGGCTACGAGGTCACCGCTTACATCCCCGGCGTCGGTCATTCCCTGCAGGAGCACTCTGTGGTTATGATCCGCGGCGGCCGTGTCAAGGACCTCCCCGGCGTTCGTTACCACATCATCCGCGGTACGCTGGATACCCAGGGCGTCAATGGCCGTATGCAGGCCCGTTCCAAGTACGGTGCCAAGAAGCCCAAGAGCAAGTAAGTTATCCCCAAGCAAATCTGAATTGAGCTTTGCCGAAAA
>USAC01000047.1 GCA_900552475.1 uncultured Eubacteriales bacterium | reverse complement strand
TGCCCGGCGGCGCAGCCGCTCAGCAGCAGTACCGCGGTGAGCAGAAGCGGCAATACTCTCCGATACATGGTGTATCCTCCTTTCTGAGAAGATAAATTCGTTTGTCAGCCCATATCGGCGGCAAGAGCCTGGTCGATGAGCTTTTGCAGCGTCTCCGCCTGCTTCTTTTCCGTGATGGCGCCTACGATGGGTTCACCCACGATATTGCCGCTGCGGTCGACCACATAGGTGGTGGGATAGGCAAAGATGTTGGTGGTAAACTTTCCCGCCTCACTGTCGGAGTCAAAATACACATTCTGATAGGTGGCGCCCTTCTTGGCAAGCACATCCTTCGCCTCGGAAATTGCCGTTTCGTCGCCGTCCAGCGTGAAGGTGTTGACGCCGATGAGGGAGCCGCCCTTCTCCGCCAGTTCCTTGTTCAGCGCATCCAGCTCGGAAAGCTCGCCTACGCAGGGATTGCAGGTGGTGAACCAGAAATTCACCACGGTGACGGCGTTGGCGGAGAACAGCTCGTCGCTCTTCACCGTGTTGCCATCCAGGTCCTTGCCCTCAAAGACAGGGAATTTCTGCATGCTGCCGTCATCAGGCGGCGTGGTCATGTCGCTGCCCGCGGGCATACTCATAGCGCCATCCATGGATTTCTGCATGATCTCGGGATACTTATCTTCCAACTCGGTCAGCCTGTTTTCAATATTGCTGATCTCCGTGGCTGACTCCTTCAGCCACTCATACTCCTTGTCGGTGAACTGCTCTTTAGCAGCCTCGACGGTATCCAGCAGGAAGTCGCCGTAGTTTTTCCCGTCCTCGATCATGGCCATGCCCTTGTCAGCCTCCACAAAGACCTTTTCCCACAGCTCGGTATTTTCCGACAGGATCGCGTTCTCCTGCTCCAGCAGCTCCTTGTGCAGGGCGAGCGCCTCCTCGGCGTTTTTCGGCTCGCCAGTCATGGCGGAGCCGTTGCCGCTCATGTCGCCCATCTTGTCATTGTTCTTCACGCCGCAGGCCGCCAGGGCCAGCACCATCAGCACGGCAAAAGCCAGTGCAAAAATTCTCTTCCTGTTCATTTTGATTCCTCCATCGTTGTTTTCTTTGTTGTTTCTTTCCCGTTGCCGAAGCCGTAGCGGAAGCACACGGCGTTCGTCGGACAGGCGCGGATGCACATTCCGCAGCGGATGCACTCGGTATGGTTGGGCGTTTTCGTCACATCCACATCCATCTTGCAGGCTCTGGCGCATTTCCCGCAGGAAACGCACTTATTCTTATCCACCTTCATCTGGAAGAGGGACACCCGGTTGAACAGCGCGTAGAACGCGCCCAGCGGGCAGAGCCACTTGCAGAACGGTCGGTAGAACAGTACGCTCAGCGCAATCACCGACAGCAGGATGCTGAATTTCCATGTAAACAGCTTGCCCAGCGCCGCCCGGATGCCGGAATTGGCAAGGGACAGCGGGATGGCTCCCTCCAGCACGCCTTGGGGGCAGAGGTATTTGCAGAAGAACGGGTCTCCCATGCCAACATCGTTCACAAGGAACGCCGGTAGCAGGAAAACCATCACCAGCAGGACAGCGTATTTCAGGTATGTCAGCGGCTTCAGCCTCTTTGTAGAAAGCTTCTTAGTGGGGATTTTGTGCAGCAGCTCCTGAAACCAGCCGAAGGGGCATAGAAAGCCGCAGATAAAGCGCCCCAGCAGCACGCCCAGCAGAATGAGAAAGCCTGTGATATAGTAGGAGAAGCTGAACCTGGAAGACCCCACCACCGCCTGAAACGCCCCAATGGGGCAGGCCCCGGACGCCGCCGGACAGGAGTAGCAGTTCAGCCCCGGCACGCAGACGGTCTTCCCCGCCCCCTGATACAGTCCGCCCTTGAGAAAGTTCGGCAGGTGCAGGTTGGTCAGCAGCGTCGCCCCCGCCTGAATCCAGCCCCGGAAGCGGGACATGGTCTGTGAAACGCCTGAAAACTTTTTACCCAATGCCCACACACTCCAGACATAATTTGATTGCTTTGCTCAGCACTGTCGCCGCCTCGCCCCGCCAGACACCGAAGCACAGCATGGCGGCTCCGGCCATCAGCAGCACGATCTGCGCCGCGGCCTTTTTCCCGCAGCTCATTTTTCATCACCCTTTCCGATTTTCTGCCCCCATCATAGCGCGGGAGAGTTAAAGTCTCTGTTAAGAACGAAAACTTAACGCAAACCTTATCTGTTTTTGCTATAATGAAAGCAACACAAAAACGAAGAAATAAAAAGGAGGGCTCTCATGCACCTTTTAGTAATTGAAGATGAACGCGCCCTGTGCGAGACCATCGTTCGCAGCCTGCGGCGGCTGGCCTACAGCGTGGACTACTGCTATGACGGCGAAAAGGCGCTGGCGCTTCTGGGCGTGGAACGATACGATCTGGTGCTTCTTGATCTGAATCTGCCGAAAAAGGACGGCATGACGGTGCTGCGCACCCTGCGGCAGACCGACCGGGAGACGCGGGTGCTGATCCTCTCCGCCCGCAGCGAAGTGGAGGACAAGGTGCAGGGGCTGGATGCCGGGGCGAACGACTATCTGGCGAAGCCCTTCCACTTGGCGGAGCTGGAGGCCCGCATCCGCAGCCTGACATTGCGGCAGTTCACCCAGCAGGATGTGCTGCTAAGCTGCGGAGGCCTGACCTTTGACACCCGCTCCCGTACCGCCGCCGTCAACGGGCAGACACTGACGCTCACCCGGAAGGAAACGGGAATCCTGGAATACCTGATGGTGCATCAAGGAAGACCGGTAAGTCAGGAGGAGCTGATGGATCACGTTTGGGACAATAGCGTGGACAGCTTCAGCAATTCCATTCGCGTCCACATCTCCGCCCTGCGCAAAAAGCTCCGCACCGTGCTGGGCTATGACCCCATCCGCAACCGCATCGGCGAGGGCTATCTGATGGGAGGCGAGGAGGCATGAAGCGGCTTTCCCTGCAGTGGCGCATCACGCTGATGTCCGTCCTGCTCATCGGCATCACCTGCGTGACCATGAATTTGCTGCTGTGCTCCTCCGGTGTGTACTATATGGACACCATTGCGGACAGTTTACAAGGCGGCGGCACGGCGATCCTGAATGATGGCGGAGCGGAGAGCTTTGACCCGCAGCTCATAGCGCCCAACGAGGAGTTGACCATCGTCGTCAATGGGGCGCAGGGGCGCTTCCGCACCACCAACTGGTACATCACAGCGGCGGTAACGCTGCTCAGCGGCATCCTCGCCTATTTTGTCAGCGGACGCGCCCTCAAGCCCCTTCGCAGCTTTGCCTCGCAGGTGGAGCAGGTGCAGCTGAACAATCTTGCCGATATGAGGATCGATGAAGATGCTATTTCGGAGTTCCGGCAGCTGAGCCGCTCGTTCAACCAGATGCTGGAGCGGCTGAACAACGCCTTTGCCGCCCAGCGGCAGTTCACCGGCAACGCCGCCCACGAGCTGCGCACGCCGCTGGCGCTGATGCAGGCGCAGCTGGAGCTGTTTTCCGCAGAGCATCCAGATGTGCGACCGGAGACGGCGGAGTTCCTCACGCTTTTGCGTGAGCAGACGGAACGGCTGATACAGATGACCAAGACGCTGCTGGAGATGAGCAATTTGCAGCAGGTGGCGCGGAACGAGCGGATCCAGCTCGCTCCCATGATCGAGGAGATCTTCACAGATCTTGCGCCGCTCTCAGATAAGTTCGGCGTCACGCTGACGGCGGAGGGCGACGGTATTATGACCGGCAGCGATGCACTGATCTACCGGCTGATCTTCAACCTGACGGAGAATGCCGTCAAGTACAACCGACCCGGCGGTTCGGTGTGGGTCCGCGTCACGCAGCAGACGGAAAAGCTCCTGATCTGCGTTTCCGACACCGGCTACGGCATTCCGGAGGAGTATCGGCGGAGCATCTTCCAGCCCTTCTTCCGGGTGGATAAGTCCCGCAGCCGGGAGTACGGCGGCGTAGGGTTGGGGCTTTCGCTGGTGTGGGAGATCACCGATCTCCACGGCGGCTGCGTCCGGGTAGAGGAGAGCTCAGATAAGGGAACCACCATTGCGGTGGAGCTGCCGACAGGGACGGAAACCGAGCCCTCCGGTGCGGATATATCATAATGACCCTTGGCTGTTTCATGGCGATTGTTTTCGACCTGCAACATTATCGCAGCAGTTCTCAATCAGCGCCCTGCCGTGAACGATTACGGGAATGACTCTGTCGTGCCGCGCTTCTTATGGCCTATAGCTTTTCGTTCACCGACAGTTTTGCGTACAATCAATCTGCCACCTTTCTCAATATCCTTAAGGTCAAGCCCCCATATAGCAGAATCAGCATTCGCAGCGTTTACTTTTTGCTTGGTTTCTGCATAAGAAGAGATGCTTCCGAGCCGTGCCCAACACCAATTTTCCGGTATCTCAAAGGGCAGTTCATATTGTGATAGGACATCGTCGTTAAAGTGTGGTATGAGCATAAACACAAAGCCGCCAACAACCGTGTCGGAATAATCTTTGTCTATGAGTGCGATTTTGCCGATGTGATCCAGGCTACTAACTGCCGGTGTAATCATATAGTTTTTCCTCAAATACAGCTCCGGCTTTACGAGCTCACTTGAGATAAAAGCATCGTCGCCTTTAAAATAGAACTGCTCTCCACCGATGTTTCCGCCACGCAGTACCCTTATCATTTTGTCCGCCTTTATAGCGAGGGTATCCTTTTTGTACGCAAGCCCAGACATATTTGAGAAAAGGTCGCCTACCCGGCACCACTCCCATGACGAAGGTATCTCAAAAGGCGCTAAATCCGCCAGCGACCGCACTTCATCGCCGATTTTCTCATAAGGAGTATTATCAGAACTCGGCTGTTTAACGAATACCTCGGTAGTTTAACGAATACCTCGGTAGTTTAACGAATACTCCAGCAGTTCAACGATTACCCCAGCTGTTTAACGATTACAACGACAAAAAAGCCACAAAACCCATGTAAAGCACAAAACCCCGCTGCAGAATCGCTCTGCGGCGGGGTTCGTTTATGCTCAAAAACGGCAAAAGTCTTGATTTCAAGCGGTTTTCGGGCATAGAAAAAGTCCACCGTAATTCTATCAAAATTACGGTGGACTTATGGTAAATAGCCTTAACTTTAATAGAATGCACCCCCAGACGCTTAGGGGGTGCATTTACTATTTAAGGGAAAGTAGTGATTTTTATCGTTGCTCTTTACTTACGGCACAGGCAAGAATACACATAGTCATCGACCACGAAGAATTTCGGAAAAGTATCCTTTTAAGAAATGCCGATACTCCGGATGATCGGATGCGTTCTCATATTCTTCCAAAATAGTCTTTTTGCTCCATGCTTTCATTTTATCATTCATTTCTTCATATCGGATAATCGTAAGCAGACCTTCTCGTTCCGCCTGTAAAATTGCTTCATAGGCATCTGGGATAAACTCCACACCGGATATATCGACCGGTATGCTACTGGTAGCAACATCCGGTATTGGAACCGAAAAACCGGAATCTGAAATTGTCTCAGCAGAATAAATATAACCGGATACGCCTTTGTATGTGCTTATCAGAGCATTGGGATAATACTCTTCCAACCGTTGGCGCCCATCTTTACCAAAACCATACGGCCCCCATTTTTGGCATTTTCCATCATAAGAAAAGCCGGTTTCCACGCAATACTTTTCAATGGAATTGCTCAAATAGACCAATACGTTTTCTCTTTTTGTGGAAAAATAAACCAAAGGAATACCATGATTCGAGCTCTGTGGCGTTAGCTGTGTAATACCCTTAACAGATGATGCGTGATAGTACATTAGCTTTCTTTCCTCCTAACGTAATTTATTCCAAGCTTTTCGACGGTGTACAGGTACTCGGAGAATTCTCGCATAGGCATATCTTCATTTTAGCAGGTAACCAGAGCCTAAACAATAGAAAAAGTCCACCGTAATTCTATCAAAATTACGGTGGACTTATGGTGGAGCTGAGGGGAGTCGAACCCCTGTCCGAAAGCGCTTTAACAAGACCTTCTCCGGGCGCAGGACAGATTCAGGATTCCCGCCCCGTGCAGGCACTGCCCAGACTGCACGGCTTGGTAGAGTCATGATGCATGGGCGGGGCAACTCTTACCCGCCGCACGTCCGCCACATCAACGACGCCTTCCCCGGCCTGTGGCCTCTCCGGTTCAGACGGCTGCCTTTAGTTAGGCAGCGACAGCAATACGATTGTTGTCAGTTAATTTTTAAGTTGCCCGTTTTATGGTGGCCAGGCGCCACCGCCCGCTAATCCGGCCTCCACACCCCCGTCGAAACCGGTACAGCCCCGTATCTGGAAGGATGAAGCGCGGAAATATCAAAGCACCGGGCGGGCGGTCACCCGCCCGGCTGCTCTGCTTGCTTTGGTTATCTGTGGAACGGATCCGGCAGCTTCTCCGGCTCCGGGTACTCCACGCCCTTCGTGTCGACGGTGACGGACTTCATCACCTGCGGCTTCTTGGGCTTGTTGGTCATCATGTTGCGCGGCTGCACGGCAATCTCGTCGACGACATCCATGCCCTCGATGACCATACCAAAGGCGGCATACTGCCCGTCGAGGTGCGGCGCGTCCGCGTGCATCAGGAAGAACTGGCTGCCGGCGCTGTCGGGTGCCTGCGCGCGGGCCATGCTCAGCACGCCGCGCGTGTGGCGCAGGTCGTTCGTCACGCCGTTAGCGGAGAACTCGCCCTTAATGCAGTAGCCAGGGCCGCCCATGCCCGTCCCCTCCGGGCAGCCGCCCTGGATCATGAAGCCGGGGATCACGCGGTGGAAGATCAGGCCGTTATAAAAACCGGCGTTTGCGAGACTGATGAAGTTGCGCACGCTCTGCGGCGCGATGTCGGGATAGAGCTCGGCAACGATCTTCTTGCCGTTCTCCATTTCAATCGTAACAATCGGATTGTTCATGGTATTTTCTCCTTTTCGGATGGTACTTCGGCGGGAAACCGGGGCGTTACCGGTTCTTTTCGCGCATGGCGCGATCCATCTCGCGCTTGGCGTCGCGCTTGGCGATGGCGTCGCGCTTGTCATAGGTCTTTTTGCCCTTGCACAGACCCAGCTCCACCTTCACGCGGCTGTCCTTGAAGTAGACCGACAGCGGAATGAGCGCATAGCCGTCCTGCTTCTGCAGGTCGTGGAGCTTGCGGATCTCGCGCTTGTGCATCAGCAGGCGCTTCGGCCGGTCGGGGTCGCGGTTGAAGATGTTGCCGTGGTCATACGGGGAGATGTGCAGACTGTAGGCGTAGATTTCGCCATCCTTGGCAACGCAGAAGCTGTCCTTCAGGTTCAGCGCCCCGGCGCGGATGGACTTGACTTCCGTACCAAACAACTCGATGCCCGCCTCGTAGCGGTCCTCGACAAAATAGTCGTGGTGCGCCTTGCGGTTCTGCGCCGCGATTTTGATGCCGCGCTTTTCCATGGCGGGCCTCCTCTCCTCTTGGGTTTCACCTTAGTATACCACACTTTTTCCGTCCGCGCAAGAGGTGGAAATGTTCATAAATTGCCTGTAGACTGACGCTGGAGGTGATGCCTGTGAAAATGATAAATCTGCGTCTGCTCGCCTGTGCGGCGCTGGCGCTGGTTCTGGCCCTGTCCGGCTGCGGGGAGCGGGATGAGCCCGGCGATTCCGCGCCCGCGGGTGAGCCGCTGTACGCGGAGACGGTTTCACCCAATCAGAACTATGTAGAAGACGAGAAGGACGTCGTCCGCTACACCGTTCAGATCTATCAGGACGCGGACGGGACGATCTCCGTCCGCGCCGACTCCAACTCGGCGTTTTTTGAGCAGCTGAGCTATGACGTCCCCTATCACCGGACGATCACGGAGGAGAACATCCGCGTGGAGTGGCTGACGCTCGCGGGCGGGACGGAGCCGACGGAGAGCGACCAGATCGCGCTCGCGCGGGTGACAATTTCCGACGGCGGCGAGGTCATCAGCCGGCGGAACATCAACTTCTTCAGCAAGGGGATCCAGACGATCATCGATACGCTCCCGCAGAAGTGAAAAAAGAGGGCTTTGCCATGCGGCAAAGCCCTCTTTTTCTATGAAGTGAGATTCCATTACACCCGCTCGTAGGCAAGGCGCGGCGAGCCGTCATCAACGTGAATCACGCCGCAGTAGGAAAAACCGCACTTTTCGATCAGGTACTGCATGACGCGGTTATTTTCGTGCGTGTCAATGCGCAGGTGCGGGATGCGCTCCCAGCCGAAATCGACCGCCCGGCGCAGCAGCCCGTGCACCTGCCCGTCCCCGGCGATGCGGTGGATCGTGCCGTAGGCGCCGCCCGCGAGCCAGCTCCCCTGCTCGATCGTCTGATACGTCGGGTCGTCGCCGATGATGAAGGCGAACACGCCGTGTACCGCCCCGTTCTCCTCAATCACGAAGAGACGCTGCGCACGGATGTCCTCACGCAGGAGCTCCTCCGGGGGAAAGTGCTTCCCCCACTGGCTGGCGTTCCCGGTGCGCTCCATGAAGCCGCGGGCGTAGTCATAGATTTCCAGAATCCGCGCGAGGTCGCGTGGCTGCGCCGTCCGGATCATCGATCTTCCCTCCTCACTTCGACGCCAGACGCTGCGCAAGCTGCTCGTCGGGCGTGACGTACAGCGTCTGATAGGTTGTATAGATCACCATGCCGGGGCGGCCGCCCGCGGGCTTTTTCACGAACTTCACCGGCGTATAGTCGACGGGGACATTCGCGCTCTCGCGCCCCTGTGAGAAGTACGCCGCAAGCTGCGCCGCTTCGAGCAGACTCTGCGCGTCCGGCTCCGCGCCGCCGGTGCAGAGGATGACGTGGCTGCCGTGGATCTTCTGCGTGTGCAGCCAGATGTCGCGCTTGTCAGCCTCGCGCGTGGTGAGTTTGTCGTTCTGGCGGTTGTTGCGCCCGACGAGGATCCGCAGACCCGCCGACGAGCGGAACACGCGCGGCTTCGACTGCCGCTGGAAGCCCGGCTGCTTCCTGCCGCGCTGGCGGATATAGCCGCCGTCCGTCAGCTCCGCGCGGATGTCGTTGAAATCCTGCTCGCTCTCGGCCTGCGCCAGCTCCTGCAGGACGCTCTCGAGGTACTGCAGCTCCGCGCGGCCGCGTACAAGCTGCTCGGTGAGAATTTTCTCCGCCGTCTTGGCCTTGGTGTACTGCTTGAAATACCGCGCGGCGTTCTCCTGCGGCGACAGGCGCGCGTCGAGCCGGATGTCGACCGGCGGGTAGCCCTCCTCGTAGTAGTTCTCCGCCGTCAGCTTCGTCATGCCGCGCTCCATACGGTAGAAATTGGCCGTAATCAGCTCGCCGCACAGGCGCAGCTGCTCGCGGCTTTGTGTCTGGGCGTATTCCTTCTCCTGCGCGGCGAGCTTGCGGCGCACGCGGTCGCGGGCGCTCGTCGCCGTCTTGAGGAGGTCCTGCCCCTTCTGGCGGACGCGGTCAGACTGCTCGCGCCCGGCGTAGAAGTCGTCGAGCAGCTGGGAAAAGCTCTCCGCCGTCTCCTGCTCCATGGCGCCCTCGTACTGAAAGACCGGCCCATAGGTGAAGTCCGCGGGCTTTCCGTCCCGGCGCAGGAGCACCGGGAGGAAATTCTGCGCGCGGACGGCGCTCTGCCACGCGGAAAAGCTCTCCCAGAGCGCATTTTCGTTCCCACTGCGGCGCGCATCCGTCGCCCCGCAGGCGCGGTAGACCAACTCGCGCGCGACGAGCGGCGAGATGGCCGTGTAGGTATCGAGCAGCCACCGGTCGAGCGCCTGCTCCGCCGGGGCCTGCGCAAGCTGCTCCAGAAACTCCTCCCGCTCCGCCGCCAGCGGCGAGCGCTTGTCCTGCGCGGGCGGCAGGTGGTAAAACAGTCCCGGCAGCACCTGCCGCTCCTGCGACATCTCAAAATCGACGCGGCGCAGACAGTCGATGATGTGTCCGTCCACCGCGCAGAGAATCAGGTTCGACCGCCGCCCCATCGCCTCGAGAATCAGGCGGAAGCGGCTCTGCTCGCCGAGCTCGTCGAGTGCCTCGATCTCCAGCTCCACCACGCGCTCGAGCTCTGCCTGACGCAGCGCCGCGATGCGCCCGCCGGCGAGATACTTGCGCAGCAGCATGCAGAACATGGGCGGCTGGCTGGGGTTGTCGCGCAGCAGGCGCGTCAGGTGCAGTCTCGGCTGACCCACCCCGGCGCATACAAGCAGCCGCCGTGACCCGCGCAGCAGCAGGACGATCTGGTCGCGCGTGGGCTGCTGGATCTTCTCGATCCGCGCGCCGACGATCTGGCTCTTCAGCTCCCGCACGACGCTCTGCAGGCAAATTGCATCCAGTGCCATGCGTTATTCCTCCTCCATCATGCGCGAAAACAGCTCGTTCACGCGCTCGCGCCGCCCCTGCAGATACAGCCACCCGAAGAGCGCCTCGAGCGCCGTCGCCTGCTGATACTGCGCGCGGCTCGCGTGCGCGGGGATGGAGTGGACGTTCGCGTTGCGTCCGCGGCGGAAGACCGCCTGCTCCTCCTCCGTCAGCTCGGGAAGGATCCGCTCGGCGAGCTCCGCCTGCTTCGGCGCGCAGACCAGCTGCGCCGCGCAGCGGTGCAGAGCCTTGCCCGTCGCCTTTCCGTGCGCGCAGAGCCATGTGCGCACCAGCAGCTCATACACCGCGTCGCCCAGATGGGCAAGGCCGATGGAACTGATGGCACGGATGCTGTCCTCCGGCAGGGTGATCGCAAAATAATCCGTCATAGGTATCTCCTGTTCCTGATGTGTTTATCGCGCCGCCCGCGGGGCCTTGGCGGGCTTTTGATAGAGGCAGAGCGGATGCGCCAGCAGGCGCATGATCAGCAGCTCGTCCACCGCGTCGGCGAGGGCGTTATGTACCTCGTAATAGTCCGCGCGGCCCAGAAGCCGCCGCAGCGTGGCCTCCACCCCGCAGCCGCACTTCAGCCGTCCCGTCGCATAGCAGTCCGCGTCCGCAGGGATGGTCGGGTTAAACTGGCGGTAGGCGGCCGCCCACATAATGTCGCCCCAATTATACGCCCGCAGCTCCGGCAGGTGGCTCCGGTCAAAATTCGCGTTATAGGCAAAGATCGTGTCCGCGCCATACCGCGCCATAAAGGCACGCAGATCCTCGAGCGCGTCCCGCCGCAAACAGACGCGCTGCGCAAACGGCAGCGTGCAGCGCTCGGTGCTCTGGAGCACATGGGAGAACATGCCGCCGGTCTGATAGGTGGGCGCGATGATATAGTACCGGGCGTCCACGGGGCGGAACGTCTCCTCGTCGGCCATCACGATCCCGATGGACATGACCTCATCGGCATAAGTTGTCTCCGTGTCGATCACGGCGAACATGGCGGTTCCCTCCCCTCTCAAATACTCAATGAAATATAGTATACCCTCCCGCGCGGCCGATTGCAAGGCGCACTTTTCTGCCCGGCGGCGTTGACGCGGACGGGCTTTACCGCTATAATGTGCAGTATCAGTGCGGCGGCACAGACCGCCGCGGCAGGAGGTTATCAGGGCATGAGTCTGAACTTTGCGCACCGCGGATGGAGCGGTCTCTATCCGGAAAACACACTGTTGGCATTCCAGAAGGCCATCGAGCTTGGCGTGGACGGCTTCGAGATGGACGTGCAGCTCTCGCGCGACGGCGAGGTCGTTGTCTTTCACGACGAGACGCTCGACCGCGTCACGGGGTATCACGGCTATCTGCGTGACCTGACGGTCAGTGAGCTCAAGCGGCTCGACGCGTCGTCGGGCTTTCGCGGGCTGTACGGGAAGAATGAGATCCCCACGCTGCGCGAGTTTCTGGAGCTCGTCGCGCCGACGGAGCTGATCGTAAACATGGAGCTCAAGAACAACCGCCAGTACTACCCCCGGCTCGAGGAGAAGGTCATCGCCCTCGTCCGCGCGTTCGGGATGGAGAAGCGGGTCATTTTCTCCTCGTTCAACAACGTCTCCATCCTGCGTTGCCGCCGTCTCGCGCCGGAGATCGACGCGGGCTTTCTCTGGAAGGGTCCGGTCATCGGACAGGCCGGGCAGTATTGCCGCGACAATGACGTGCAGTTCTTCATGCCGGACGGCAATTACCTCAGCGACGACATCGTCGCCGACTTCCGCGCGCACGGTATCCGCCTCGCCCCGTGGACGGCGAACTCACTGCCCGAGATCCGGCGCCTTGCGGACTGGGACGTCTACTGCATCAACACGAACTACCCGAACCTGCGCAAATAAACCGATTTTAAAGGAGAAACCCCTATGAAGGATCTGCAGCCAACCTGCCGTCTGGCCGTCATACAGGCCGCCCCGGTGCTCTTCGACAAGCGGAAGGGCCTTGAAAAAGCGCTCGCGCTCATCGAGCGGGCCGTCCGGGAATACGCGCCGGAGGTGATCGTCTTTCCGGAGCTGTTCCTCCCCGGCTATCCCTACGGGATGAACTTCGGCTTCAGCGTCGGCGAGCGGACGGAGGAGGGGCGCGCCGAGTGGCTGCGGTACTATGAAAACTCCATCGTCGTGCCCGGCGTGGAGACGGCCGCGCTCTGCGCCGCCGCGCGCGAGCACGGCATCTGGCTCAGTATCGGTATCTCCGAGCGCGACGGCGTGACCGGCACGCTCTATAATTCCAACCTCATCATCCGCCCGGACGGGACGCTCGAGCCCGTACACCGTAAGCTCAGACCGACAGGGTCGGAGCGCGTCGTCTGGGGCGACGCCGACCGCGGCTTCTTCCCCACTGCCGGGACGCCGTGGGGGCCGATGGCAAGTCTCATCTGCTGGGAGAGCTACATGCCGCTTGCGCGCGCCGCTCTCTATGAAAAGGGTGTCACGCTCTACCTCTCCCCCAACACGAACGACAACCCCGAGTGGCAGGACGCCGTGCGGCACATTGCGCGCGAGGGGCGCTGCTTCTTCATCAACGCCGACCTTTTTTTCACGCGCGACATGTACCCCGCGCACCTGCGGGAGACGGCGGAGGTGCAGCGCCTGCCGCAGATTGTCTGCCGCGGCGGCAGCTGCATCGTCGACCCCTTTGGCCACTACGTCACCCAGCCCGTCTGGGACCGTGAGGAGATTATCTTCGCCGAGCTTGACATGACGCAGGCCGCGGCGGCCAAAATGGAGCTGGACGTCTGCGGGCACTATGCCCGGCCCGATGTCCTGCGTCTGACCGTGAACGACCGGTGAGCGCCATGAAGCTGCCTGTTCTCACGACCCTGCAGGGGTACAAAAAAGAGAATCTGCCAAAGGATCTGCTCTCCGGCGTGGTCATCGCCGCTGTGTCCATCCCGATCTCGATGGGCTACGCGCAGATTGCGGGTCTGCCCGCGGTGTACGGGCTGTACGGCTCGGTGCTGCCAGTGCTGCTGTTCGCGCTCTTTTCCACCTCGCCGCAGTTTATCTTCGGTGTGGACGCCGCCCCGGCGGCCATGGTGGGCGCGGTGCTCTCGTCGCTCGGCGTCGCGCTCGGGTCGGGCGAGGCTGTCGCCCTCGTCCCGGTGCTGACGTTTTATACCGCGCTTTGGCTGCTGCTGTTCGCGGCGCTGCGCGCGGGGAAGGTGCTCAACTTCATCTCCACGCCCGTCATGGGCGGATTCATCAGCGGCATCTGCTGCACCATCATCCTCATGCAAACCCCGAAGCTCCTCGGTGGCACGGCTGGAACCGGCGAGCTGCCGGAGCTGACGCGGCATCTCATCGCCGCCTGCGGGGAGATCCACTGGCTGTCGCTTGCGCTGGGGCTGGCGGCGCTTGGAATTCTGCTCGCCGGTAAGCGGCTGTTTCCGAAGTTCCCGATGGCCATCGCGATTATGGCGCTCGGCGCGGTCTGCTCCGTGGCGCTCGACCTGCCCACGCGCGGGGTTGCGACGCTCGCCGCGGTGGAGCCGGGGCTGCCGCCGCTCCGCCTGCCGGATCTGCGCCTGCTCTCCCCTGCGCAGGCACTCGGCTCGACGCTCCCGGTCGCGGTTGTCATCATGGCCGAGACGCTTCTCGCCGAGAACAGCTTCGCCCTGCGCGGAGACTATACGCTGCGCGATAACCGGGAGATTCTCACCTTTTCACTCAGCAACTTTGCCGCATGCCTTGTCGGCTGCTGCCCGGTGAACGGGAGCGTCTCGCGCTCGTCGATGAACGAGCAGTACGGCGGGCGGACACAGGCCGTCTCGCTCATCGCGGCGGCGGTCATGTCGTGCATGCTGCTGCTGGGCACGGGGTTCATCCAGTACCTCCCCATCCCGGTGCTCACGGCGATCGTCATCTCCGCGCTCATGGGCGCGACGGAGTTTCACATCGCACACCGGCTCTTCCGCGCCGACCGGAAGGAGTTCTATATCTTCGCCGGCGCGTTTCTCGGCGTGCTGGTGCTCGGGACGATCTACGGCGTCATCATCGGGGTGCTGCTGTCGTTTGCGGACGTCATCCACCGCGCGTCCCAGCCGAAGCGTGACTTTCTCGGCGTCATCCCCGGCGAGCCGGGCTTTTATCCGCAGGGGCGCATGAGTCAGGCACAGCCCATCCCCGGCGTGGTACTCTACCGCTTCAGCGGGAGCCTGTTTTTCGCGAACATCGCCCTCTTCCAGCAGGAGATTGAGGACGCCGTCACACCGGAGACGCGCGCCGTGATCGTCGACGCGAGCGCCATCGTCAGCGTGGATCTCTCCGCCGCCGACCGGCTCGTCGTCCTGCACCAGAAGCTCGCCCGCCGCGGCGTCCGCTTCTATCTCACCGAGCACATCGGACAGGTGAACGATGAGCTGCGCCGCTACGGGGCGGACAGCCTGATCGAAAGCGGCGCCGTGCGCCGCACGCTGCTCTCCGCGCTGCAGGACTGCGGGCTCTGGTCGGGGCCGATGCCGCGGCCGGAGGAGGAGCTGCGCCGCCAGACACAGGAGTTCGAGTGGGCCTACGGCGACGAGGCGGAGGAGCGCATGGAACAGCTCGCCGCCCAGACGCTGCAGACGCTGGAGCATACGGAGAGTGCCGACCGCCCTGAGCAACTCGAGCACCTCATCCACAGCGGCCGCTGGCATGGCGAGATCGACCGCGACGCCTTCATTTCCCACCTTGAGGAGCACATCGCGGAGCTGGCCGTCCTCCTCTCCCGTCCGGAGGGGAGCGTCCTGTCGCAGCTCGACCGGGAGCGCGCGCACCTGTCCGAGACGCTGCGCCGCGAGCATCCGGAGCTGGCCCAGCGGATGGCCGAGCACCGCGAGGAACTGCGCCGTCATCTGCACGCGCGCTACCCAGAGCTCGCCGACCACATCGAAGACCTCCGGAAAAAATACGAAAACGACCAAGACTAAAAAAGAGGATGCTTGCATAGCAAGCATCCTCTTTTCAGTCTCACGGAGTTCGCGGCTTGGGGGCCGCGAATAAGATGAAATTCGTTTTTTGCGGCGGCGTGTACGTCGCAAAATACACTTTGCGCGGAGAGAGTGTGTTTTGCCCGCTGCAAGAGGGTAAAACGCGCGGTTCGGAGCGAATCTTTTTCATTCCAAAGGGCCGTGCCCTTTGGAATGAAGTTCTTAAAGGATCATCACGCCAGCATCCCTGCAGGC
>USAC01000046.1 GCA_900552475.1 uncultured Eubacteriales bacterium | reverse complement strand
CCATGCTGACGGGCCTGAAGGTCATGACCGCAGCCGAAATCCAGTCCCGCTACGACATCACCCTCGATAACTATTGCAAGACCGTGAACATCGAGGGCCGCACGATGGTCGACATGGCCCGCCGCGAGATTCTCCCCGCCGTCGAAGCCTATGCGCAGAGCCTTGCCGCGGCGCTCTCCGCCAAGACGGCCGCCGTCCCGGCGCTGCCGTGCAGCTACGAAAAGAGCCGCATCGCCAAGCTCTCCACCCTGACCGACGCCATCAGCTCTGCCGCCGACGAACTCGACAGCATCCTGCGCGAGGTACATGCGTTCGATGACGTAACCCGCGCCTCCTGTGCCATGCGCGACCGGGTGCTGCCGCAGATGAGCCGCCTGCGCGCCGTCTGTGACGAGGCCGAGACGCTGACCGCCCGTTCCTTCTGGCCGTTCCCGACCTACGACGACCTGCTGTTCGGTCTTGAATAAGCATACTTCGTTTCTCCTTTACATACAGCCCGGGGGCGCCGCGAGAATTCTCGCGGCGCCCTCGGGCCATATCCGCGCAAAAAGCAGCCCCCGTCCATCTCAGACAGGGGCTGCCGGTATATCCGGGTGTTATCTCTTGTTGTGCGGATACCAGATCTGCTGCTGCTCGGCGGCGCGGATCAGCTCCTCGCGGAAGTCGGGGTGCGCGATGGAGATCAGCTTCTCCGCGCGCTCCCACACGCTCAGGCCCTTCAGGCACACGCAGCCGTACTCCGTAACGACGTTCATCGTGTTCACGCGCGTATCCGTCACAACGGAACCGGGCGCAAGCGTCGGACGGATGCGGGAATGCACGCCGCCTTTCTTGTCCTTGAACGTCGAGGACAGGCAGATAAAGCTCTTGCCGCCCTTGGACAGGTACGCGCCGAGGACGAAGTCCTGCTGGCCGCCCGCGCCGCTGATCTGCTTGGTGCCGGCCGTCTCGCCGTTGACCTGTCCATAGAGGTCGACATCCACGGCGTTATTGATGGAAATAAAGTTATCAATCGCCGCGATCGTGCGCACGTCGTTCGTATAGCTGATGGGCGCGGACATGCAGGCGGGGTTGTCGTCGAGGTAGTCATAGAGCTTCTGCGTGCCCGCGGCGAAGGCGTAGACCTGACGGCCGCGGTCGATATTCTTCTTCATGCAGCTCACCTTCCCCGCCATGGCGAGGTCGACATACGCGTCGACATACATCTCCGTGTGGACGCCCAGATCCTTCAGATCGGACTCACAGAGCATCGCGCCGACGGTATTC
This sequence comes from uncultured Eubacteriales bacterium, assembly GCA_900552475.1. GTDB lineage: Bacteria > Bacillota > Clostridia > Oscillospirales > Oscillospiraceae > Vescimonas. The sequence goes on along the minus strand of USAC01000046.1, from coordinate 14,275 downwards.
GGCATGCCGCCGATGCCGAGCTGCAGGCACGCGCCGTTCGGGATCTGCTCGACAATCAGCTTTGCGACCGCGCGGTCCACGTCGTCGGCCGCGGCGCTGGGCTGGATGCCCATCGGGTCATTGCGCCCCTCGACGATCATGTCGACATCGCTGATGTGGATGGCGTTGTCGAACCCGCCGAGACAGCGCGGCATGTTTTTGTTGACCTCCACGATCACGACCTTCGCCATCTCGCACACGGCCATCACATGCGAGGCGGACAGACCGAAGTTGAAGTATCCGTGCTTATCCATCGGAGCCACCTGGAACATGGCGACGTCCGGCGGCGTGATGTGGTCGTAGTAATAGCGCGGCAGCTCCGAATAGCGCATGGGCTCATGAAACGCGGCGCCGCTGGCAATCTGGTGGCGCTCAACAGAGCTCATGTGGTGGGAGTTGAAGATGATATGGTCAGCGGGATTCTCGATGTCGAAAATTGCGGGCTTCCACAGGCTGATGCCTCCGCGGACCTTCACGTCCTCCAGCTCCGGCGCGCGCCGCGCGAGCGCCTCGTCGAGCACACGCGGGTGAATCGCGCAGAACCCATAATCGACCCAGTCGCCGGACTTGATGACCTTCACGGCCTCGTCCGCCGTCCGCAGCTTCTGACGGTACATTTCCTCGTAATTTTCAAAAGACACAACCATGCGCCCCCTGCTCTCAAATTTATACGCTCCCTGCGTACATTGTTAATTTTAGCGCAATTTATCCCGTTCGTACAGTTAAATTTTGCCTAACAGGAAAATTTCGGCGCATTTGACAAATTTTTCACACATTATCCGTATAATCCGTACAACTTTTGCGCGCGTCGGTGCTTTATTGTGATAAACTATCTTCGGGATAAAAAAGTCTCATAAAATCGGGCTGTTTTTGACGTGAAAGCTGCCTTTGGCCGGAAAGGATTGGGTCGTTGAATCGGCATGTCCGGCCTCCGGCGGGTCACTTTTCCCACGCGGGAAAAGTGAACAAAAGCGCGCCAGAAACCAAGGTTTCTGGACTTCCTTTTTCGGTCGACAAGTGGTTTTTTCGGTAGGACGTGTTCGAAATGTAGTATTGTCCGATTTCCTGCACCGCTGCCGCTGACAATCTAAAATGTAGGAGCCGGTACTTCTATCGCGGGGCGCGCTTAGGATATACACCGTCGTGTCAGCCGATTCCCGGCCACTTCGTGACCGCCAATCGGGACACTTCCTCGAAACCGCCTCGCTTCATCCGCCACTGGCGGCGCTTCGGCGATTTCCAAAACCTTGGTTTTGGCGGCATTTTTTGCATACTTTTTGCCGCTGCTGGCAAAAAGTATGTCGCCGAAGGCCACACGCCCCCGCAATCATTCCCTCCGCTTTTTCGCGTTACAAGGAAAAATTGTAAATTTTCTGAAACAAACCCTAAAAGGGATGGACATTTCCCGGGAAATCAGTATAATACAAGTGTTATTTTATCGGTATAGATCAGATTGCGCAAGCTGCGCAGCACTATGTAAAGGGGAGGAATTATGCGGAATATCTGGCGAATTATTCGAACGGATATACGGTTGCTGTCCCGGCATTTTTTTGCCATGGTGGTGGCGATCGCCATCGTGATTCTGCCGAGCCTGTATGCCTGGCTCAACATCTACTCAAACTGGGATCCCTACGGCAACACCGGCGGAATCTCAATCGCCGTGGCCTCGCTCGACGAGGACTACACAACGCCCGAGGGCGAGACGGTCAACAAGGGCCGCGACGTGCTCGACGATCTGCGTGAGTCAACGAGCATCAACTGGGTCGTTGTCGACACGCAGGACGAGGCCGTCGAGGGCGTCCGCGCGGGTGACTACTATGCCGCGGTCGTGATCGGTGAGGACTTTACATATAATATGTATAACATGCTCACCCAGTGGACGGGCAAGCCCACCATCACCTACTACGAAAACGACAAGAAGAACGCCGTCGCGACGAAAATCACCGATACTGCCGCCTCGAACCTGAAGCAGAGCATCACCGAGAACTATCTCGAGGTGCTTATCGGAAACATCTTCCGCGACGCAAGCGACCTGTCGCAGGCACTGACGGCGGACGATCCTGTCGGCTCGGCGCAGGGTCTGCTGACGCAGGCGAACACGCTGCTGCTCTCGCTGAACCAGACGCTGCAGGCGTATGCCAACGCCGGCGCGGGCGGTGGCATGGACAGTGCCCTCTCGCAGGAGGTTTCGGATCTCGTCTCGTCCATGAACAGCCACACTCCCTCGACCGGGGATCTGACAGCTACCGTCAGCCAGATCAGCCGCGAGATCTACGCGGCGCTGCAGAAGGCGGACTCCGCCCTGCAGCAGGCGTATCAGGCGCTGGAGACGGCCGTGAACGGTGGGAACAACGAGGCGGCGCTTGCCGCCGCCGACCGCGCCCTCTCTGCCGCCGCGCAGGAGCTGGGCAAGGCCGGGCAGGCCGTCTCCGACTGGGGCCACCGCTTTGACGGTCAGACCGGCTCCGCCGCGCAGGCCGCCCAGAAGGCCGCGCAGGAGCTGAGCGAACGACTCTTCGGCCTGCAGGCGCAGCTTAACTCCCTGCCCGGTCTGGTCGAGAGCAAGGATGACGCGCTCGCCGCCGTGAAGAGCTGCGTCGACGCGGTCGACGCGCTCACAAACCGCGTGGGCGATCTGCTCACCCCCTCGCAGAGTGACCTCGCGCAGGACATCAAGGACGTCGCCGGGCAGGCCGAGGGCATGCTCGACGGCCTGAAGGGCACGGCCGCGGACGTGCGCACGCTCCTCTCTCAGGCACAGGGTCTGCAGGGTAGCCTTGACTCCGTCCTCGCGGACGGGCAGGCGGCCATCAGTGATGCCAGTGCCAAGCTGACGGAGCTGATCGAAAACCTCGACCTCTCCGGTACGCAGACGCAGCTGTCCACCCTCGTGGACATCCTCGGCGGCGACCCCGCCGTCTACGGGCAGTATTTCTCTGAGCTCGTGCAGACGTCCGTGGAGCCGGTCTATCCCGTCGCGAACTACGGCTCGGCCATGGCGCCGTTTTACTCGGTGCTGGCCATCTGGGTCGGCGGTGTCATCCTCGTGGCGCTCATGAAGGTACACGCGAAACCCGACGGCCTGCTCGATCCGAAGCCGTGGCACCTGTATTTCGGCCGCTACCTCACGTTCCTGCTCTTCAACGAGCTGCAGGCGGCGGTGATCGTCACCGGCGACCTCTTTATCCTCGGCGTCCAATGCGAAAACATCGGGATGTTCTACCTCACGGGCGCGCTGACGAGTTTCGTGTTCAGCCTGCTGATCTACTCGCTCGCCATCTCCTTCGGCGACGTCGGCAAGGCCGTCGTGGTCGTCGTGATGGTCCTGCAGATTGCGGGCTCGTCGGGTACGTTCCCGATCGAGCTGCTGCCGCAGGTTTACCGCAAAATCTATCACTTCTTCCCCTTCCCCTATGCCATCGACGCGGTGCGCGAGTGCCTTTGCGGCATGTACGGCAATACATGGCTCGTGCAGATCGGGTATCTGATGCTCTTCGCCGTGGCCGCGCTCATCATCGGCCTGTTTGTGCGAAAGCCGTTTATCGGCCTGAACGAGTTCGTCGAGGAGAAGCTGGAGGAGTCGGAGCTGTTTTGAGAGGAGGCGCTTATTTTGCAGAATAATCAGGAATTTGAACAGATGTATCAGCGCCTGCTCGGCGAGGTTTCGGATCTGCGGCAGGGCAACCGCCGCCGCATCCGCAAGGGGCTCTGGGCGCTGGTCGGCGTAACGGTCGGCCTGCTGGCGCTGGTGTTTATCTCCCAGAGCTCGAAGGTGATCTTCCTGCTGCTGTGGATCGTCTCCATGTTCGGCGTGGCGGCGTATCTCATCGGCGTGGAGTATATGGACTATCAGATGCAGCATAAGGTCGGCCACATCGCGAACATGCGCGAGGGGGAACTGAGCGAAATTCTCACCCTTCCGGAGAGCAGCCCGAAATCCCGTCTGGCCGCGAGACTGCGCCGCGAGGCGGACGCACTCGAGGGCGTCGAAACGCCGCCGGAGCCGGAGGAGTCCATCCCAGCGGTGTTTGACCTGCCCCGCTCGCTCGTGGATCTCGAGCCGCTGGAGGATCCGGAACCGGAGCAGCCGGAGCCGGAATCCCCCGCCCCGGAGCAGCCCGCCCCGGAACCTGCGGCACAAGCGGCCCCCGCCGACGAAAGCGCCGGTGGAAGCCGCGCGGCGTCCTATGTCCCGTCGCGTCTCGCGGCGCAGGCGCCCCGCGCGCGCCGCACTGCCCAGCCCCCGCGTACCCGTCGCGCCGCCCGCGCGCAGGCGGCTGCCGCGGACGAGGACTATTCGCTTGAGAACATCCTCGCCGAGTACGGCGGTGACGCCGCCCCCTCGGAGCCGCAGCCCGCGCAGCAGCCCGCCGCGCCCACGGCGCTCGCCCCGTGCACGGCCCCGCTTGATCTGAATCAGCTCATGCAGGAGCCGCAGCGCATGGCCCGCGTGGCGCATGATCTGTCTCTGCTGAGCCAGGCGCTGCAGGGTCTGTCCGAGGACCTGTGGCAGCAGGGAGAGGAGGGACGGAAGTGAGAAAGGTTTTCAGCGTCTTCCGTTCGGACTGGCGCCGCCTGACGGCGAGCGTCGTGACGGTGGTCGTCATCATCGGCCTGTGCCTTGTGCCGTGCCTGTATGCGTGGTTCAACATCTTCTCGAACTGGGACCCCTACGGCACGTCCGCCACCTCGAACATCCATATCGCCGTTGCGAGCGAGGACGAGGGGCGCGATATCCTCGGCGTCAAGCTCAACATCGGCGACATGGTGATCGACGCCCTGCACTCGAACGACCAGATGGGCTGGCAGTTCCTCGACACGCGTGAAGAAGCGCTCGCGGGCGTTGAGTCCGGCGAGTATTACGCCGCGCTCATCATGCCCACCGATCTGACGAGCGACTTTGTCAGCATTCTCGAGGGTGATCTGCGCCACCCGCAGATCCAGTACTACGAAAACGAGAAGAAAAACGCCATCGCCCCCAAGATCACCAGCAAGGCCAAGACCGCCGTGCAGGAGGAGATCAACAGCACCGTCATTGAGACGGTCGCAAACGCCGTCACCACGGCGAACTCCGTCTTCAACGCCCTCGGTCTCGACGCGCAGGACGTGGCGCAGCGTCTGACCGTCCACCTTGAGGACGCGTCGGCCAGCATGGCGCAGCTCAGCGCCACGCTCCAGTCGCTGCAGTCCCTGTCCGATCAGGCGGGGAACCTGATCGGCTGCGCCGGGATCGTCATCGACGACGTCGGCAACGTCCTCCAGTCCGGCCAGAGCACCATCGGCTCGGCCTCGCAGCTCCTGCCCGAAAACGCGGAGCTGACGGAGGTGATTGATGCGCTTGACCGCGTCGACCAGCAGCTCGACCGCGTGCAGCAGTCCATCGACAAGGCGCTCAGCGACGCGGCGAAGTGGCACGAGTTTCTGACGGGCGGGCTTGACCAAGTCGATAAGCAGCTCGCCGCCCAGCAGGAAAAGCTCGAGGAGCTGGCCGCAAACCCCATCCTCGACAAGTTCCCCGAGGTGCGCAGCGCCCTGCAGTCCGCCATCGACCGCATCGCCGACCTGCGCCAGAAGATCGAGGAGCGCCCCGACTGGGAGAAAGCCGTCGAGGAGCTCGACGGCGAGGTCAGCAGGATCCGCGAGAACCTGCGCATGGCCGTCCTCCGCGCGAACGACAGCGTGAACAGTGCCCTCAACAAGATGACCGCGAACGCGCGCGAAGATCTGAGCAAGCTCAGCTCCGTCCTCGGCACGGGACGACAGGAGCTCTCCGGCCTGCAGAATACGCTCAGCGGCTATCAGGCCGCCCTCGGCCAGACGCAGAATACCCTCTCCGCCGCCGTGAACCTGACGAATACGCTCTCGACCGGTCTGGAGCGGCTCGCGGGCGACGTGAAGAGCTTTTCCGAGAGCGAGGCGTTCCGCCAGTTCTCCGACGTGCTCGAGAACAATCCCGACGGCATGGCGGACTACCTCTCCTCCCCCGTCGAGCTCCAGACCGAGAAGGTCTATGAGATCTCGACCTATGGTTCGGCCATGGCTCCGTACTACATCATGCTGGCGCTGTTTGTCGGCTCGCTCCTCACGGCCACGATGGTCAAGGTGCAGCTGCGCCCGGCCCGCGCGGCCATGCTCGGCGTGAACGCGACCCAGCGCTACTTCGGCCGCTTCATCCTGTTCTTCCTCATCGGGCAGATTCAGGCCCTCGTCACGGGCCTTGGGTGCCTGTACTACATCGGGATGCAGTGCGTCAGCCCCGGCCGCTTCCTGCTCGCTTGCTGTGTGTGCTCGCTGAACTTCTGCGTGATGAACTATTCGCTCGTCTACGCGCTCGACAACATCGGCATGGCCCTCTCGGTCATCATCATGGTGCTGCAGGTCGCGGGCTCCGGCGGCACCTACCCGATCGACGTGGTGCCGCAGCTGTTCCAGACGCTCTACCCCATCATGCCGTTCCACTACGGCATGGATATGATCCGCGAGACGATCGGCGGCGCGTACGGAACCACCTACTGGAAGTGCATGGGCATCCTGCTTGGCATGTGCGTGCTGTTTATGGTACTTGGCCTGCTGCTGTACTACCCGGCGCGCCGCCTGAACGCGGCCATCGCGCGCAGTAAGGAAGCGACGGGCATCATGTAGCCTTCATCAAAGTGTGCAGGCACAGCCCGCACACTTTGATGAAAAAAACGGATTGCAATTTATTCGCGCCGCTGCGGCGGCGCGAACTCGGCGAGACCTTTTTAACAGGCGGCGGGCGGGCGACCCGCCGCCTGTTTTGTAAATCTTCACAGAATATTAATGTGGTTTACTGGCGGCGGGGGCGGATTTCTGCTATAATGAAAACAGGTATCGCGTGCATTCGGCCTGCGCCCTCCGGGCTTCGGAAGGCGATGAGGCGGGCTGCACGCTGCTGGAAATTTCTGGAAAAGGAGCGAACCATTTGCCTGTTCAGTATGCCATCAACGAAAAAATGAAGGAGGCCGCCGCCTCCGTCCTCCCCGTGACGGTCATCGTCGCCGTTTTGTGTCTGGCCCTCGTGCCGGTCGACACGGGGCTGATGCTCTCGTTTCTCATCGGGTCACTGCTGCTGATCGTCGGAATGGGACTGTTCACCCTCGGGGCGGACATGTCCATGAGCCGCATCGGCAACCTCATTGGCGCGAAGATGACGAAGTCGCGCCGCCTGTGGCTCATCCTCGCGCTGAGCTTTGTCCTCGGCGCGGCCATCACCATCGCCGAACCGGATCTGCAGGTACTCGCGACGAACGTCCCCGCCATCGACAAAACCGCCCTCGTGCTCACGGTGTCCGTCGGCGTGGGTCTGTTCCTCATGATCTGCATGGCGCGTATTCTGTTCCGCATCTCGCTGCGGACGCTGCTGATCGTGTTCTACGCGCTCGTGTTTCTCGGCGCGTTTCTCTCTGACCGGTCGATCCTCTCCGTCGCGTTCGACTCCGGCGGCGTGACGACCGGGCCGATGACGGTTCCGTTCATCATGGCGCTCGGAGTGGGCGTCGCGTCCATCCGAAGCGACGAGGACGCTAAGGCCGACAGCTTCGGTCTTGTGGCGCTGTGCTCGATCGGGCCGGTCGCGGCGGTGCTGCTGCTCGGCGCGATCTATCAGCCCGAGACGGACGCCGCGGCCGAGACGGTCATCGCCGCGCTGGAAAACACCGTCGAGATGGGCGGGCAGTACCTGCACGCCATTCCGGAATACATGGGTGAGGTCGCCGTGGCGCTGCTGCCGATCTTCGCGTTCTTCCTCGTGTTTCAGGTCGTCTCGCTGCACCTGCGGCGGCTGCCGTTTGCGCGGATCCTCGCGGGCATCCTCTATACATATGTCGGCCTGGTGCTGTTTCTCACGGGCGTGAACATTGGCTTCTCGCCGCTCGGCTATGTCCTCGGCGCGCAGCTGACGGTGGGCTGGCGCGTGTGGCTGCTGGTGCCGGTGTCCATGCTCATGGGCTGGTACATCATCAACGCCGAGCCCGCCGTCCATATCCTCAACCGGCAGGTGGAGGAGCTCAGTGCGAGCACCATCACGGCGCGCGCCATGGGCGTGAGCCTGTCCGTCGCCGTCGCTGCGGCGAACGGTCTTGCGATGGTGCGGGTGCTGACGGGCATTCCGATCCTGTGGTTCCTCGTGCCGGGGTACGCCGTCGCGCTGGGGCTGAGCTTCTTCGTCCCGCGCACGTTCACGGCCATCGCCTTCGACTCCGGCGGCGTGGCCTCCGGCCCGCTGACGGCGACGTTCATGCTCCCGCTGGCGATGGGCGCCTGCGGCGCGCTCGGCGGCAACGTCATGACCGACGCGTTCGGCCTCGTGGCGCTCGTGGCGATGATGCCGCTCATCACCGTACAGGCGATGGGCGCAATCTACGTCGTCAAGTCCCGCCGCAGCGAGCAGACCGCCCCCGCCGCGGCCTTCGGCGACGATGACATCATCGAACTCTGGGAGGTGGCCTGAGATGGAGCTGTACTGTATCATCAGCATCACCGACCGCAGCAAGGCACAGATCATGCAGGATCTCTATGCCTCCTGCGGCCTGCACATGATCTTCACGCACCTCGGTGTGGGGACGGCGCGCAGCGAACACCTCTCGCTCTATGGGCTCGAAGCGACGGACAAGGCCGTCGTGACGGGTGTGGCGAGCGCCAGTGAGGAGCGACAGCTCCTCAAGGCAGCCAAGCGCCGCCTGTTTATCGACATCCCCGGCAACGGCGTCATGCTCTCCATCCCGCTCAAGAGCGTCGCGGGCGGCAGGACGCTGGCTTATCTCAGCGACAAGAAAGATACAGGAGGAATCCCGGATATGACGTTTGCACATGAACTGATCGTCGCCATCCTGAACGAGGGCCAGTCTGACTTTGTCATGGACGCGGCCCGCTCCGCCGGCGCAGGCGGCGGCACCGTGCTCCACGCGAAGGGCACCGGCTCCGGCCGCGCGGAGAAGTTCTTCGGCGTGACGCTGGCCGACGAGAAGGACGTGGTCTACATCGTCGCGCGCAGCGAGGAGAAGGCCGCCATCATGAAGGCCATCAAGGAAAACGCCGGCCCCGGCACCCCCGCGGGCGCCATCTGCTTCTCGCTCCCGATCTCCTCGGTCGCGGGCCTGCGCAGCGGCGAATAAATAAAAAAGACGGCGGAGAACATGAAGTGACCCCAAAAAGTTAGACAATAGCAAAACACCCCACTTGTTAGATAGTATATCATACTGTCTAACAAGTGGGGTGCAGTTCATATTCTGCCAAAGTGTCTCACAGAGTTCGCGGCTCGGGGGCCGTGAAAAAGCCCCCATCCGTTTTTTGCGGCGGCGTGTACGCCGCAAAAAACACTCTGCGCGAGCCTCGGCCCAAAGGAACTGGCCTCGGCAGACCCGACGGTTGATGTCGGGCCAGCGTGTGTCGCAGGCTGACATAGCCAGCCGAGGCGCAGAGCGGAGCAAACTCTCGATGAAAAAGGACAACGTCCTTTTTCATCGAAGTTTATTTGAGGTCCGGCATCATCGCCTTCACGCACTTGATGAACCGGTCGAGCGCGGGGGAAAGACCCTCGCCCGCGCGCAGCGCCATACCAAGGTCGCGGTAGAGCGGTGGGTCGATGGGGCGCGTCTCCACATGACACGTCCCCGTGAGCTGCGACGTGAGCAGCAGCTCCGGCAGAATCGCCACGCCCAGCCCGGCCTCCACCATCCGCGCGATGGTAAAGTCCTGATTTGAGTTGAAGCGGCTGCGGATCGTGACGCCGTGCTGCTGGAAAAAGCGGGTGATGTCGAGGTCCGGCCCCTCCATCGAGCAGCACATCAGAAACGGCTGGTTCTCAAAGTCCGCCGCGGTGAGCCGGTCATAGGACGTCAGCTCATGCTCGAGCGGCAGAATACCGTAATATGGATCCATCTTCAGCGGAATCCAATCGAAGGTGTGGTACGGCTGGCGGGCAAAGAACGCGACGTCGATGCGCCCGCCGGTGAGCCACTCCTCAATCTTGTGGATGCTGTTCTCCTCGAGAACGTCGATCTGGATCTGCGGGTATTTCTTCTCAAACTGCGCGATGATGCGCGGCAGCCACGCGCCGCCGACCGTCGGGAACGTACCGACGCGGACACTGCCCGTCTCAACGCCGCGGAGCATGTCATAGTACTTGTTGAGGCGGTCGTTCGCCGCGACGAGCTCACGGATCAGCGGCAGCACCTCGCGGCCCTCACTCGTGAGCTGGATGCCCTTGTTGCTGCGCTTGAGCAGCGGAAAGCCAATCTCGCGCTCCATGCTCTTCATCATGTGGGTGATGGCGGGCTGTGTATAGCCCAGATCCTCGCAGGCCTTGGCAAAGCATCCCTTATCAAGTGTACTGAGCAGGACTTCATACTTCTTGATATCCAAAGATATCCCTTCCTTTCTGCGCGCAGTGATACCTTCACCGCCGCGACATGCGATGAATGTTTAAACCATCATAACATATTGCGATGGATTTCACCACAAACAAGTGCGCCCAAAAACTGTGCAAAATGCTGTTATGCAGTGAATATGCAGGCCGGAATTCGTCACCGGCAAGTACATATAGCCCCGCCAGAGCGTAAGAACACCGCGCCCCCAAAACCGCAGAAGGACCCCGTCTGGGCGGCCGGGATCCTTCTGCAAGAGTTATAAGGAGTATGCTGTAAATTGATTAGCCCTCGTGGCCCATGACGGTCACATGTAGGCCCGCGTCGCTGAGAATCCCGCGAGCGGTCTCGAGCGTCTCGTCGGAGGGCGTTTCAAACTCCTCCTGCTCGATACCGGCCTCTCTCGCCTTGCCGATGCCCATGTTGTGGTACGGCAGCAGATTGACCGTGTCGAGTCCAAGACGCAGCATGTAGTCGCGCAGGGCGGTAATATTGTCCTCGCCGTCGTTGACGCCGTGGATCATCGGTACGCGGATGATGATCTTGCGGCGCAGCGTCTCGTCGGCGCAGAGGCTCTCGAGGTTGCGGCGAATGACGTCTGGCAGGACGCCGACATAGTATTTATGCTTCTCCGGATCCATGACCTTCGTGTCATAGAGCACGTAGTCGCACAGCTCCGCCAGCGTGCGCAGCCCCTCCTGCGGGCCGAAGCCGCTCGTCTCGATGGCGAGCGAGAAGCCGCGTCTGCGGATCTCGCGGGCCAACTCGATGGCGTAGTCCACATGCGCGAGCACCTCGCCGCCGCTGAGCGTAATGCCGCCGCCGGAGGACTCATAGAAGCCGCGGTCCTTCTCGAGGATCTTCATCAGGCCCTCGGTCGTATACTCAATCGACTTCGTATAAATCGCCTCGGTGCAGCAGGCGTCGACGCAGGCGCCGCAGCCGGTACATCGCGCGCGGTCGATCTCAATGCGGCCCTCGTGAGGGCGGATCGCCCCCACAGAGCAGCTTTTGATGCATCGGCCACAGTGGATACAGTTTTTCTCGCGGTAGAGAACCACATAGCTGCCGTCGAGCAGCTCGGGGTTATGGCACCAGCGGCACGCGAGCGGGCAGCCCTTGAGGAACACGGTTGTACGGATGCCGGGGCCGTCCTCGGTGGAGAAGCGCTGGATACCGCCAATGTAATTCATTGTCTGTCCTCCTGTGGCCGCGGCTTAGTCGGGATGGTGGGACGTACGGGCGATTAGGGCTTCCTGCACATCGGAATCCAGCTCGACGAAGTAGGCGAGGTAGCCGGCCACGCGGACGAGGAGGTTGCGGTAGTTCTCGGGGTTCTTCTGAGCGGCACGCAGCGTGGCGTCGTCGACGACGTTGATCTGGATGTGCTCACCCATGTTGGCGAAGTAGGTTTTCACGATGCTGCCGAGCACCTGCAGGCCCTTCTCACCCTGGATGCTGCGCGGGTCGAAGCGGATGTTGTAGAGGCAGCCGTCCTTGGCGTTCTTCTGGTCGAGGTGCGCCACGGAGTTGATGCAGGCGGTGGGACCGCTGACGTCACGGCCCATCACGGGCGAGCAGTTATCGTTGACGGGATCATAGGCGAAGCGGCCATCGGGAGAGGCGAGGACGCACTTGCCCTGGGACACGTTCATGGACTGGGACTCGACAACCTCGACGAAGTGGCCGCCGCGGGAGTCGCGATACTGCTCGAGGTTCTTGGCATAGTGGCGGATGATGTCGGCCGCGATGGCGTCGACATACTCGTTGTCGTTGCCGTACTTGGGAGCCTTCTTCAGCAGCATCTGACGGATGTCCTCGCTGCCCTCGAAGTTCTTGGCCAGCACGTCGAGCAGCTCCTTGGCGGTGAGCTTCTGCTCGCGGTTGACGATCGTGTCGATGGCGGCCACGGCGTCAGCGGTGTTGCCGATGCTGACGGCGAAGGCGCCGGACTCACTGTAGCGGGCGCCGCCGCACTGCAGGGCCTTGCCCTTCTCCACGCAGTCGTTGACGAGCATGGACGTGAACACCACGGGCTGACGCACGGCGTGCAGGGAGCCGACGATGTTGAAGCCGCGAATCATCAGATCCATGAAGTAGTCGATCTGGGTGTAGAGCGCCTTCTGCAGCTTCTCGAGGGTGTTCAGCTCGGAGAGCTCGCCGGTCTTGGGGCCGAGCTGCTCGCCGTTGACGGGGTTGACGCCGTTATGCATCATCAGCTCAACGCACTTGAGCATGTTGACGTAGCCGACAGTGGGACGGCCGTCGGAGCAGCCGGCGACGCCGGGCTGGACGCAGCCGTGGATACCCCAGTTGCGGGCCTCCTCGATGGAGCAGCCGGTCTTCTCCATGACCATGGGAACGACGAGCTCATCGTTGAAGAACGCGGGGGTGGCCATACCGGCCTGGATCATCTTCAGTCCCTCCTGAATCAGATCCTCGTTCAGACCCTTGAAGTAGCGCACGGACATGGTGGGCTGGGAGGTCTGGACACCGGCGTTCGCCTTCAGGCACAGGAAGGACGTCTCGTTCGTGGCATCCTTGCCGTCTGGGGTCTGGCCACCGATGATGATGTTCTGCCACAGGGGATAGCCCGCGAAGGACTGGCTGTAGAACTTGTCGCGCAGCTTCATGACATCGGTCATCTTGATGAAGAAGCACTGGATGAGCTCGATGGCCTCGTCCTCGGTGATGCGGCCGGCGGCCTTGTCGGCGACATAGTAGGGGTTCATGTACTGGTCAAAGCGGTGCAGGGACTCGCCGTGGCCGTTGTTCTCGATGTTCATGATGACGTGCATGAACCAGACGAACTGGATGGCCTCATGGAAGGTGCGGGCGGGCTCCAGAGGAACGTGCGCGCAGACCTCGGCGATCTCAAGCAGCTCAGCCTTGCGCTTCTCGTCCTTCTCGGTCTTGGAGAGCTCCAGAGCCAGATCGCTGTAGCGCTTGGCAAAAGCGCCGGCGGCGTCGATGCTGATGATGACGGCGTTCCAGAAGTCGATCTGATTCTGCTTCTCCTGGCTGTCGATGACGGTCTCGTCAATCTTCTTCTGGCACTGGGCCTTGTAGTAGTTCAGGCCGCGGGGCAGGAGGTTAAAGTAGTCGGGCAGGACATGGCCGGTGGAGCAGTCGCGGTTGCCGACGGTCATAACGCCGCTCTCCTCCGCGTGCTTGACATCCTCGGGCAGCTCGCGCTCGACGATCTTGTCAAAGCTCTTGCCCTTCCAGCGGGGCAGCACCTCGAGCAGGGTCGCGCGGTCCTCGGCGGTCAGGGTCAGGGGATCGCTCTTACGGGTGGCGAAGTCGTCGATCTCGTCGACGATCCACTCGGAGGTGAACTCGGGGAACACGGGGGCGCTGCGGGGCTTATCGGCCTGGTTGCCGACGACCAGCTCGCCGTCCTGAATGAACACGGTCATGTTGCGCAGGATGTGGGAGAGCATATAGGCCTTCTGCAGGACCGGCGGCTCAAACGCGTAGGCCTCGATGGCCTCGGTGGCGAGCTTGGCGCGCTCAGCACTCAGGCTGGGCTTGACGTCGTTCTGCATCTGCTTGAGCTTGGCAACGCGGTCGCTCATATGAGTCTGCATCATGATAAATTACCTCTCTTTCAACTCTTTCGGTTTCAACAACTCTACTATAAACAGGGTCCGTCTATGCGGGTTCTTGCGGGGTTGGGGTTACGCCTCGGTGCTCGCGGCAGCGGCGGCCTTCTGGCCCTTCACGGGCTTCTTGCCGTCAACATACTTGATGCCGATGCCGGTGATGGCGCAGAGGATGGCAAACAGTGGTGTCTGCCATCCCATGAAGTAATAGGCGGTGTAGGTCGCGGTGGTGATGCCCAGCGTCGT
>USAC01000045.1 GCA_900552475.1 uncultured Eubacteriales bacterium | reverse complement strand
CCCCACCCCCCCCCCCCCCCCCCCCCCCCCCCCCCACCGGGCCCCCCCCCCCCCCCCCCCCCCGGGGCTAAAACCCCCCCAAACCCCCCGGGGGGCGGCCCCGCGGGGGCCCCCCCCCACCACCTGAAAGGAGCTTCCGTATGGATAAGCTGACAAAGCTTTGTCAGGACGTCGTCCTGCTGTGGGACAAGTACCACGTCTTATATCTCAACGGTGTGAAGAACACGCTCGTGCTCGCGCTGGTCGCTACGGCGATCGGCTGCGTGATCGGCCTTGTGTGCGGCGTGCTGAACACCATCCCCTACACGAAGAACGACCCCCTGCCCAAACGCTTCCTGCTGAAGCTCCTGCGCATCGTGATCCGTGTCTATGTCGAGGTGTTCCGCGGAACGCCCATGGTGCTGCAGGCGGTGTTCGTGTACTACGGTCTGCCGTATTTCACCGACGGCGGCCTGCGCTTTGACAACATCTGGGCGGCGGCAATCCTCGTCGTCTCGATCAACACCGGCGCGTATATGGCCGAGTCCGTCCGCGGCGGCATCATCTCCATCGACCCCGGCCAGACCGAGGGCGCGAAGGCCATCGGCATGACACATGTGCAGACGATGGTGAGCGTCATCATGCCGCAGGCGCTGCGCAACATCATGCCGCAGATCGGCAACAACTTCATCATCAACGTCAAGGACACGTCCGTGATGTTCATCATCAGCTTCACGGAGTTCTTCGCGGCGCATAAGTATATCACGGGCGTGAACAACATGTACTTCCCATCGGCCGTGATCGAGATGGTCGGCTATCTGACGATGACGCTGATCGCGTCGCTGATTCTCCGTCTCGTGGAGCGGCGCATGGACGGCCCCGACAGCTATGAGCTGGTGCAGGCCGACGCGCTGACCATGACGGCGGGGACGTACAGCCACCCCGACCGAGGCACGCCCTTTGACGAGCAGAGCCGCGAATACGGCGAGACGCTGCGCGCGGAGCGCCGCGGCAGAAGCGGCAAGAGAGGAGAGAACTGAGCATGGCAGAGAATATTCTGGAAATCCGGCACCTGTCGAAGAGCTTCGGCAGCAACGAGGTGCTGCGCGATATCGACTTCACAGTGGAAAAGGGCGACGTGATCTCCATCATCGGCGCCTCCGGTTCCGGCAAGTCCACGCTCCTGCGCTGCATCAACCTCCTCGAAACGCCCACCGGCGGGCAGATGCTCTATCACGGCGAGGACGTCGCCGGGCGCGGCGTCAACGTGCCGAAGTACCGCTCGCATGTCGGGATGGTGTTCCAGTCGTTCAACCTCTTCAACAACATGACCGTGCTGGAAAACTGCATGGCCGGGCAGGTCAAGGTGCTCCGCCGCGGCCGTGAGGAGGCCCACGCCGCGGCCATGACCTATCTCGAAAAGGTCGGCATGGCCCCCTACATCAACGCCAAGCCCCGCCAGCTCTCCGGCGGTCAGAAGCAGCGCGTCGCCATCGCGCGGGCGCTGGCGATGAACCCGGAGGCGCTGCTGTTCGACGAGCCGACCTCCGCGCTCGACCCGGAGATGGTTGGCGAGGTGCTCGCCGTCATGCAGTCGCTGGCACAGGAGGGCATGACCATGCTCGTCGTGACGCACGAGATGGCTTTCGCGCGCGACGTGAGCAGCCGCGTGATCTTCATGCACAAGGGCGTCATCTGCGAGCAGGGTGCGCCGGAGGACGTGTTCGGCCACCCGCAGCAGCAGGAAACCCGCGACTTCCTCACCCGCTTCCGCAGACAGTAAATACTAGAGGGGGACGGCATCTTTCAGATGCCGTCCCCCTCTAGTATTTGTGTAAGCATGAAAGCGATGCGAAGTCTTTACCCCTCGTACCGGCTCCACTGGCGCACAACCTTGCCGCTGTCCAGCTCGCGGAGGGCATCAAATACCGCGGCCTGCCCGCGCCACCAGAGCTCCTGATCGGTGTGGAGGTGGCCAAAGTACCAGCGGCGATAGTCCGTCACATGGCGCACGTCCTCGAGAAAGCTCGTGAGCGGCAGCTCCTCCGGCCGCGGCGGGCGGATATTGCCCGGGTGCAGCGCGGAGAGATAGTACCCCGTCTCAAGCGGGGCGGCGTGCGTGACGATGTAGTCGACCCGGCCATGGACGCGGCGCAGGCTCTCCGACGCGCGGCGGTACTCCTCCGGCTCCGGCATCTCCTGCGGCCACCACGACGCGCCGGGCTTTCGCCGCCAGAAGTCGGCGGAGTGTCCGCCGCCGAAGGTGAAGACCGTGCGCCCCTCGATTAAATAGACCTCGCCGCGCATGAGATGGATCACATTTGGGCGGATCCGCTGGATGCGCCCGCCACGCCACGGCTCGACCGGAAGGGCGAGCAGGCGGTCGAAGTTCTCGTGGTTGCCGTCGATAAAAAAAACGGCATAGGGCTGCGCGGCGAGCCAGTCGTAAAACGCGTCCTCCGACCCGAGCGGCCCGGACCAGAAGCCATAGCCGAAGTCCCCCGCGACGATCACCCCGTCGCCGGGGGAGAGGGCGGGATGGATCTGCTCGAGCCATTTGAGCTGGTTGCCGTGCGTGTCGCCGGTTATATAGAGCATAGAATCACCTCCGATAGATGACGCCATTTTACCACAGTCCCGCACGCGCCGTTTTTAGGCGGGGTGCGATACTATAAAATAAAGGGTGAGCCGCCGCAGAATCCCGCCTGTTTTGACGTTTCCAGAACATTTGTTTTAAAGTCTGTATTTACATCCGGCGGATTTATGGTACAATGAGGGGTACGGCACCGCCTGCTGGGGCGGATCGGATTTTACGAAAAACAGAGAGAGTTACCGCCATGAAAAAGAGCATTTGTTACTTCTATGTCGTCTTCGGCGCCGCCTGCTGGGGCTTTATCGGGCTGTTCAACCGTATGCTCGGGGACGTGGGCGTCTCCGTCGGAACGCGCGTGACCGTCCGCAATCTGTTTGCCCTTGCGCTGCTGACGGTAATCTTCGGCCTGTTTCACCGGCAGGTCTTTCGCATTCAGGCGCGGCACCTGCCGATTTTCCTCGGCGCGGGGATTCTGAGCGTGCTGGGTATGGCGGTGGCCTATTTCCAGTGCCAGATGCTCTGCTCACTGGCAGTGGCGGGGGTGCTGCTGTACCTCGCGCCGTCGTTCGTGGTGCTGATGAGCGCCGCGCTCTG
This sequence comes from uncultured Eubacteriales bacterium, assembly GCA_900552475.1. Classification (GTDB taxonomy): domain Bacteria; phylum Bacillota; class Clostridia; order Oscillospirales; family Oscillospiraceae; genus Vescimonas. The sequence goes on along the minus strand of USAC01000045.1, from coordinate 12,780 downwards.
GCACGCGCCGATCACGAAGCGCAAGCTCGCGGCGCTCGCGCTGGCACTGCTCGGCTGCGCGTTCGTCAGCGGGATCGCCGGCGGCGGACTGACCGTCTCACTCGGCGGGATTCTGCTCGGCGTCGCCGCGGGCTTCTGCTACGCGACGTATACCATCTTCGCGCACTACGGTCTGCAGCACTACGACAGCTATACCATGACGTACTGGACGTTCATGTTCGCGGGGATCGGGTCACTGTTTTTCCTCAAGCCCGCGGAGCTGCCGCTTGTGTTCGCAAGCTCACGCGGTGTGCTCGGGATGCTGGGGCTTGTCGTCGTATCGACGGTACTGCCCTATATCTTCTATACCAAGGGGCTCGAGGGCGTGGAGAGCGGCAAGGCCTCCATCATCGCCAATGTCGAGCCGGTCGTCGGCGCGCTTCTGGGCGTGCTCGTGTTCCATGAGACGCTCGATGCGTGGACGGTACTCGGCATCGTGTGTGTGCTCGGCGGCGTGATTTTGCTGGCAGGAGGGGAGAAGGCAGTTGAACAGGCAGCGGCGGCTCAGTAGTCTGGACCTGAAAATACTGGCGGCGGTCACGATGCTGATCGACCACCTCGGCATCACACTCTTTCCGCAGGCCGTCTGGATGCGCTGCGTGGGGCGACTGGCCTTCCCGCTCTTCGCGTTTCTGATCGCGGAGGGCTTCTGCCGCACGCGCAGCTTCCAGAGGTATCTGCTGCGGCTGCTGCTGTGCGCGGCGCTCTCAGAGGTGCCGTTCAACCTGCTGCGCAGCGGCGGACCTGTCGATCCCGCGCACCAGAATGTTCTCTGGACGTTCTGCATCGCGCTTGCTGTACTCTGGTGCATGGAGCAGGCGCGGCAGATGCCCGGCCGTACCGCGCGGTACGCCGTGTGCGCGGCGTCGGTTCTCGCGGGGTGGATGCTCGGCATGTACCTGCGGACGGACTACGGCGGCTGGGGTGTGGTGACGGTCATTCTGCTCGCGCTCTGCCGCGGGCGGGACGGCGGATGGCTGGCGATGCTCGCGGGGCTGGTGTGTATCAACGGGGTGTGCCTTGCGGGGCAGGTGATCCATCTCGGCCCGCTCGGCTTCCCGATGCAGCTGCTCGCGGCGCTGGCGATCGTCCCAATTTCGCTCTATGACGGGCGGCGCGGCCCCGGCGGACGGGGCGTGCAGCTCGCGTTCTACGCGTTTTACCCCGTACACATGCTCGTTCTCGCGCTTCTGGCGCAGTTTTTATCATAGTTATTATAAGGAGTTGACCGATTATGGCAAAGAATAAAGAGGAAAAGACCAACGTCATGCGCACGCTCGACCAGCGCAAGGTGCCCTACACACCGCACACCTACGACCCGAACGGCCCGGTGGACGGCGTGTCCGTCGCGGCGGGGCTGGGCATGGATCCGGCGAGCGTGTTCAAAACGCTCGTTGCCAAGGGCGCGAGCGGGGCATACTATGTCTTCGACATCCCCGTGGCGGAGAGCCTTGACCTGAAGAAGGCCGCCCGCGCCGTGGGCGAGAAGTCCGTGGCCATGATCCACCAGAAGGAGCTGCTGCCGCTGACGGGCTACGTCCACGGCGGGTGTTCGCCGGTCGGGATGAAGAAGCTGTTCCCGACGGTCTTTCACCAGACGGCCGCGGAGCTGCCGCGGATCATCGTCTCGGCGGGCAAGATCGGCTTTCAGGTCGAGTGCGACCCGGCGGATCTGCTGCGCCTTGTAAAGGGCAAGACCGCGGACATCGTTGTGGAGTAATCAGTATATGCAGGATCATATTTTCATCAAGGGCGCGCGGGAGAACAACCTCAAAAACATCGACGTCTCCATCCCGCGCGACAAGCTCGTCGTGCTGACGGGCCTCTCCGGCAGCGGCAAGTCCTCCCTCGCGTTCGACACGATCTACGCCGAGGGCCAGCGCCGCTACGTCGAGAGCCTGTCGAGCTACGCGCGCATGTTCCTCGGCCAGATGGACAAGCCCGATGTCGACTATATCGACGGGCTCTCCCCCGCCATCTCCATCGACCAGAAGACGACCTCGCGCAACCCGCGCTCCACCGTGGGCACGGTGACGGAGATCTATGACTATCTGCGCCTTCTCTGGGCGCGCATCGGCACGCCGCACTGCCCCAAGTGCGGCAAGGAGATCTGCCAGCAGACGATCGACCAGATCATCGACCAGATTCTCGCCCTCCCGGAGGGGACGCGGATTCAGGTACTGGCCCCCGTCGTGCGCGGGCGCAAGGGCGAGCACGCGAAGGTGTTCGAGGACGCGCGCCGATCGGGCTATGTCCGTGTGCGCGCGGACGGGAACCTCTATGACCTCTCGGAAGACATCCCCCTCGAGAAGAACAAGAAGCACCACATCGAGATCGTCGTCGACCGGCTGATCGTCCGCCCCGACATCACCCAGCGCCTGACGGACTCTGTCGAGACGGCGTCGAACCTCTCGGGCGGGCTTGTGATCGTGAACCTTCTGCGCGAGGGACAGGATCTCACGTTTTCGCAGAACTACGCCTGCGACGACTGCGGCGTGAGCATCGAGGAGCTGACGCCGCGCATGTTCTCGTTCAACAACCCCTACGGCGCCTGCCCGACCTGTACGGGGCTCGGCAGCCAGCTCAAGGCCGACCCCACGCTCATCATCCCGGATGACAGTCTCTCCATCCTCGACGGGGCGATCGTCGCCCCCGGATGGAACTCCATCCGCTCCGACGGCATCAGCCGGTTGTATTTTGAAGCGCTCGCGAAGAAGTATCAGTTCTCGCTGCGCACACCGGTGAAGGAGCTGCCCGCGGAGGTGCGGCAGATCATCTTCTACGGCACGAAGGGCGAAAAGCTCGAGATGCACTATGACCAGCCGCGCGGCAAGGGCGTGTTGTATCAGGCGTTCGAGGGCGTGGCCAACAACCTCGAACGGCGCTTTGCCGAGACGCAGAGCGACGCGAGCAAGAAGGAGATCGAGGAGTTTTTGGGCGCCTGCCCCTGCCCGACATGCGGCGGCAAGCGCTTGCGGCCGGAGGCACTGGCCGTCACGGTAGGGGGCAAATCCATCTACGATGTGACGGCGCTTCCCGTCGACGAGGAGATCGCCTTTTTTGACAAGCTCCGGCTCACGCCCACCCAGCAGCTCATCGCCGCGCAGATTCTCAAGGAGATCCGCTCGCGGCTCGGCTTTCTGCAGTCGGTCGGCCTGAGCTATCTGACGCTCTCGCGCTCGTCGGGGACGCTCTCCGGCGGTGAGAGCCAGCGCATCCGCCTCGCGACCCAGATCGGCTCGAGCCTGATGGGCGTTCTCTATATCCTCGACGAGCCGTCCATCGGCCTGCACCAGCGCGACAACGACAAACTCCTTGCGACGCTGCAGCACCTGCGTGACCTCGGCAACACCCTGATCGTCGTCGAGCACGACGAGGACACCATGCGCGCGGCGGACTATCTCATCGACATCGGCCCCGGCGCGGGCTCACACGGCGGCGAGGTTGTCGCGGCGGGTACGCCGGCGGAGGTCATGGCGAACCCGAAGAGCCTGACGGGGCAGTATCTCAGCGGAAAAAAGAAAATCGAGGTGCCCGCCGTCCGCCGCCCCGGAAACGGGAAGTTCCTGACCGTACGCGGCGCGCGGGAGAACAACCTCAAGGACATCGACGTCTCCGTCCCGCTCGGGACGTTCACCTGCGTCACGGGCGTCTCCGGCAGCGGCAAGTCCTCGCTCGTCAACGAGATTCTCTATAAAAAGCTCGGCGTCGAGCTCAACCGCATGAAGGCGCACCCGGGGCGCTTTCGCAGCATCGAGGGGCTGGAGCACCTCGACAAGGTCGTCGGCATCGACCAGAGCCCCATCGGGCGCACGCCGCGCTCGAACCCGGCGACGTACACGGGGCTTTTCAACGAAATCCGCAATCTCTTCGCCTCCACGCAGGACGCCAAGGCGCGCGGCTACGGGCCGGGGCGCTTTTCGTTCAATACGCGCGGCGGCCGGTGCGAGGCCTGCTCCGGCGACGGCCTTCTGAAGATTGAGATGCACTTCCTCGCGGACGTCTACGTCCCCTGCGAGGTCTGCCGCGGCAAGCGCTACAACCGCGAGACGCTCGAGGTGCGCTATAAGGGCAAGAGCATCGCGGACGTGCTCGACATGACCGTGGAGGAGGCGCTGGAATTCTTTGCGCCCGTGCCGAAGATCGCCGACAAGCTCCGCACGCTCAGCGACGTGGGGCTCGGCTATGTGAAGCTCGGCCAGTCGTCCACGACGCTCTCCGGCGGCGAAGCGCAGCGCGTGAAGCTCGCAACGGAGCTTGCGCGCCGCTCGACGGGGCGCACGATCTATATCCTCGACGAGCCGACGACCGGCCTGCACGCCGCCGACGTGAAAAAGCTCCTCGAGGTGCTGCAGCGTCTGGTGGACGCGGGCAATACGGTGCTCGTCATCGAGCACAATCTGGATGTCATCAAATGCGCGGACTGGCTCATCGATCTCGGGCCGGAGGGCGGAGCGGGCGGTGGAACGGTCGTCTGCACCGGAACGCCCGAGACGGTCGCGCAGGAGCCGCGCTCGTATACGGGGCAGTATTTAAAGAAATATCTGTCCTGACGCACCCCACCCCTCCCCGGCGCATAGATTAGCGCGGGGGGTGGTGGCATGCAGCTGCTGCAGGATGGGGTGATCGCGCTGCTCGCGGCTATCGGGCTGACGGCGCTGCTGTGGAGTCTCGCGGGGTGGATCTTCCGCCCGCGCGGGCGGATTCCGGGGACGGTGTTTCTGCTGGTCCCCGTGCGCGGCGCGGCGCCCGGGATGGAGCAGACCCTCCGTGCCCTCCGCGGGGCGGGCATCGACCGCCGCGCGGAGGTGCTGCTGGCCGACTGCGGCCTGACGGACGAGGCACGGCGGCGCGCGGAGCTTTTGGAGCGGTCAGACGCCGCGCGGATTTGTACGCCGGCGGAGCTGGCGCAGATTTTACAGGAAGAGGAAGAGTGCTATGGGCGAGCGATGCACGGTGGAGGGAACCGTACAGAACATCATCTTTCAGAATGAGGAGAACGGCTACACCGTCCTCTCGCTCCTGACGGACGAGGGGGAGCTGGTGACGGTGGTCGGCTGCATCCCGTGCGCCGCGCCCGGCGAGGGCATGACGGTCACGGGCGTGTGGGTCAACCACCCGAGCTATGGCCCGCAACTCACGGCCGAGCAGGTGACGCGCCGGATGCCGCAGAGCGAGGAGGAGTTGATCTCCTGGCTCGCCTCCGGCGCGATCAAGGGCGTCGGCGAGGCGACGGCCGAGCGGCTCGTCGCGAAGTTCGGCGAGGATACGCTGCTCGTGATTGAGGAGGAGCCGGAGCGGCTGCAGACAATTAAGGGCATCACCGCGCGGCGTGCGATGGAGATCTCCGCCGCTTTCAAGGCGCAGACGGGGCTGCGGCGCGTGATGGAGTTCCTCTCTCGCTATGACCTGCCCGTGCCGCTGGCGATGCAGCTCTACCGCGCCTACGGCACGGACGCGCTCGCCCGCGTGAAGGACAACCCCTATCTCCTCTCCGGTGAGCAGTACGGCGTGCCCTTTTCCGCGATGGACGAGATCGCCCTGAGCATGGGCTTCGACGGCGACAGCCCCTGCCGCACGGAGGCGGCCATCACCTATGAGCTGACGCACAACCTCGGCAACGGCCACGTCTTTCTCCCGCGCGACAAGCTCATCGCCGCGACGGCGCAGCTCATCGACCTTCCGGCCGACCGGGTGGAGATCACGCTCGACGAGCTGATCGAGCGCAGGGTGATCGTGCAGGAGCAGGTGGCGAACGTCCTTGCCTGCTACCTGCGGCGGATGTACGAGGCGGAGACGTTTGTGGCGCAGCGCCTGCTCGCGATGGTAAAGCAGCCGTTCGAGACGGGGCGCAGCGTGGAGAAAATCATCCGGGAGATCGAGGTGCAGCAGGGCATCGACTATGCCCCGCAGCAGCGGCAGGCGGTGGCGCTCGCCGCGCACGAGGGCGTGCTCGTCATCACCGGCGGCCCCGGTACCGGTAAGACGACCTCCACCCGCGGCATCGTGACGCTCTTTGAGCGGATGGGGCTGGAGGTGCTGCTGCTCGCCCCAACGGGGCGGGCGGCCAAGCGCATGGGAGAGCTCTGCGGCCGCGAGGCGCAGACGATCCACCGCTGCCTTGGCATGAGCTATAACGAGGCCAGCGGCGGCGTCACGTTCCGCAAGGGGCCGCAGGAGCCGCTCGAGGCCGACGCCGTCATCGTCGACGAGATGAGCATGGTCGACCTCGCCCTCATGCAGGCGCTGCTCGCCGCGATGCGGCCGGGCTGCCGTCTGGTGATGGTCGGCGACCCCGACCAGCTGCCCTCCGTCGGCGCGGGGAACGTGTTCGGCGACCTCATCCGCAGCGGTGTCGTGCCGTCAGTCGCCCTGACGGAGATCTTCCGTCAGGCGCAGCAGTCGGCCATCATCCGCAACGCCCACGCCGTGAACGAGGGGCGCGCGCCTGACCTCAAGGGCAATCAGGGGGACTTCTTCTTCCTGTGCCGCCGCGCGCCCGACCGGCTCGTGCAGACGGTGGTGGAGCTGTGCAAAACGCGCCTGCCCGAGAACATGGGCATCCCCGCCGACCAGATTCAGGTGCTCACGCCCACCCGCCGCGGCGAGACGGGCACCGTCGCCGTCAACCGCGCGCTGCAGGCGGCGCTCAATCCGCCCGCGCGCGGCAAGCGCCAGAAAAACTGGGGCGACACCGTTTTTCGCGAGGGCGACCGCGTCATGCAGACGAAGAACAACTACGACGTCATCTGGGAAAAGGACGACGGCACCACCGGGACGGGAATCTTCAACGGCGACGTGGGGATCATTCAGGAGATCGACCCCTCGGGTGAGCTGATTACCATCCGCTTCGACGACCGCACTACCGTCTATACGGCGGATCTGCTGGGCCAGCTCGACATAGCCTACGCCGTCACCGTACATAACGCGCAGGGCAGCGAAAACCGCGCGGTCGTGCTGCAGTCGGCCCCGGCGGCCGCGTCGCTGAAGGTGCGCGGCGTGCTGTATACGGCGCTCACCCGCGCGCGGGAGCTGCTGATTCTCGTGGGGGACGACGGCATCCCCGGCCGTATGGCGGCCAACGACCGCAAGGCCCGGCGCTACAGCGGCCTGCGGCGCAGACTGAAGGAGGGGGCGGACACATGAGCCTGATGGACGATCTGAACCGTGCCGCGCGCAGCGTGATGGATTTCTTCTTCCCGCGGCAATGCCCCTTCTGCGGCGGTATCGTCGGGCGCGAGCTGCTCTGTGACAAGTGCCGCAAGACGCTCCCCTATACCGGCGAGCACGCGGTTGTGGACGGCCGCTTCGGCTCGGCCGCGGCCCCGCTCTACTACGAGGGCGCGGTGCGCGAGGCCGTACACCGCCTGAAGTTCAAGGGGAAGCTCGGCGGCCTGGACTGCTTCGGCCAGCTGATGGCCGAGACGGCGGCGGAGCACTTCTCCGGCGCGTTCGACGCCATCACATGGGTACCCGTCAGCCGCGAGCGCCTGCGTAGACGCGGTTATGACCAGGCGCGCCTGCTCGCGGCGAGCGTGTGCGTCGACTGGCATGTCGCCCCGCAGGAGACGCTGCGCAAGACCGTGGACAACCCCGCCCAGTCCGGCCTTTCGGATGCGGCCGAGCGCCGCGCGAACGTCCTCGGCGTGTACGAGGCTGTGCATCCGGAGGAGATCCGCGGTAGGCGCTTCCTGCTCATCGACGACGTGCTCACAACCGGCTCGACGCTCGCCGAGTGCGCCCGCGTCCTGCGCGAGGCGGGTGCGGCAGACGTGCTGTGCCTGACGCTTGCGATGACGCGCGGGAAAAAATAGCGCCGCGCGGTATGCGCCGCGCAAAAAACGTACATAATGGGAGGAGCAGCGCCCCCCCCGTTTGGTGACAATTCTGTAAACAAACGATTACGAACCGGAAAATACGGAAAATGCTCTTGCAAAACGAAAAAAGCCCCGTTATAATAATTGTTCAGAGAAGAAACGGCCCGTTTCGGGCCGCGTGCAATAACTGACATTTTTACAGACAGATGAGGTGCAGCATTATGTGTTCGTTAGCAAAGGATATCGGCATCGACCTGGGTACCGCCTCGGTCCTGGTTTATATAAAGGGCAAGGGCGTCGTGCTCAACGAGCCCTCGGTCGTCGCCATCGACAAGAATACCGGCAAGCTCCTGAAGGTCGGCGCTGAGGCGCAGGCCATGCTCGGCCGTACCCCCGGCAACATCGTTGCCATCCGCCCCCTGCGCGAGGGCGTCATCTCCGACTACGAGATGACCGAGCGCATGCTCAAGGAGTTTATCCACAAGGTCTCCGGCGGCTTCCAGTTCTTCAAGCCCCGCGTCATCATCTGCGTCCCCTCCGGCATCACCGAGGTCGAGGAGCGCGCCGTCGTCGACGCGGGCATTCAGGCCGGCGCCCGCCGCGTCTACCTCATTGAAGAACCCGTCGCGGCCGCCATCGGCGCGGGCATCGACATCGCCAAGCCCGACGGCCACATGGTCGTCGACATCGGCGGCGGTACGAGCGATATCGCCGTCATCTCCCTGTCCGGCGTGGTGGAGAGCGTCTCCATCAAGGTCGCGGGCGACCAGTTCAACGAGTCCATCGTGAAATACATGCGCCGCAAGCACAACATTCTCATCGGCGAGCGTACCGCCGAGCTGATGAAGATGGAGATCGGCTGCGTCTATCCCAAGGAGGAGGAGACGTCCATCGAGATCAAGGGCCGCTGCCTGATGACGGGTCTGCCCAAGACGATTTCCGTCACCTCCACGGAGATGATGGAGGCGTTCGAGGAGCCGGTGGAGCGCATCCTCGAGGCCGTCCACGGCGTGCTTGAACGCACGCCGCCGGAGCTGGTGGCCGACATCTCCAACAACGGCATCGTCATGACCGGCGGCGGCAGCCTTGTCGACGGCTTCGACAAGCTGATCGAGGCGCGCACGGGCATCCACACGATGGTCGCCGAGGACGCCATCAGCTGCGTCGCCGAGGGTACGGGCAAGAGCCTCGACTCCCTCAACGACATGCAGGACGGCACCGTCAACCTCTCGCGCAGAAAGCAGATGAACTGACCGAACCCCATGAGCCGGGCCGGATTGCGAGATCCGACCCGGTTTTTTTATAGAAATCGCGCCGCCCGGCACAGAATTTTCGATTGACATTTTTCAGGAATACGATAGTATATCTACCATAGAGAGAAAAGGCCAGGCCTTTAGCATCAAAACAGGAGGTAAGAAAACATGAAATTTTCCAGCAAGGTCCTCAAATGCGGACTGTCACCCATGCGCAAGTTCCATCCCTATGCGGTGGCGGCTGAGGCAAAGGGCAGAAAAATCTATCATCTGAACATCGGCCAGCCCGATATCGAGACGCCCAAGGCGTTCTTCGACGCGATCAAGAACTTTGACCTGCCCGTGCTGGAGTACGCACCCTCGCCCGGCATCCCCGAGCTGATCCACGCCATCCAGGGCTACTATGCCAAGCTCGACATGCACTTTGACGAGGGCGATATCCTCATCACCAACGGAGGCTCCGAGGCGCTGCAGATCACGATGAACTGCATCCTCGACAACGACGACGAGATTCTGATCCCCGAGCCGTTCTACCCCAACTACTATACGATGGTCTATACCTGCGGCGCGAAGATCCGCCCCATCCCGACCAGCCCCGAGGAGGGCTACCGCTACGCCGACCGCGCGCGCATCGAGCCGCTCATCAACGAGCACACCCGCGCCATCATGTGCACCAACCCCGGCAACCCCACCGGTACGGTGCTCACGCCCGAGGAGATGCGCCTGATGGTCGACATCGCCAAGGAGCATGACCTGTTCATCATCGGCGACGAGGCCTACCGCGAGTTCATCTACGCGGGCGAGCCGCTGCAGTCGCTCGGCGAGTTTGAGGACGCGGCCGAGAACGTCATCGTCATCGACACGGTGTCCAAGCGCTTCTCCGCCTGCGGCGCGCGCATTGGCTGCATGATCTCCCGCAACAAGGAACTCATGGCCGAGGCCATGAAGTACGCCCAGTGCCGCCTGTCCGTCCCCACGCTCGATCAGGTGGCCGCCGCCGCGATGTACAGTGTAGGCCCCGAGTATTTCGCCGCCGTGCGCGACGAGTACAAGCGCCGCCGCGACACCGTCGTGCGCAAGCTCAAGGAGATCCCCGGCGTCGTGTGCGAGTGCCCGAAGGGCGCGTTCTATCTGATGGCCGCCCTGCCCGTCGACGACGCGGACAAGTTCCAGCAGTGGCTGCTCGAGGAGTTCGAGGACAACGGCGACACCGTCATGTTCGCCCCCGGCGAGCCATTCTACGCCACGCACGGCAAGGGCAAAAACGAGGTGCGTATCGCCTACGTTCTCAAGCAGGCGGACCTCGAGCGCGCGATGGATCTGCTGGCGCTGGGCATCAAGGCGTACAACGCACGATAAACAACTGCACAAAAAAAGGGCTGCGCCTTTTTTATGCCAATAGGTTTCGCTCCAACCCGCGCGTTTTGTCCGCTTACAGCGGGCAAAACACACTCTCTCCGCGCAAAGTGTTTTTGTGACGTACACGCCGCCGCAAAAAACGGATTGGATTTTATTCGCGGCTCTCGAGCCGCGGACTCTGTGAGACTTTTCAAATGGCCGACTGCCGGAGGGATTTTCCCTCCGGCAGTCTTTTCTATGTGATTGAAGAAACGGCGGCGGCGTGGTATACTATCGGCATGGTTCAATTACCCGAACGGAGGTATACGATATGGATACACAGAAAATTCTCCCGCGCAGCGAGGTGCCGGAGGAGCTGACCTGGGATCTGCGGGACATCTTCCCGAGCGACGAGGCGTGGCGCGCGGAGTATGACGCGCTCGCCGCCGTGCCCGAGGAGATCGCCGCCTTCCGCGGGACGCTCGGCCGCAGCGCGGAGGACCTGCTGGCGTGGATGCGCCTGCAGGACGCGCTGAGCATCCGTCTGACGAAGCTGCTCGGCTACGCGAGCTGCAAGGGCGACGAGGACACCGGCAACAGCTTCTATCAGGACATGCGCAGTAAGGCCACGAGCCGCTATGTTGCCATCGCGAGCGCTGCCGCGTTTGCCACGCCCGAGCTGATGGCCATCCCCGAGGATACACTGCAGCTCTTCTACGCCGCCCAGCCGGAGCTGGAGACGTACCGCCGCGTGCTCGAGCAGCTGCGCCGCCGCGCGGCGCACATCCTCTCCCCGGAGTGCGAAAAGCTGCTCGCCGCCGCCGGTGAGATGGCCGACGCGCCGGACAAGATCGGCAGTGTCTTCCGCGACGCGGATCTGACGTTCCCGGACGTGACGGACGCGGAGGGCACGGCGCACACGCTGACGGACGGGACGTTCGTGCCGCTGCTGATGAGCGGCGACCGCACGCTCCGCAAGAACACGTTTGAGACGTATTATCACCGCATGGGCGAGTTCAGGAACACCGTCGCCGCGACGCTCGACGCCCAGTTCAAGCAGCTGAAGTTCTTTGCCGACGCCCGCCGCTATGGCAGCACGCTCGAGGCCGCACTCGACGCGACCGAGGTGCCGCAGGCGGTCTATCTGAACCTGATCGACGCCGTCCACGCGAACCTCGACAAGATGTACCGCTACGTCGCCCTGCGCAAGAAGCTCCTCGGCGTGGAGGAACTGCATATGTACGACGTCTATACCCCCGTTGTGGCCGACGCCGACGAAAAAATCTCCTTTGAGCAGGCCAAACAGACCGTACTCAACGCGCTCGCCGTCCTCGGAGAGGACTACACGGCGCTGCTGCGCGAGGGCTTTGACCACCGCTGGATTGACGTCTATGAGAACGTCGGTAAGCGCGGCGGAGCCTACTCCTCCGGCAACAGCTATCCGCACCCGTACGTCCTGCTCAACCACAAGGACAACCTCGACAGCCAGTTCACCCTCGCCCACGAGATGGGCCACGCGCTGCACAGCTACCACAGCTGCAAGTACCAGCCCACCTGCACGAGCGACTACGTCATCTTTGTGGCGGAGGTCGCCTCCACCTGCAACGAGGTGCTGCTGATGCGCTACCTCCTCGCGCACACGGACGATAAGCGCGAGCGGGCGTACCTCATCAACCACTTCCTCGACCAGTTCAAGGGCACGGTCTACCGCCAGACGATGTTCGCGGAGTTCGAGCTGGAGATGGGGCGCATGGCCGAGCGCGGCGAGGCGCTGACGGCCGACGCGCTGTGCGAGAAGTATCTCGCGCTCAACAAGCTCTATTTCGGACCGGACATGGTCTCCGACCCGGAGATCGCCCTCGAGTGGGCGCGCATCCCGCACTTCTTCTATAACTACTATGTGTTCCAGTACGCCACGGGCTTTTCCGCGGCGGTGGCCATCGCAAACCGCATCCTCAAGGAGGGAGCACCCGCGGTGGCGGACTACAAGCGCTTCCTCTCCGGCGGCAGCAGCACCGACCCGATCAGCCTGCTGAAAATCGCTGGGGTCGATATGAGCACCCCCGCGCCCGTGAATGACGCCCTCGCCCTCTTCGGCGAGCTGGTCGACGAGATGGAAAAACTCCTCTAAGTCAGGAAAAGAACAGCGTTCTTTTCTTGATTGAGAAAGAGTTCGCTGCGCTGCGGCACCGCGAGCTCTGTGAGACTTGCAGGAAGGGCCCCAAAAGCGAAGCGGGTTTGGGGGGGGCAGGGGTTTTGTTGGGGGGGGGGGCACACGGGCGGGTATTTAAAGGGGGGGGCCGGCACCGGGGGTTTTGGTTGCAAGGGTGGTT
>USAC01000044.1 GCA_900552475.1 uncultured Eubacteriales bacterium | reverse complement strand
GGGTGGTGCTCGTGCGGTCCGCGGCTGTGCTGGTCGCTCTGCTCCTGCTGCGGGCGCTGTTTGCGGGGGCGCGGGCTGTCGTACTCTTATTTCTCCTCGTGCCGCATATTCTCCGCGCGATGGCGCATCTCCTCGATCATCTCCGTGAACGCCTTGAGCTTGCTCACGGCGTTTTTCAGCTCGGGGTAGCGGTCGGCGTGGTAGAGAATCTCATAGAGGGGCACGCCCTCCTCCGTCGCGATCAACTGCGCGCGGTCGACGGTCGTCGGCCCGATCTTGCGCGCGGGAACGTTGATGATGCGGCGCAGACGGAGATCGTCCGTCGTGTTGTTGATGACGCAGAGGTAGGCCAGCATATCCTTGACCTCGGCGCGGTCGAAGAACTTCATGCCGCCGATGACCTTATACGGCACGCCGTTGCGCTTGAAGGCATATTCGAGCGCGTTCGACTGCGCGTTCATGCGGTAGAGCACGGCGTGGTCGCGCCAGTTCGCACCGCGGTTGCAGCTGACAAGGATCTGCCCCACGACGAAGTTCGCCTCGTCGCCCTCATTGAACGTCGTCTTGACGGTCACGACCTCACCGCGGCCGTTCTCCGTCCAGAGGGTCTTGCCCTTTCGGCCGGTGTTGTGGCGGATAACGGCGTTCGCCGCGTCCAGAATGTTCTGCGTGGAGCGGTAGTTCTGCTCAAGGCGGATCGTCCGCGCCCCGTCGTACTCCTTCTCGAAGTTCAGGATATTCTCGATATTCGCGCCGCGGAAGCGGTAAATGCTCTGGTCGTCGTCGCCGACGACGCAGATGTTGCGGTAGCCCCCCGCGAGCAGCCCCGCCAGCAGATACTGCAGGTGGTTCGTGTCCTGATACTCGTCGATGAGGACATAGCGGAACTTCCGCTGGTAGTATTCGCGTGTCTCGCGGTCGCTCTGCAGCAGGCGCACCGTGTGCAGGATGATGTCGTCAAAGTCGAGGGCGTTCGCCTCGCGGAGCTTGCGGCTATAGCGCGCATAGACCTTGCCGATGCGCGTCTTGCGCCAGTCGCCGCGCTTTTCCCAATAGGCCGCGAACTCCTCGGGGCTCTGCATGGCGTCCTTCGCGTTCGAGATGACAGACAGCAGCTCGCGCGGCGGGAACGTCTTTTCATCCAGCTCCAGCTCCTTGAGGATGTCCTTGAGGACGCGCTTGCTGTCGTCGGTGTCGTAGATGGTGAAGCTGCGGTCAAAGCCGATCTTGTCGATGTCGCGGCGCAGGATGCGCACGCATGCGGAATGGAACGTCGAAGCCCAGACGTCCTGCGCCGTGTCGCCGAGCATCCGCTCCAGCCGCTCCTTGAGCTCGTTGGCAGCCTTGTTGGTGAAGGTGATGGCCAGCACCTCCCACGGCCGGGCGGGCTCCACGGCGCAGAGATACTGCGCCAGCGCCTCCTGCTCGGGGTCCGAGTGCTGCGCATACTGCTCCAGAAACTCCACCTCATCTTCTGAGATGGGCATGGGGATCTCCTCCGTGTCGCTCCCGCGGCCATAGCGCAGGAGGTTCGCCACCCTGTGGATCAGCACCGTCGTCTTGCCGGAGCCCGCGCCCGCGAGCAGCAGCAGCGGCCCCTCCGTGCAGAGCACCGCCTCGCGCTGGCGGTCGTTCAGGTTCTGATACGCCCCGGCAATCACCGCTCGCCGGGCCGCGATAAATCGTCTCTCTAAGTCGTTCATGGTGTCCTCGCTTCCGTGTCTCATTGGCTTCCATTTTAATACAGAATTCGCCCCCGGTCAACCGCGGATACGGCAAACGAAAATTTTGTTCGATTCTTCTTGACAAGAATGTTTGTTCGATTTATAATGATACTCGAACAAAAGTTTTATAGGAGGATTTCACCATGACTTTCGGACTGTTTATGATTCTTCTCGGCGCCGCTTCCCTCTCCGCCCAGCTCGTCCACCTGATCGACCGACTCGACCAGCCGAAGCGCAGCCGCCGCGCCGCTTGACCCATGGATTTGCTGGAGAAGCTGACCGTCCTCACGGATGCGGCCAAATATGACGCCGCCTGCACCTCCAGCGGCGTCCGCCGCGGCTTTCAGCCCGGCAAAATCGGCAATACCACCTCCTCCATCGCCGGCTGCTGCCACAGCTTCTCGGCCGACGGGCGGTGCATCACGCTGCTGAAGGTGCTGATGACCAACTCCTGCGTCTACGACTGCCGCTACTGCGTCAACCGCCGCTCGAACGACACGCGCCGCGCCGCCTTCACGCCGAAGGAGCTGGCCGAGCTGACGATCCAGTTCTACCGCCGCAACTATATCGAGGGGCTGTTCCTCTCCTCGGGTGTCCTGCGCAGCCCGGACTACACAACCGAACAGATAATCGAGTCACTGCGTATCCTGCGCGAGGACTATGGCTTCAACGGCTACATCCACGCCAAGGCCATTCCCGGCACGTCGCCGGAGCTGGTGTACCGGCTGGGGCTGCTGGCCGACCGGCTGAGCGTCAACATCGAGCTTCCGTCCGAGCAGGGGCTGCGGTCGCTGGCCCCGGACAAGTCCAGGAGCGCCATTCTGCGCCCGATGGGGCTCATCCGCGATCAGGCGCGCCAGAGCAAGTCCGAGCTCACGAAGTATAAGCACGCGCCCGCCTTCGCCCCCGCCGGACAGAGCACCCAGCTCATCGTCGGCGCGACGCAGGATACCGACCGGCACATCCTGCACCTGACCGAGTCGCTCTATGCCAAGTACCGTCTCAAACGCGTGTTCTACTCCGCCTATGTCCCCATCGTCGAGAGCAGCCTGCTCCCCTCGCTTGACACCAAGCCGCCGCTCCTGCGCGAGCACCGGCTCTATCAGGCGGACTGGCTCCTGCGGTTTTACGGTTTTCGCGCCGAGGAGCTGCTCGACGAGCAGCACCCGGACTTCAACCCGCGTATCGACCCGAAGTGCTTCTGGGCGATCTGCCACCCGGAGCAGTTCCCCGTGGAGATCATGCGCGCGGAGTATGAGACGCTGCTGCGCGTGCCCGGAATCGGGCCGGTCAGTGCGCGGCGCATCGTCTCGGCGCGCCGCGTCAGCCATCTGCGCTATGAGGATCTGTCGCGGCTCGGCGTCGTACTCAAGCGCGCGCAGTTCTTCATCACCTGCGGCGGGCGGATGCGCAGCGGCCTGCGCTTTTCCGCCGGGACGCTCCTGCGCCAGCTCGAGGCCGTCGAGCGCGGCCAGCTCCCGCAGGCCGAGGCGCAGCAGCTGTCGCTGTTCGATTCCGTGGGGTGAGCGCCGTGTCTTGGGAGGATGTCATCTATCAGTACGACGGCAGCTTTGACGGGTTTCTCTGCTGCGTCCACGACAGCTATATCTATAAAGAATTCCCCATCGCCTTTGAGGGCGATGAGGAATCGTGTGTACTCTCGCTCTATTCCGTTCGGACGGTGCTCACGCAGACGGAGCACGCGCGGCGCGTCTACCGCAGCATCGTGAAGCACTCGCCGCAGGCGGCGGAGCTCCTGCGCCGCGCCTTTCTGACGTGCATGCCCGAAAAGGAGGAGCACCTGTACGCCTTCGTGCGCAAGCTCTTCCGCGAGGGGCCCGCCTTCCTGCGCAATCAGGCAGACGAGGTCTACGCCCCCGTGGTCAAGGCCCTCCGCCACATGAGCGGAGAACTCGAGAAACTGCGCGGCTTCGTTCGCTTTTCAGACTACAGTGGCGTACTCGGCGCGGAAATCGAACCGAAGAACCGCGTTCTGCCGCTCCTGCGGCGGCACTTCTGCAATCGCTATGCCAACGAGTCCTTCTTCATCTACGACCGCACGCACCGCGAGATGCTGCTCTATACGAAGGGGCGCTCACGCCTCGCCTGCGTCGACTCGCTCCAGCTGGAACTCCCCGGTGAGGAGGAGGTCTATTACCGCACGCTCTGGAAGCGTTTTTTCGAGACGGTCGCCATCCGCGAGCGCGAAAATCCCCGCTGCCAGAACGCCTTCATGCCCAAGCGCTACCGCGGCACGATGACGGAGTTTCTCCCCGCAGACAATCGCGGCGGCGACGGCCCGCCGCCGTCCAGTATGCCGCCCGTCATGCCCCCCGCCGCGCCGTGCGGCGGCGCACCGGCGCTCGCTACTCCGTCAGGATCTCCCGCAGGTGCCCCAGCCCCCGGCGCTCCAGCCGGGAGACCTGCACCTGCGACACGCCAAGGATCCGCGCCGTCTGCTCCTGCGTCAAGCCCTTGAAAAACCGAAGAAGAATCGTTTTTTGCTCGCGCTCCGGCAGGCTGTCAATCGCCTCCCGGAGCGCGATTTTTTCGATCAGCTCGCCCTCCGGGCTCTCGGTGCCGAGGGTGGACTCGAGCGTCAGCCCCTCCGCCGTCTCCTGCTGCAGCGACTCCGGCGCGACAGTCGCGAGGTCGATGCTCGCGATCTCCTCCGGCGTCCACCCCGTCTCCGCCGAGAGCTCCGAGAGCTTCGGCTCGCGGCCGAGCCTGCCGCGCAGGCGCTCGCGCACCGACCAGAGCGTCTGCCCCCGCTCGCGGATCGTCCGCCCGACCTTCACGGCCCCATCGTCGCGCAGGAACCGCCGGATTTCCCCGGCGATCTTCGGCACGGCATAGGTCGAAAACTGCGTCCCGTAGTGCAGGTCGAAGCCCTTCACCGCCTTGATAAAGCCGATGCAGCCGAGCTGGTAGAGGTCGTCCGTCTCCACGCCGCAGCCGCTGTAGCGCCGCACGATGCTCCAGATCAGCCCGGCGTTCTCCGTCAGCACCTGCCGGCAGGCCTCGTCATCGCCGCTCTGCGCCCGGTCGAGCAGCGCGAACAGCTCCGTGCTGCTCATCGCCGCTGCGCCGCGCGCGGCGAAATGCGCTTGCGCATGGTCACGGTTGTCCCCCGCCCCGGCACGGACTTGACCGTCAGCCGATCCATGAAGCTCTCCATGATCGTAAAGCCCATGCCGCTGCGCTCCTCGCCGCCGGTGGTATAGAGCGGCTCCCGGGCGCGTGCCACGTCCTCGATGCCGCGCCCCCAGTCGCGCACGACAATCTCCAGCGTGCCGCCCTCCAGAATCCGCAGCTTCAGCACCACCTTCCCCAGACTCTCCGGATAGGCGTGGACGATCACGTTCGTCACCGCCTCGCTCACCGCCGTTTTGATGTCCCCCAGCTCGTCGAGCGTGGGGTCGAGCTGCGCGGCGAACGCCGCCGCGGCCTGCCGCGCGAAGCCCTCGTTGCTGCTGCGGCTGAGAAATTCCACCGTCACATAGTTTTCTGCCCGCATATGTACCCTCCTCTCACGAAATTTCCATCCATTTGCCGATCCCGGCCGCGCGGAACACCCGCTCCGGCTGCGCCGGGACGCGCACGAGCCGCGCCGTGCCGCCCAGCTCGCGCATCCGCTGCCGCGCGCGCATCGCCACGGCGATGCCCGAGCTGTCCATGAACGTCACCGCCGAGAAATCCAGCGTCAGCCGCAGCGGCAGCGCCGTCTCGATCTCCCGGTCGAGCCGCTGCAGCAGACCCTTCGCCCCGTGGTGATCCAGCTCGCCCTGCAGAAACAGCTCCAGCTCCCGCCCCTCGCATTTGGCCGCAACTTCCATCCTTCCACCTTCCTTTGTGCAAAAAAATAATCACCGCAGATCGTTCGATCTACGGTGATTATAGCGGATATGCGGTGTTGATTCCGTCGAAAATCGCCCGGAATCCGGGAAAATCAAGCCTTCATGGCGGCGGCGGACGCGTCGAGCTTCTCGATGAGAGCGCGGGCCTTATCGGCCTTCTCGCGCTCGGCGTTGACGACCGCCTCCGGCGCGCGGGAGACGAAGCTCTCATTGCTCAGCTTCTTCTCGATGCGCTCGAGGTTGGCGACGGCCTTCTCGCGCTCCTTGGCGATGCGCTCAAGCTCCTTCTCGAGGTCAACCAGCTCACTCAGCGGCATATAGATGTTCGCGTCGTGCGTGACGACCGTGACCATTCCCTTGAGGTCCGCGGGGGCCTCGGTGCTGACGGTGACGTCGCTGCCGTAGGCCATGCGGGTGATGAAGTGGCGGCCCTCCTCGTAGTTCTGCGGCTGCTTTGTGACGATGATCATCTGCGCCTTCTTGCTCGGCGGGACGTTCATCTCCGCGCGGCGGGCACGGACAGCGGCGATGGCGTCCTTGACCGTCTCCATCGCGTCCTCCTCAGCCTTGAAGTGCAGCTCCTCGCGGTACTCCGGCCACTTCGCCTTGATCAGGAAGTCTCCCTCGTGCGGCAGCGCCTGCCAGATTTCCTCGGTGATGAACGGCATGAACGGGTGCAGCAGCTCCAGAATCCGCAGCAGCACATAGCACAGCACGTTCTCCGCGGCCAGCTTCGCCGTCTCGTCCTCGCCGCTCAGGCGGGTCTTGGTCAGCTCAATATACCAGTCGCAGTAGGTGTCCCAGATGAAGTCATAGATCTTCGCGGACGCGACGCCCAGCTCGTAGGACTCGAGGTTGTCCGTCACCTCGCGGATGAGGGTGTTCAGCTTGCTGAGGATCCACTTGTCCTCCAGCTCCAGCTTCTCGGGCAGCTCGACCTTGTCGATCGTGAGGTTCATCATCACGAAGCGGGACGCGTTCCAGATCTTGTTGGCAAAGTTGCGCATGGCCTCGCACTTCTCGACGAAGAAGCGCATGTCGTTGCCGGGGCTGTTGCCGGTGATGAGGTTGAAGCGCAGCGCGTCGGCACCGTACTTCTCGGCCATCTCCAGCGGGTCGATGCCGTTGCCGAGGGACTTGGACATCTTGCGGCCCTTGTCGTCGCGGACAAGGCCGTGGATGAACACGGTCTTGAACGGCTCCTTCTTCATCTGCTCCATGCCGGAGAAGATCATGCGCGCGACCCAGAAGAAGATGATGTCATAGCCCGTGACCATGACGGAGGTCGGATACCAGTAGTTGAGGTCCGGCGCGTCCAGATCGGGCCAGCCCATCGTGGAGAACGGCCACAGCGCGGAGCTGAACCACGTGTCGAGCACGTCCTCCTCGCGCGTGAGGTGCGTGCAGCCGCACTTCTCGCACTTCGTCGGATCCTGGCGGCTGACGTTGATGTGACCGCACTCGTCGCAGTACCACGCGGGGATCTGATGGCCCCACCAGAGCTGGCGGGAGATGCACCAATCGTGGACGTTCTCCATCCAGTTGATATAGTTCTTGGTGAAGCGCTCGGGCACGAACTTAATCGTACCGTCCTCGACGACGCGGATGGCCTCCTTGGCAAGCGGCGCCATCTTCACGAACCACTGCGCGGAGATGAGCGGCTCGACATCGTTGTGGCAGCGGTAGCAGGTGCCGACGTTGTGGGAATAGTCCTCGGTCTTGACGAGGTAGCCCTCGGCCTCGAGGTCGGCCACGATGGCCTTGCGGCACTCGTAGCGATCCATGCCCTCGTAGCGGCCGCCGTTTTCGTTGATCGTACCGTCGTCGGAAATGACGCAGATAACCTCCAGATTGTGGCGCAGGCCGACCTCGAAGTCGTTCGGGTCATGCGCGGGGGTCATCTTCACCGCGCCGGTACCGAAGCCGATTTCGCAGTACTCGTCGCCCACGATGGGGATCTCTCGGTTCATGATCGGCAGGATGCAGGTCTTGCCGATCAGGTGCTTGAACTTCTCGTCCTCCGGGTTCACGGCCACGCCCGTATCGCCCATCATCGTCTCCGGGCGGGTCGTGGCGATGATGATGTCGCCGCTGCCGTCGGTCAGCGGATAGCGGACATACCACAGGTGGCCGGGCTTGTCGGTGTACTCGACCTCGGCGTCGGACAGAGCCGTCATGCAGTGCGGGCACCAGTTGATGATGCGGCTGCCCTTGTAGATCAGGCCCTTGTCATACAGCTCGCAGAACGTCTCGCGCACGGCGCGCGAGCACCCCTCGTCCATCGTGAAGCGGTCGCGGCTCCAGTCGCAGGACGCGCCCATCTTCTTCTGCTGCTCGACGATGCGGTTGCCGTATTTCTCCTTCCACGCCCAGACGCGCTCGAGGAACTTCTCACGGCCGAGGTCATAGCGGGTCAGGCCCTCCTCTTTGCGCAGGTTTTCCTCGACCTTGATCTGCGTGGCGATGCCGGCGTGGTCGGAGCCGGGCAGCCACAGCGCCTCGTAGCCCTGCATCCGCTTGAAGCGGGTCAGGATATCCTGCAGCGTGCAGTCGAGCGCGTGGCCCATGTGCAGCTGGCCGGTGACATTCGGCGGCGGCATGACGATCGAGAAGGGCTTCTTGTTGGGGTTCGGCTCGGCCTTGAAGCAGTCGTTGTCCATCCACATCTGGTAGATGCGGGACTCCACATCTCCCGGCTCATACACTTTCGGTAATTCTTTACGCATGGCTTGTCTCCTTTTAACGAGTTTTTGGCAAAACAAAAAGCCCGCTCCGTTTTGCCGCAGCAAAACAGGGCGAACTGAACAGTCCGTGGTACCACCTGTATTCGGGAACACTCCCGCACTCACCGGGTGCTTTCACACCCCGCCCCGATAACGGAGGGCCGCCGCTGCGCTTACTGCACGTTCGGCACAGGGCTCCGGGACGACTTGGGCAGCGCTTCACGGGAGCTTACACCGACCGCTCCCTCTCTTCGCATCCGCTGACCGCCTACTGCTTCCCATCATTGCCGATTTTCTTATGGGTAATAGTATAATATAGAGATAAGAACTTGTCAAGAATCTTATGTTTTACTTTTTAGATCTTGATTTTCCGCACAAAATCTGCTATATAACCTATCAATATTTTCCCCGTCAATACTTTTTCCCGCAGTTTAAGGAGGTATCCCCTTTTTCATGAGTAAACTCCGTGATTTCGCGCCCATTCTGATTGTTATATGCTGTGCGGCCGTGTTCGGCACGCTCCTGATGACCGGCGTCATCGACCTCAACTCCATCCCCACGCTGGTGGAGCACCGCCCCGTGCTGGCCGTCTGTGTGGTGCTGCTGTTTTTCATCATCAAGGGACTCTCCGGCGTGGTCGTCTATAACGCGCTGGTCATCGTCGTGTCGCTGATCTTTCCCCTCCCGACCGCGCTGGCGATCAACGGCGTCGGGACGGCGATCTGCCTGTCCGTCTCCTACTGGATCGGCCGCCGCACCAAGACGGAGAGTCTGGAGCAGAAGCTCGCCGAGCATCCGAAGCTGCAGAAATACTTCTCCGCCACGCGGGAATACGGCTTCGTCTCCTGCTTCGCGATCCACCTGATCGGGCTGAGCATGGAGGTGCTGGGGATTCTCTTCGGCATGCTGCGCATCGACTTCTGGACATACCTCGCAAGCTCGTGGCTCGCCATCATCCCCGGCATGGTCTGCTTCACGATCGCGGGCGCGGAGCTGAACCTCCGCTCGCCGCTGTTCTGGCTCGTCCTCGCCATCGACGGCGTGCTGATTCTCTTCGGGATTCTCTACACAAAGAAGAAAATTCTGAAGCGGCAGGAAAGCTGACCCGCGATAGCCGTCATAAATGCGCCGTATTTTGCCGAAAGCAGATGCGGTGCCTCTTCTACCCACCTGCCCAAGAGCTCGGTCCGCCGGCGCGCCCATCCGCAGCGTTTTCCTGTAGGTTTGTCAAACATATTGAACAGCGAACTCGTAGGGAGAAAGTCAGTGGAGTGGTCTCATGGGTAAGTTGCTGGAGCAGCGGTTATGGACGGCGAGCTGCTTTACAAAATCATCCAGAGAATAGAAGGCGTGACAGGAATAGAAGAGCTTCTGATCCTGTCACGGTGGCTGCGCTCGACCTTTCCGTTGTGGCGCGGCGTATAGGGGCGAATCAGTTTATGCCGGATCCCCAGTTCGGCAGCCGTCTTCTCAAACAGCGTCGGCAAATCACGTTTGCTGTTTGAAAAACGGTTCGTAAACTCGAAGCCGTTGTCTGTCTGGACTCACTCGACCTTGATGCCGCGGCGTGCATACCACGCTTTCAGTCTGCGAAGAAAATCGGCCGAAGAATAGGTGGACTGCTCTGGGTAGGCGGCGAGAAACCGAAGGCGCGTGAACTCGTCAATGGCGGTGTAGTGGAACAGGCGAAGCTCCGGATCCGCAATGCACTTACGCGGCACAACCTTCACATCCACCCGGACGCGCTCGCCGGGATGGGGCATCTGCTCATACGGCTTGGGAATATAGGTTTCTTTCTGCTCCTCAGCCGAAAACAAGCCGATTTTGCGCATCA
This sequence comes from uncultured Eubacteriales bacterium, assembly GCA_900552475.1. Lineage (GTDB taxonomy): Bacteria > Bacillota > Clostridia > Oscillospirales > Oscillospiraceae > Vescimonas. Next base: position 6,125 of record USAC01000044.1, on the reverse strand, counting down.
CGCGGAACAGACTTTCTGGGCGGCGGGTGTACCCGCGCCGCCGCAGGCGGTACCATAGCTCGATTAAGCCCATTTGGGGATTCCGACGGCGCATATCCCGGATGAGTTTCAGTTCGGCCGCTGTGTGCTGGTTCGGATAGCTGTGCGGATGTCGGAACTGGCAGGCAAGGGCCGCCGCACTTCCGTCCCAGCGCTGCTTCCAGAAGTAGATGTATGACCGGCTTTTGTTGTATTTCCGGCTGGCACGACTCACGCCGTATTTCTCCGCGTACTTCATTGGATTGCCTGCAGGCCATGTCTTGTGTTATACTCTTGTTCAATGTGTATTGTAGTCCTACAAATTCCACCCATCCGCAGCGTTTCCCCCTCTTGCAAAACGCGTAAAAAGCTGGTATAGTAAGCTAAGTTGCCGCACACAGTTTGGGAGTGCCGTGGCGGTATCCGGGACGGGGCAAGGCGAAACACCGCAAAGCCTTGTGACACCTGCATTTTCGGGATTTTCCCCGATTGCAGAAAACGGCACAAAAGCGGCTTTGACCACAGGAATGACCACAGACAGAAAAATCTTTATTTTTACCCCTCGCCGTGGTATCATGGCAGGAAAGTGAATATCCGGGTGTAGCGAAGTTGGTATCGCGCTTGATTTGGGTTCAAGAGACCGGGCGTTCGAGTCGCCCCACTCGGACCAAAATCCCTCTGAAATCGTTGATTTCAGAGGGATTTTTCTTATTCTTTGTCTATTGCGGCGCAGATTGCATAGTTTCTGAAGCACTTATTTAAACGCCAAGACATTCACATAACTACTACAGCTATACAGAATTCGTTGGATGTCAGCTAAGTGCCAAGATGATACCGAAAGTTGTAGATAAAATAATTTAGCATATACCTGTAGCCCGCCGATCAGCAATAATCGGTAGCCGTTTTTCTATGGTGTTTAATGAACCATTTTCATAAACTGCTCATAAGTAAGAATGTTTTCTTCACCTACCAAAGTCACTAAAAACGCTCTGAATGCGGTTTCTATTGGCACGGTAACAAAAAAGAATAATCGCTTCTTGGGTCTTGAGCAACAAACATAGAAAAGATTCCTGTTTCGTTCATACGATCCTTCTTTGCCTTTAGGAATAGTGGCATGACCAGTTATCATGGGTGCATAGGTTTCAAATTGGTACTGATTCCACCCTTTGCTGATAACAAAAACAACATTGTCGTATTCTTCGCCTTTTACGCCATGCTCCGTTGAAAATTGTGCGTCTGGATATAGAAAATCTCTAACAGCAATAAATTGTGCATAATCCAACTGTAAAAACTGTTGAATTGTAGCCTCCGATGCATACATTGTTTCCGGAGCATCCTTATAGAGCCGATACCATCTATCCACTTTAGGCGGAAGGGGTACTAATTTACTATGAATGATTGCCTCCAAAACGTCAATAGCTTTTTGCGCGCGAACCTCTGTTAGCTGGTTACAGAGACTTTTCCATTTGGTTTTTTCAGATTTTTTTGTAATTGGGTACCTCTTGATTCCGAGCGTGTCAAAGAGCAACTGGATGTTCGAAGTATTAAGCGCATAATATATCGGTTCTATCGTATCAGCAAAGAAAATAAGAAAAGGGTCTTCCTTATTGCGCAACCCATCATCCAGTATATCCAAAAGTTGCTCGTAGCCTTGCTGGGAAGCAAGGACTTTGTGCGTAATCATCAGGACTTTAAGCTCTTCGTCGGCGGGGGTAGTCTGTTCAATTTTTTCTCTAATATTATTTAGCCTTACCCTCAACTCGTCCGCTGGTAATTCATTTTTGAAATTGCGTTCTGTGCGACGAGCTCCCGAATAATCATCGCATGTAATCACTAAAACTTCACCGTTAAATCCATCAATCGCTGATTTTTGCGGCAATTCAGGGCGGATATCATTCAGAAGTTGAACAATCCTTGGTGCAGATCGGAAATTTGATCCCTTCTTTATTACCTCGATTTTATCGTGTTTAATTTCGCCGCAGGCTTTGTTTGACTGATAGATGGTCTGCCAAGCATCGCCGAAAAAGCCGAACTGAGGCCCAACACCTTTTGATATAAAGAATTCAATGAAGCGATCAATAATCGGCTTATAGGAGTCTTGGTATTCATCAATCAGTATCAGAGGGTATTTATCCGCAAATACACGGCGAAATTTCGCATTATCCAGAAACAGGCAGAAGAGCTTTAGAACATCGTCGTGATAAAGGTACTGAATTCCATTTTCCTTATATCGATGTCCTAAATTATAATCCACTTTAGTAACCTTTATAAAATCGCCCTCGTCTGGCAGAAATTCGGGATTCGTTGTTACAGCATCAATCAAAACGCTTTGATACTGTTTGATGGCATTCCATGCAAACGAGTGGATTGTGGAAGGAAGAATAAATGAATCTTTCGAAAGCCTTTCTGCAATTACATCTACGGCCGCATTTGTATAAGTAATACAGACCACATTTTGCTTTTTTCGGCTATAGTCAGACCATTTATTTGTTTGTATCCATTCAATGACTCGATTCAGAGAGTAAGTTTTGCCAGAACCCGCACCAGCTTCAACACGGAAACTGTGTCCCGATTTAAGTGTTTCGATAATCTGTGCATCAATCTTATCAGCTTCTGTTTTTGCAAGATTGTAATTTGCACCAATATACTCTCCCCCCATGAACTGGCACCTCCTTACTCAAGAACTCTTTGATCATTCAACCATTTTAAGCCGGACTTTATGTAGTCAGGAACACAATAACCGGAGCATTCGCAAATGAGATCGAGGGCAAAATCTGTTTTGCTTTTGCCCTTAAACTCAAGGTCTTCTTCACTTATGCTATCACCTAAATCATAGTGCGTTCGGTTGACATTACGAATTGCTTCCTCCAACGAGTGCCCACACAATCCTCTTTCGGCCGTTTGGAACACGATATGGCATTTGCCTCTGGTCTTGTTGGCTGTAGTCATCGAGGTAATTTCTGTGAGGTCGATTTTTGATGTATCGCACTCAGGAAGACCATTATTTCTACGAACCCACCATTTTATGGTTTCGTTAGATGTAGTTTCCCCTTGGCTAACCACAACGGACTTTTTTACTACCTTCCCGCTTTCACCTACACGGTCTGCTACAGAATCCAAATCCGTAAGGATTAGGCACGGTACTCCTAAAAAATCAATAAATGGAATGAACTTATGTGCATAGGCCCCACCGATTTCAATTAAAGCATAATACTGTGCAGATAAAGGGTATTTACAGGAACCAAACACCCCAGCCGTTTCGCATTTCTCAATCATGTCAGGCAGTAGCAATCGTTCAGAGGCACCTTCAACGAAAATGGCTTTATCCGCAAAGAACAAATCACATTTTGTCAAAGTTAAATACTTCCGGATAAAATCCACATTCTCGGGATTGGCCCGAGCAAAGGTGTTCAAATTCTTGTAAATTACACCGGCGTTAGACTTTTGCGCATACCGAACTTTTGCAAACTCCATAGTATTAGCTATATGAGCGGAATGTGAGGTCAGAAAAGTCTGGATTTGGACAGTAGATAGCTTGCCAAGAAATTTTTCCAAATATGTTGCAAAAGCAGTCTGCATTTGTGGGTGCATTTGGGATAATAACGATAGTTCTTTTTCCTGAACATCTACATACTTTTCGAGTTTAGCCAGCTTGTCGATTATGCTTTGTTGCTGGTCAATGTCAGGCGTTGGTATTTCAATGTTTAAGAAGGAATCCATCATGAGACTTTGTACAGTTGTTCCGGTTTTCACAAGGGTTCTAATGATATTGTCCTCTTGCGACAGAATTGCATAATAGAGGTAGAATGCGTTGCAACCATGTACTTGCAATGCTTTGATGTCCTGATTTATCGTTGCATCTACTTCGAGAATAGCGAGAGGCAGCGAATGTTTCAAGATACCACTCCGCGCAACCAACAATAATGTCCCCGGATGATAAAGCGTCATCTCATTGAGCGCCAGATTTGTTATCTTTAGCTCGCTACCGGAAATTCTACTACTCTTCATGTCTTTGGAGGAAATCCAAACGATGTCTCCGTTCCAATAGAGCGAATTACTCATACTTGGCGTTTTGCCTCCTGAAACGTGAACAAGCTCACGAAGTTTTCTGCGCTGAGAACCTTTCGAGATTGCAGAAAATATTTGATTAAGCAATCCTCTTTTATACTTCTTGAGGGCTTCTACTTTTTTTCGCTGAACATCAATTCGACGGTCAAGTATGGTTAGAAAATCAACGATTTTCTGTTGCTCACGCAAAGGAGGAAAAACTACCATCCCCGTTAGTACAAATGTATTATTGACCTTCATATCATGTTTTGCGCCAATATTAACCAGTGGCTTTAGAAACTTGTTAAGTCGAAGATCGTTCGAGAAATAGAAATCAACAAACCTCGGAACAACAGTTTTTAAGGGGTGGTACACAGCGTAAAGAGTGGACACTATACCGGGAACACCATTGTTGACTTTGATAATCCCATAAGGTTTTGCTTTGAGGGGACTCTTTGTATAGCTAATTGTTCCTCTGGATCAGAAGGCAATGTATGAACTGTATTAAAGAAACCATCCGTTGGAACATTAAGGAGTCCGTGATTTCTTGCACCCTCGGCGCAAATCTCATTAACGCCACGATGCCATTGAGAAGACTCAAAATACCATTTTGCAAGATCACTCAATACTATATCGTCTTTAACCCTAAAGCAAAGGTAGAGGGTTGAAACAGCCCCCATAGGATACAATTCGAGACGCTTGATAGAGCCAAATGGATAATCATTTGATGTACTACGATTGTAGGCGTATTCTCCAGAACGAAGCAAATAATACCCGCTCATGTCTGCGCTTGCAACGGTCTTGGAAAAGAAATCCCGTTGATCAATCAAACCGTATTGCGCAGAGATAGTCAGCGGTATATCCGATTGCCCTCCATTTTTCCTCGTTACTCTCGTGGCAAAATCGGACAGTTTATATTTCTGCCAGTCCTTTCTCTTGTTACGAGGAATGAGTCTAACTTTTTGGGAAAATACCGTCTCAAACACACCTCTTTTATACTTCTTGAGGTTAACTACGAGAGATTGCTGCGCGTCGATACGACGATCTAAGGCAATGAGAAAGTCTGCAACCTTTCTTTGCTCGGCAGTATTCTCCGGCAGATAGTGTTTTGTGGCGAAGAACTCATCTGTTGGGACATTAAGCAATCCGTGATTTCTTGCCCCTTCTGCTGAAATCATATAGATTTCCTTGTACCATTTGAGTGAATCAAAGTACACCTTAATGAAGTCTGTATCGTGCTTCTTGAGCGCAAAACAGATATATAGTGTAGACAACGCTCCCATAGGATAGCGGTCTAACCGCTTTATTGAACCGAAGTCGTAACCTACGGAATAGCTCTTGTTATACGCATATTCGCCATTCCTCAAAAGGTAATATCCGCTCATGTCTTTGCTTGCAACGGTTTTGTTGAAGTAACTGATCTGATCGACAAGACCATCTTTCGAGGATATTGTCAGGGGTAGATCAGTTTCATTGTTGCTGTTTTTCCGTGTTACTCGTTCTGCAAAATCAGACAATTTTTCTGCTCTCCACGGCTCATCGAAGCCCGGAAAGCGGAGCTTCGGACGCTTCTCAAGACCGTTACTTGAGGATACATTTGCCATAATTATTTGCCCTCCACGTCAAAGGGGAAAACCAGCCCCAACTCATCAAAAAACGGTTTCAGTTCCGCATCAATATCCTTGATTTCAGATTGCAGCTTGCGGATCTCAGCGGCAACTTCATTCAAGTCAATCTCAGGTTCCGGCTCAAAGGTGTCAACATAACGGGGGATATTCAGATTGAAGCCATTCTCTTCAATCTCTTGCATGGTCGCAACATGAGCGTATTTATCGACATCCTGACGGCGCTCGTAGGTTTCAACAATCTTGTCAATGTCGCACTCCCGAAGGATATTCTGGTTCTTTCCGGCTTCAAAGTCGCTGGAAGCGTCGATGAAAAGAATGTTGTCAGAGTTACCGTTTCGCTCTCTCTTGAGAACAAGGACGCAGACGGGGATGCCCGTACCAAAGAACAGATTTGCAGGCAAACCGATTACCGCGTCCAGAACATTTAATTTC
>USAC01000043.1 GCA_900552475.1 uncultured Eubacteriales bacterium | reverse complement strand
TACTGTTTTCCTGCTGTCCACCGGAAAGCAGGCCCTTTTTACATTCCGGTTCACCAAAGCGCTCGAAAAACGGAGTTCCCTCCTCGATGATCAGGCTGTAAGCAGAAATGTGCTCCGGCTTTAACATCATGACCTTTTTTAACGTAGTTTTCCAGGAATGTACATCCTGCCCCGGAAGTGCCGACATCAGATCCACATTGATATTTTTAAAGCCCGCCTGTCTGGCACGCTGGTAGCTCTTTAAAAAGGAATCGTAGGAATGGATCCGCCCCAGGTATTTCAGTTCCTTGTCATCGGCAGACTGCAGGCCGATGCTCAGGCGGTTGATGCCGCTCTGGCGGTAAACCTCCAGCTTTTCCATGGTAAGCGTTCCCGGATTGGCCTCCAGAGTCACCTCTGCATCCAGTGCGATATCGAAATTCTCGGAGAGCGTCGCAAACAGCTCCATAATAAGGTCAGCAGGCAGAATCGACGGAGTACCGCCGCCCACAAAAATGGTGGACACACGGTACTCCTGAAAATTCGGGCCCTGACCGCAGATTTCTTCGATCAGCTTATCCATGTATTCCCGGTACACCCGCTCCGGTGCTGCGAAGGATAAGAAATCGCAGTAAGAGCACTTGCGGGCGCAAAAGGGAATGTGAATATAAAGTTCCAGTTCTCGTTTATTCATCGTCTAATTTCAGAACACTCATGAATGCCTTCTGCGGGATCTCTACATTGCCCACCTGACGCATTCGTTTCTTTCCTTCCTTCTGTTTTTCCAGAAGCTTCTTCTTACGGGAGATATCGCCGCCGTAGCACTTCGCAAGGACATCCTTGCGCATCGCCTTTACGGTCTCGCGGGCAATGATCTTGCCGCCTACCGCTGCCTGGATCGGAATCTCAAACAGGTGGCGCGGGATCTCCTCCTTTAACTTCTCACACATTTTTCTGCCGCGCTCGTAGGCGGAATCTGCATGTACGATGAAGGACAGGGCATCCACCTCCTCTTTATTGATGAGGATATCCAGCTTCACAAGCTCAGAGGTCTCATAGCCCTTCATGTCATAGTCGAAAGAAGCATAGCCTCTGGAGCGTGATTTTAACGCATCGAAGAAATCGTAGATGATCTCGTTCAGCGGCATCTGGTAGTGGAGCTCCACCAGATTGGTGTCCAGGTACTGCATGTCCTTGAACTCGCCGCGGCGGTCCTGGCACATGGGCATGATGTTGCCGACGAAGTCCTGCGGCGTGATGATGGAGACCTTGACATACGGTTCCTCGGCGTGCTCGATCGTGCCGGGGTCGGGGTAGTTGTGGGGGTTATCGACCTTGACGAGCGTGCCGTCGGACTTATAGACGTGGTAGATGACGCTCGGGAGCGTCGTCACGAGGTCGAGATTGAACTCGCGCTCGAGCCGCTCCTGAATGATCTCCATGTGCAGCATCCCGAGAAAGCCGCAGCGGAAGCCGAAACCCAGCGCCACGGACGACTCCGGCTCGAAGGTGAGCGAGGCATCGTTGAGTTGGAGTTTTTCGAGCGCGTCGCGCAGGTCGGGGTACTTGCTGCCGTCCTCAGTATAGATGCCGCAGTAGACCATCGGCTGCGCGGGTCGGTAGCCCGGCAGCGGCTCGGCGGCGGGGCGCTCGGCGTCGGTGATCGTGTCGCCGACACGGGTGTCCTTCACGTTTTTGATGCTCGCGGTGAAATAGCCCACCTCACCGGCTTGCAGCGCGTCCGTCGGCTCGTTGCCGAGGGGCTTTAGGTAGCCGCAGTCGAGGATGGTATACTCCGCGCCGGTCGCCATCATGCGGATGGTCTGCCCTTTGCGGATGGTGCCCTGCTTGATGCGGAAGTAGACGACCACGCCCACATACGGGTCATACTGGCTGTCGAACACCAGCGCCTGCAGCGGGGCATTCGCTTCGCCGTCCGGCGCAGGGACGTTCTGCACGATGTCCTCGAGCACGGCGTCGATGTTGATGCCGAGCTTGGCGGAGATCTCCGGCGCGTCCATCGCGGGCAGGCCGATAATGTCCTCGACCTCCTGCTTGGCCTTGAGCGGGTCGGCGGCGGGGAGGTCGATCTTGTTGAACACGGGCAGGATCTCAAGGTCGTGCTCCATTGCAAGGTAGGTGTTGGCGAGCGTCTGCGCCTCGACGCCCTGCGTCGCGTCCACGACGAGCACCGCGCCCTCGCACGCGGCGAGCGAGCGGGAGACCTCATAGTTGAAGTCGACGTGGCCGGGGGTGTCGATCAGGTTGAGTGCGTACTGCTCCCCGTCCTGCGCGGTATAGAAAATCTGTACGGCGCGGGACTTGATGGTGATGCCGCGCTCGCGCTCGAGATCCATGTTGTCGAGCAGCTGGCTCTCCATCTCGCGCGCGCTCACGGCGTTGCACTTTTCGAGCAGGCGGTCCGCCAGCGTGGACTTGCCGTGGTCGATGTGCGCGATGATGGAAAAGTTGCGGATATGGGATTGGTCGAACATATAGGAACCCTCCTGAATCTAAATAAAAGCCTGCGCCAGGCGGCGCGCAGCAGATCTCACAGCGTCTTGCAGCGCTCGTCCGTGTTGTGGAACACCTGCGCCACACTCTGGCCGAGGCCGGGGTAGCCGGTCGTGATGCTCTCGGCCGTGACCTCGGGGAGCTTTTCCGCCTCGCCGAGGGCGCGCAGATAGTGTACGGCGCTTCGCTGCATGTCGGCCGCGGCGAGCCCGGCGTCGAAGTCGCCGGCGGAGACAGCGAAGAAGTCCTCGTTGCCGCCGCAGCGCCGGTAGAGCTGGCGCAGCAGCTGATAGAGCGCCGCACTCAGATAGTCGCCCGCGGCGTTGATGGCCTGACGGCTGCCGGTCTTGCCGAGGAGGTCAAACAGGACGTTCGCCGTGTTCACGACGAGCTTTTTCTGCAGTGTCGCGAGGATGCTGCCCTTGAGAGTCCCCTTTTCGCCCGTCGAGTCATACAGGTCGTCCGCGCCGATGATCGCGCCGTCGCGGCTGAGCGTCCGCCCGAGCAGATAGTCCGCCGAGACATGGTAATAGTCGCAGGCCTTCACCACGAACGCCAGACCCGGCTCACGGATGCCGTTTTCATAGTGGCTCAGCAGCGCCTGGCTGATGCCCATCTCACCGGCGGCCTTGCGCTGGGAGATGCCCTTTTCCTGCCGCAGCAGGCTCAGTGTGCGGGAAAAATCAGTAGCCATAGTGTTCACCCAACTCTTGTTTTCTATATACAGGAAGTAAATTATATCGCACTTTATACGAAAAGTAAATCACTTTTTGCCCCATCCGGCCGGAATTCTGCGAGAATGGGCGGACGGGGACGTCTTTTCTATATGTGCAGTAAAAATTGACCGAAAACGCCAAATAGCGCTTGACGGACTTCCGAAAAGCGGGTATCATTACTCTGTAACGAATTTGTAACCTTTCAGGCGGTATGTACACCATGCAAGAAAACAAGAACCCCACGCCGGAGCAGCAGACGCAAAAGCCCTCCCTCTGGCGGCGGTGTCAACAGAAAATCAAGGACTGGCGCTGGGAGCTCGAGGAGCACCCCGGCCGGTTCAGTCTCGACATTCAGGGCGCGGTCGCGCGCCTTGCGGCCCGGCTGCGCACGCTGCGCGCAAAGGCGAAGCAGCTGAGCTACGCGAAGAAGGCGCACCAGTTCCCGGAGTCGGATCACCCGGCGGCGCAGCTGTTCCTGCTGGGCATCGGCAGCCTGCCGCGGCTCGGCTCGGCGCTGCGTGAGAAGTGGATGCACCGGCGGAAGTTCCGGATCCACCTCAGCGCCCGCCTGCAGGCGCGCGTCGACAAGCTCCGGCTGCACCCGGCGGTCTTTCTCGGGAGCGCCGTGGCCGTCGCGGCCGTCGCGATCGTGCTCTCGCTGTACACGGTCGGCACATCCGTCAGCTATGACGGCGTTGACCTCGGGACGGTTTCGGGGCGCAGCGTCGTCCGCCGCTCCGTCTCCCAGCTCGAGAGCGTCACGCGCCAGACGGTGGGCGACGCGGCGTATACGCTCGATACCTCGCGGCTCCAGACGAAGACGCGGGTCGTCCCGCGCAAGCAGCTCACGAGCCGCGCGGACTTCCTCGACCACCTGACCGATCAGGTCGGCCTTGTCGACGAGGGGTACGCCCTCTATGTCGACGGCGAGCTGACCGCTGCGACGACCTTCTCCGGTGCGCTCGAGGAGCTGCTGCAGCAGCTCAAGAACGGCTACGTCACCGCGAACACCGTCGACTGCTATTTCAAGGAGCAGATCGAGATCCGGCACGAATATGTCAAAAAAGAGTATATGATGAACCTCGGCTACATCGCCGAGCTCCTCAACGACACGAAGCAGGGCGAGGAGATCTATACGGTGCAGGCGGGCGACGTTTGGGGCCAGATTGCAAATGACCACGGCATGCTGATTGCCGAGTTGCTTGCGCTCAACCCGGGCTATGATGTGGACAAAATTCACGTCGGCGATCAGCTGACCATCAGCAACGCCGTCCCCTACCTCACGGTGGTGGATGTGGAGCGGCAGAGCGGTGTGCAGGATATTCCGTATGAGGTCGAGTATCAGGACGACTCCTCGCTCTATGTCGGCGATACACGTGTGCTCTCCGCGGGTGTATACGGCAAGGCCGATGTCACGGCGAACGTGACCTATATCAACGGCGAGGAGACGAACCGTGAGGTCGTCGCCTCCGTCACGCTGTCCGAGCCCGTGGCCGAACTGCAGGCGCGCGGCACGATGGAGCGCCCGACGTGGCTGCCGACCGGCTCGTTCCGCTGGCCGTGCAGCGGGCGCATCAGCTCCCGCTTCGGCTACCGCAACACCGGCATCGCCGGAGCCTCGACGTATCACAAGGGCATCGACATCGGCAACTCCTACGGCACGCCCATCCTCGCCGCCGACGGCGGCACGGTGACGTATGCCGGCTGGATGAGCGGATACGGCTATCTGATCATCATCGACCACGGCAACGGCTATGAGACGTACTACGGGCACAACAGCTCGCTCGTCGCGTCCGTCGGGGAAAAGGTCTATAAGGGCCAGCAGGTCGCCCGCATGGGCTCGACCGGCATCTCCAGCGGCAACCACTGCCACTTCGGCGTGAAGAAGAACGGCACGTTCGTCAACCCGCTGAACTACCTACCGTAACAAATGAAGGAGGATTTCCCTTGGGAAATCCTCCTTCATTTGTTAGAGGGGATTCGCTCCGAACCGCGTGTTCTGTCCGCTGTAAGCAGACAGAACACGCTCTCTCCGCGCAAAGAGTTTTTCGCGACGTACACGCCGCCGCGAACTCTGTGAGACTTTTAATGAATAAAGGATTTCCTTTGGAAATCCTTTATTTTCTTATGGTCGGAAGATCCCGGCTTGACAGAGAATGCATAACCATGCTATATTGAGCGTACTAACATAGATAGTACACTGAAAAGGGAGGCAGGAGCGATGATTCGACTGGACTATCGCGACAGCCGCCCCATCTACGAACAGGTTCGCGACGGCCTGCGCCGCCTGATGGTCACGGGCGTGATGCAGCCGGGGGAGCAGCTGCCGTCGGTGCGGAGCCTGGCCATGGAGCTGGCGATCAACCCCAACACCATCCAGCGGGCCTATGCCCAGCTGGAGCAGGAGGGGTACGTCTACTCCGTGTCCGGCCGCGGAACGTTCGTGGCGGAGGGCGGTGAGCAGAACCGGCGTCGGTGCGGCGAGCTGTGCGAGCGGCTGCGGCCGATGCTGGAGGAGCTGCGCAGTCTCGGCTTCACGCTGGAGGAGCTGGCGGCGCTTTGGAAGGAGGGGGAACACCATGCTTGAGGCAAAGAACGTTGTAAAAACCTTTGACGGCTTCCGCGCGCTCGACGGCGCGACGCTCACGGCCCCGGCGGGGGCGGTGTACGGGCTGGTCGGGCCGAACGGCGCGGGCAAGTCCACGCTCATCCGCCATCTGACGGGCGTATACCGCCCGGACAGCGGCGAGCTGCTGCTCGGCGGCGAGCCGGTCTATGAAAATCCTGCCGTCAAGCGGCGCGTGGCCGCCATCGCCGATGACTGGTACTACTTTCCGCAGTCGAGCATCCGCGAGATGGCGGGCTTTTACGCGGGACTGTACCCGACGTTCAGTTGGGAGCGGTACAATAAGCTCCGCGAGGCGTTCCCACTGCCCGAAAAGCAGATGCTGCGCCGCATGAGCAAGGGCATGCAGAAGCAGGCGGCCTTCTGGCTGACGATGAGCTGTATGCCGGAGGTACTCATCCTCGACGAGCCGGTCGACGGGCTGGATCCCGTCATGCGGCGGCAGGTCTGGTCGCTCCTGCTCGGCGATGTGGAGGAGCGCGGGCTGACCGTCCTCGTCTCGAGCCACAACCTGCGCGAGCTGGAGGACGTCTGCGACCATGTGGGCATCATGAACAAGGGAAAGGTGCTGCTCGAGCGCAGTCTCTCCGACCTGCAGGACAATACGGTGAAGCTGCAGGTGGCCTATGAGACGGCGGAGGAGCCGCGCCTGCCTGCCGAGCTGCAGATTCTGCACAGATCCGTCCTCGGCCGGGTCTATACCTACATCCTGCGCGGCAACCGCGAGGAGATCTGCCGCCGGATGCGGGAGCTGACGCATCCGATCCTGCTCGAGGCGATCCCGCTGACGCTCGAGGAGATCTTTATCTATGAGATGGGAGGTGCCGACTATGCGGTCCGCGACATCATTCTTTGACAAGACCACCGCCCGCAGCGACCTGCGGCGGCACTGGCCGATTGCGTTTATCTATACCTGCGTGTGGCTCGTGGGCCTGCCGGTGAACCTCTGGTCCTCGAGCATGTGGATGCCCGAGGAGATGACGCCCGCCCTGCGCGCAGCGCAGATCATCATCGGCAGCTATCCCACGCTCGCCGGGGCGCTGTTCGTGTTCGGCTGCGTGCTGGCGATGGCGCTCATGGGCTATCTGATGAGCCCGCGCGCCGTGGGGCTGCTGCACGCGCTCCCGGTCCGGCGCGGGACGCTGCTCGCGACGCACACGCTCGTCGGCTGGCTGATGCTGAACGTCCCGGCGCTGCTCGCGGTGCTGGTAAGCATCCCGGTACAGGCGTACTACGGCGGCGTCGCGTGGGGCGCGCTCGGGGCGTGGCTGCTGGTGCATTGCGGGCTGTCGCTGTTTTTCCTCGCGCTGGGGCTGCTCTGCGCGATGGTGACGGGGTGGCTCTTGGCCATCCCGGCGATCTACGCAGTGGTGAACTTCGCGGTCATCGCGGTGGCGGGGCTTGTGCGCACGCTGTGCAGCCTTTTCTGCTATGGCTACGCCGGGGACGACGACTTCGCTCCCTTTGTCTACTGGCTGACGCCCGTGGTGAACCTCGTGAAGCGCTTCGGCACCTGCGGCGTGGAGCGCAGCGACGCGGCGCCGTACCCGTGGCAGGTGCAGTTCCCGGCGGACGTGGTGCACGCCGTTGGGATCTACACGGCTGCCGGCGCGGCGCTGCTGGCGCTGACGTACCTGCTCTACCGCCGCCGCAAGAGCGAATCCGCCGCCGATCCCGCGGCGTTCCCGTGGATGCGCCCGGTCTTCCGCTACGGTACGGGTCTGCTCGGCGGACTGGCGCTGGGGTTGGGGCTCTACCAGCTCGTGCTGGGCTGGCGCATGGAGAGCGAGACGGGCCGCTGGGTCGGCCTGCTTGTGAGCACGGTGCTCATGGGCGCGCTGTGCTATTACGCCGCCGAGATGCTCGTGCGCAAGTCGCTGCGGGTGCTGCGGCGCAGCCTGCCGGGGGCGGGGCTCGTGTGCGTGCTGCTCGCGCTCGTGTGCGCCGGCGCGAGGTTCGACGTGTCCGGCTATGCCGCGCGCGTGCCGGACGTGTCGGCTGTGACACAGGTGCAGCTGCGCGGCAGTCTGGGCCTCAGTGCGGTCAACTGCACCGAGCCGGAGACGATTGAGACGGTGATCGAGCTTCACCGCGAGATCATCACCCTGCGCCCAGACGAGGACGACCCGGAGAACTCCGCCTACATCACCCTGAGCTATACGCTCACGGACGGCAGCACGCTCACGCGTGCCTATCAGCTCAACCCGGCGGGGGAGCTCGAGGACGCGCTGGAGACGGTCTTCAATACCGGGGAGGTGCGCGAGAAGAGTCTGATTACGAGCCGCCATACCGGCTCGTGGCGTGGCGGCTATCTCAGTCTGGACAGGACGGGCGACGCGATGCAGCTGACCGCCGCGCAGGCGGGCGAGATCTACGGGGCGCTGCTGCGCGACATTGCGCAGGGGCACAACCACTATGATTTCAGTCGGCTGGACGACCGCCATGTGTTGGTGGTGCAGCTCGATCTGGAGGGCAGTGACGATTACAGTCTCTGTATCGGTGAGCTCCCTGAGGACTGCACCGAGACGATGCAGGCGCTCGTCGATGTGGGCGCGGCGGAGAGCATGGATGCTCTTCGGGCGAAACTTACCCCCTTGTATAAGCCGGATACGTATATGGACGCGGCGGTCGGATATTGACTTGTCTTGCGATTTAAAATGTTTCAAATGTATGGAATAACTGGCGTGAATTTCGAATTTTTTTGTGATATATATTCAAAATGAACGCGCGCGGCCATCGAAATTCGTGAACCATTTTCGCAAAAGATAGCAGACAAAAAGTTTCTTCCTGATATAATGTATATGGAACAAGTTACAGAGAGACCGCCTCGGGCGGGAGGAAAATGTTTTTGAAAAAAGGAAGGAAATTTGTCTTATGATCAAAATCGGTATCAACGGCTTCGGTCGTATCGGACGCGTCATCCTGCGCATTCTGTCGCAGCGCCCGGAGGAGTTTGAGGTCTGCGGCGTGAACCTGCGCAAGGCAGACATCGACTATATGGTCTATCTGCTCAAGTATGACTCCGTGTTCCGCAACTTCCCCGGCACCGTGGAGCACGCCGGCGGCGACCTCGTCGTCAACGGCCACCACATCAAGGTCTACAGCGAGTCCGATGCCGCGATGATCGACTGGAGCCAGTGCGGCGCGGAGTACATCATCGAGTCCACTGGCGCCAACAACACCACCGACAAGGCCAGCCGCCACTTCAAGGGCGGCGCGAAGAAGGTTATCCTCACCGCGCCCGCCAAGGACGACGCGACTCCGACCTTTGTCTTCGGCGTTAACAGCGACGAGTACCGCGCGGACATGCGCGTTGTCTCCAATGCCAGCTGCACGACGAACTGTCTGGCCCCGCTCGCCTATGTCATCCACAAGGAGTTCGGCATCGAGCAGTCCCTCATGTCTACCATCCATGCCTCCACCGCCAAGCAGAAGGCAGTCGACAGCCGCGGCGGCAGCGACTGGCGTACGGGCCGTTCCATCCTGAACAACATCATCCCCACCTCCACCGGCGCGGCCAAGGCCGTCGGCCGCGTTATCCCCTCCCTGAAGGGCAAGATGACCGGTATGGCCTTCCGCGTGCCCACGGCGGACGTGTCCGTGGTCGACCTGACCGCGCGCCTGAGCCGCACGGCCTCCTATGCCGACATCTGCTATGAGATCCAGCACGCGTCCCAGACGTACATGAACGGCATCATCGGCTATACGCGCGATCAGGTGGTTTCCACCGACCTGATCGGCAGCCCCTGCCCCTGCATCTTCGACGAGACGGCCGGCATTATGCTCGACCACGACTTCGTCAAGCTGATCGCGTGGTACGACAACGAGTGGGGCTACAGCAACATGGTTGTCCGCATGCTTGAGCACATGGCCGCGGTCGACGCCGCCGACGAGCAGGCCGCCCAGTAAATGACATATTGATTTTCCCCGCGGGGTCTGTCCACACTCAGGCAGGCCCCGCAATTTTTTTGTAAAGTTGCGCGCGGCGGGAAAGTATGGTACAATAATAAATCATCCATATTTTGACGATTTTTCAAAGTAAGCGAATGACTATGGATGAAAAACTGACAAAATGGTAAAAAATTGCAATCATTTTGTAACGAAATGCGGGGGAAATTGGATGGCTGCTCTTGGTATGATATGCGAGTGGAATCCGTTTCATCTGGGCCACGCGTGGCTGCTGCGCGAGCTGAAGCGGTGCTATAGCCTACCCGTGGTGTGCGTCATGAGCGGCAACTTCGTCCAGCGGGGCGAGCCCGCCGTCGCCGAAAAGCGCGCCCGCGCGGAGATGGCGCTGCGCTGCGGGGCGGACGTGGTGTTCGAGCTGCCGACGGTCTGGGCCATGGCGTCGGCGGAGCGCTTTGCACGCGGCGGGGTTGCGCTGCTGCGGCGGACGGGCGTTGTGACGCAGGTGGCCTTCGGCTCGGAGTGCGGCGACGCGGCAGCGCTTATGCGCGTTGCGGCATGTCTCGACGGTGAGGACTTCCGCGCGGCACTGCAGCGTCGGCTCGCGGGCGGGGACACGTTCGCCGTCTGCCGCGAACGCGCGGCGGCGGAGCTGCTCGGCGAGACGGACGCGGCACTTCTCAGAGAGCCGAACAATATCCTCGGCATCGAGTACTGCCGCGCCCTGCGCGGGAGCGGGATCGGTGCCGTGACCCTGCCGCGCACAGGCGCGCGGCACGACGGCGCGGCGTCCGGCGGGATCGCGTCCGCGTCGGAGATCCGGCGGCTCCTGCACGAGGGGCAGCCGGAGCGAGCCATGGCCTTTCTGCCTCCGGCGGCGGCGGAGGTACTGCGGCGCGAGATGGCGCAGGGCCGCGCGCCGGTGACGCTGGAAAACTGCGAGCGCGCGGTGCTCGCGAAGCTGCGTACGCTGCGCGAGGAGGATTTTCTCCCCTATGACGGCGGCGGCGAGGGGCTTTACCGCCGCGTGTACCGCGCCGTGCGCGCGGGGACGTCGGTCGGGGAAATCCTCGCGCTCGCCAAGACGAAGCGCTATCCCATGGCGCGTCTGCGGCGGATGCTGCTGGCGGCGTGGCTCGAGGTGCCGCAGCCGCCGGAGGAGGTGCCGTACCTGCGCCTGCTGGGCGCGGGGAAGGACGGCCGCCCCCTGCTGCGGCAGATGCAGCGCAGCGGCGTGCCGGTTCTGACAAAGCCCGCAGACGTCGGAAGGATCGGCCCCGCGGCGCAGGAGCTGTTTACGCGCGAGTGCGCGTGGACGGATTTGTATATGCTGGGCATGCCGTCGCTCCGCTGGAGCGCGTGCGGCTCGGACTGGAAAACAACCCCCATTTTATTGTGAGGTGAACATCTATGAGACGAATATGGCTTGCACTGCTGCTGGCGCTGTGCTGTCTGCTGTGCATGGCCTGTGCGTCGGGCGAAACGAAGCAACTGGTCACGGCGGACGGCCTTACACAGGAAGCAGCCGTGAATACCCAGCAGCCTGTGGTGTTGTACAGCTTTGAAACCAAATCGGTGGAGAAGGAGTACCGCGCGGAGGACGGCACGCTCATGGCGACGGCGCACTATGCGCTCCCGGTGCTGACGGCGTCGAACGCGGCGGGAAACAAGCTGGAGACGGAGACAATCACCGTCCGCCGCGTCAACAGCTATTTCGCGGACTGGCTGAGCCGTGAGGAGGAATGGTTCAGTGAGCTCGGCGCCTCAGCGGAGGGGCTCTACAGCCAGCTCGCGGGCGAGCCGAACAACCCGTGGAACGAGGAGGGCTACTATTACATAGATGAGATGACGCCCTCGTTCTGGAGCAACGGCCGCCTTGCCTGCGTGGAGATGCAGGGCTACAGCTTCACCGGCGGCGTCCACGGCTACACAACGCGTGCGGCCGCGGCGTTTGACCTCTCGGACGGGCGGAGCGTCGCCGTTTCGGATCTGAGCCGCGACTGGAGCGGCCTGCAGCAGGCCGTCACGCGCGAGCTGCTGCGTCAGGCGGGCGAGCTTGTGCGCGAGAATGGCGAGGGCATGCTCTTTGACGACTATGAGACGACCATCGCCGACTGGTCGAGCCGCACCATCCTCTTCGGCGAGGGCGGCATGACGGTGGTTTTCGGCGTGTATGACATTGCACCCTACGTCGCCGGGGAGCAGATGTTCGCGATCAGCTATGATCTGATCGCGCCGTATCTCAACGACTACGGCAAGGCGCTGATCGGCCTGACATAATACACATACAGAGATATCCGCAGTTGCATGCTGCGGGTATTTTTTATGACTATATTAATATTAATAATGGGTTGACGTTTGTTAAATATTGCGGTATAATTGCATTAAAACAAGAATAAGGGGTGATAAAAAGACAATATTAGTATTGAGGCTGCGGCGAGAATGCGCAAGATGAGAAAGGAGAAAACAATGAAAAAGATTGTATCCGCCGTGATGGCTCTATTGATGACCATCGCACTGTTTGTTCCCACTTACGCAGATGTTCAACCGGAGATGCGCAGCCAGTCGCCCCGACTGGTTATGCGCGAGACCGTGGGTTATGAGCCATCTCACATAACATATAAGTGGGAAGGAACAAGGGTTGGTGCTGTAAGCGGAGATAACCGGGTTGGTAATTCGCCGATGCAGCTTAATTTTACTTATCAGACAACGAGCACAGTTACTGCAACATTTGGCGCAGAAGTAGAATGGGAGTCACAGCAGAATTATATCATAGGAGCCATTTCTCAGAGAGCATCATTTGATGTGACTTCATCGCGCTCTTGGGTCAGAGGACAGAGCTATGGTGTAGTGGTAGCGGTTGACCCGGGGAAAAGACAGATGATTACTGGGTACATTCCTTGGGTGAATACAGATGGAAGTCTGAAGGTTAAGGTATACCAGGATGGATATCCGAATAGCTATCATTATGAGTATACCCCGGTTTCCAATTGTATGCTTCCGGCGGAAAACCATGTTCACTTTGTTAAAAGCAATATAACATAAACGTGATATGGGAGGTGATCGTCTTGGAAAAGTGGGTGCTGAGGTTAGTGCTTGCGGTGCTGACAGTTGTAACGTGCTGCTTTGTATTCCGCAACACAGAAACCAAGGATAGATCGCTCCTGTACCAAAAAGTGCAGACAATGGCTGAAGACTATCTGGGTATGGAAGGTATGCAGCCAGAAGAGTATACGATTCTGGATTATGCGGAAAATCCGGGAGAAGGACGCCTTTTCATGGTGGCTCTATATAGAAACAACACATCAGGAGTAGAATCCAATATTCTGTTTTGGGAGCAGCGCGGTACGGGGCGGGTCACCGTAGGGGTAGGGCTTCCGCTGCGCTATGATGCAGACGACGGAGGCTTCTGTCTGGAGGAGCCGGATGTGATATGCGTATCATTCCACAATGAGGCTACGGGACAGATTTATGACTATCGCTTAACGTATACCTGGCATGAGGAGAGCGACGGGCCGATGATAAGTAATGATGAACGTATTCGCGATGCTCAATGAGAGAGCCTGTTAAAAGAAGTTGTAATCTGTAGCGGAAAAGGAAACTTAAACCGGCATTTAAACAAATCTTCATGTTCTGTTCAAATAATCTCCGGCGGGGTGTGGTATGCTATATCGTACAGTCAATTCGGAGAGGAAGCGTGCATCATGGACAAGCATCGACCCATCAGCCCCCAGCGGAAAAAGCAGCTGGCCTGGACGGCACTGGTGATTTTTGTGCTGCTGACGGCGGCGGTCTGCTGGTTTGTGGGGCGTCCGATGCTCCGCTTCGTCTCCGAACCGGAGAAGTTCCGCCTGTGGGTGGACGGCCACGGTCTGTGGGGGCGGGTGCTCTATGTGGGGATGTGCTTTTTGCAGGTGGTCGTCGCCATCATCCCCGGTGAACCGCTGGAAATCGCGGGCGGATACGCCTTCGGTGCGGTGTGGGGGACGGTACTGTGCCTGATCGGGCTGTTTCTCGGGAGCGTCGTCATCTTCGCGCTCGTGCGCCGCTTTGGCCAGAGCGTCGTCGAGGTGTTCTTCCCGCCAGAAAAGCTCCACTCGCTGCGCTTTCTGCAGAGCTCGCCGAAGCGGAACCTCCTGTTCTGGATCGTGTTCACCATGCCCGGTACGCCGAAGGATCTGCTCTGCTACTTCGCGGGGCTGACGGATCTGCCGTGGGGGACGTGGCTGCTGATGTGCTCGCTCGGGCGGCTTCCCTCAGTCGTGTCGTCGACCATCGGGGGCGACGCGCTCGGCCTGCGCAACTATCAGTTCGCGGTGCTCGCCTTCGCGGTGACGATGCTCATCTCGCTCGGGGGCATCGCGATTTACCGGATGCTCTGCCGCCGCCATGCCCGTCATCAGGCGCAATAATGCAATCATGTAAGAATATCAGACCTTGGCAGCCGCCCGCAGATGTGCTATACTGTGGGCGGCTTATTTTTCGGTAAGGAGGCGGCAGCCATGACGGCGGAGCAGCGCAGACAGGAGATTCTGACCCTTTTGGAGCAGACGGACACACCGCTCAGCGCGGCGGCGCTGGCGCACCGGTTTTCCGTCAGCCGCCAGATCGTCGTGGGGGACGTGGCTCTGCTGCGCGCACAGGGACGCGAGATCGTTGCGACGGCGCGCGGCTATGTAATCCCCGCCCCGGCGGGGCTTGTGCGGCAGGTGGCCTGCCGCCACACGGCGGCGCAGACGCGCGAGGAACTCGACGCGATGGTCGACTGCGGCTGCACGGTGATCGACGTGGTCGTGGAGCACCCGGTCTACGGCCAGCTGACGGCGCCGCTGCAGATTGCCAGCCGCTACGACGTGGAGCAGTACCTGCTGCGGATGGAGAACCTCGGCGGTCAGCCGCTCTCAATGCTGACGGACGGGATCCACCTGCACACGCTCTCGTGCCCCGGCGAGGAGGCGTTTTCCCAGCTGCTCGCGCGGCTGCGGGAGCTGGGCATGCTCGTGGACTGAATTGCCCATTGACAAACGAGAAACGATCTGTATAATAGAGTACACATGTGTCATGACACATGTGTACTCTATTATATTTATGAGGTAGACCAATGGAAAAGCTCCGTAATTTCTTAAAGCGCAAGGACATTGTGTTCTCTGCCAAACGCTATTTCATAGACGCCATGGGCGCCATGGCGCAGGGCCTATTCTGTACGCTCCTCGTCGGCACCATCCTCGACACGATCGGCAAGCAGTTCGGCATCGGCTTTCTGACGACCGCGTTCCTGACGATCAAGCAGGGCGACGCGGTGCTGCAGTACACGATCGGCGGTCTGTGCTCGCTCATGGTCGGGCCGGGCATGGCGGTCGCCATCGGGCGGGCGCTCAACTGCCCGCCGCTGGTGCTGTTTTCGCTGATTCCCGTCGGCTTCGCCGCGAACTCGCTAGGCGGCGCGGGCGGTCCGCTCGCGGTGCTGTTCGTGGCGATCTTCGCCTCCGAGCTGGGCAAGGCCGTCAGCAAGGAGACAAAGATCGACATCCTCGTCACGCCGATTGTGACGATCCTCGCGGGCATCGGATTTGCCAAGCTCATCGCGGCGCCCATCGGTGCGGCAGCGAGCGCCGTGGGACAGGCCATCATGTGGGCCACGGAGCTGCAGCCGTTCTTCATGGGCATCATCGTCTCGGTCATCATCGGCATCGCGCTGACGCTCCCGATCTCCTCGGCAGCGATCTGCGCGGCGCTGGGGCTGACGGGGCTTGCCGGCGGCGCGGCCGTCGCGGGCTGCTGCGCGCAGATGGTCGGCTTCGCGGTGATGAGCTTCCGCGAGAACCGCTGGGGCGGCCTTGTCGCGCAGGGCATCGGCACGAGCATGCTCCAGATGGGCAACATCGTCCGCAACGTCCGCATCTGGATCCCGCCGACTCTGGCGGCGGCCGTCACCGGCCCGGTGGCGACGTGCATTTTCCGTCTGCAGATGAACGGTGCGGCCGTCTCCTCCGGCATGGGCACCTGCGGCCTTGTCGGCCAGCTCGGCGTCTACACCGGCTGGGTCAATGACATCGCCGCCGGGACGAAGGCGGCCATCACCGGCATGGACTGGCTGGGTCTTGTGCTTGTGTCGTTCGTGCTGCCGGCGGTGCTGACGTGGCTGTTCGCGATCCCCCTGCGCAAGTGGGGCTGGATCAAGGAGGGAGACCTGAAGCTCGACCTTTAAGTCATCAAAAGGAAATGCGCGGAGCGTATTTCCTTTTGATGAGGGGGTTCGCTTCGCTCTGCGCCTCGGCTGGCCGATGGCCAGCCTGCGACGCTCGCTGCGCACAAGGTATTTTTCTGACGCGCATGTCGCCAGAAAAATGATTACAACTTATTCGCGGCCTGCGGGCCGCGAACTCTGTGAGACTGACAGGAAGCGGGGGGGGGGGGGGGGGGGGGGGGGGGGGTGGGGGGGGGGGGGGGTTGGGGGGGGGGGGGGGGGGGGGGGGGGGGGGGGGGGGGGGGGGGGGGGTGCGGGGGGGGGGGGGGGGTGTGGGTGGTGTGGGGGGGGGGGGGGGGGGAGGGGGCGGGCGG
>USAC01000042.1 GCA_900552475.1 uncultured Eubacteriales bacterium | reverse complement strand
CTTTGACTGAGGGGGTTCGCTACGCTCCGCGCCTTGTCTGGCCATTGGCCAGCCTGCGACACTCCGCTCCGCGCAAAGTGTTTTTTGCGACGTACACGCCGCCGCAAAAAACGGATTGGAAATCTTTCGCGCCGCTGCGGCGGCGCGAACTCTGTGAGACCTTGTTTGACAAAAACGGGATGCCCGGCGGGCATCCCGTTTTTGTCAAACGCGTCTAATTTTCGCGGGAAAATTTTGTTGTAAAAGATACAGAAAATTCACAAATGATCTGGTATAATACTGCTCAGAAAAAATCCCCACTTTTGACAGAAAGAAGGAAATCACGATGTATTGTGTCAGAAAGGTCAATGAAGATTATACATGGGTCGGCGCGGACGGGCGCCGTCTGCCGATGTTCGAGGGCGTCTATGATGTGCCGAAGGGCGTGAGCTTCAACAGCTACCTGCTCAGCGACGAAAGGACCGTCCTGTTCGATACCGCCGACGCCGCGGTGGGCCATGCCTTCCGCGAGAACGTCGCCCACGCGCTGGGCGGCCGCGCGCTCGACTATCTGGTCGTCCACCACATGGAGCCCGACCACGCCGCCGAGATCGAGGAGATCGTCCTGCGCTATCCCAACGTGCAGGTGCTCTGCAGCGCCATGGCCAGGAACATGATCGTCCAGTTCTTCGGCGACCGCTTCGCCGGGCAGATCCGCGCGGTCAAGGAGGGCGACACGCTCTGCACCGGCCGCCACACGCTGCAGTTTGTGGCCGCGCCGATGGTGCACTGGCCCGAGGTGCTCATGACCTATGACCAGACCGACCGCCTGCTGCTGACGGCGGATGCGTTCGGCTGCTTCGGCGCGCTGAACGGGCACCTCTTCAATGACGAGGTCAACTTCGACCGCGACTATCTCGACGAGGCCCGCCGCTACTACACGAACATCGTCGGCAAATACGGCCCGCAGGTGCAGGCCGTGCTGAAGAAGGCCTCGGGGCTGGAGATTGCGATGCTTCTGCCGCTGCACGGCTTCGTCTGGCGCAGTGACCTCGGCTACATCCTCGGCAAGTACGACCTCTGGAGCCGCTATGAGCCGGAGACGCGCGGCGTGCTGATCGCCTACGCTTCGGTCTACGGCAACACCGAGAACGCCGCGAACATCCTCGCCTGCCGTCTGGCGGAGCGCGGCGTGCCCGTCTCGCTCTACGACACGTCCGTGACGCCGTCGTCCTACATCCTCGCCGACGCGTTCCGCCTGAGCCATGTGGTGTTTGCCGCGCCGACGTACAACGCGGGCGTATTCATCACGATGGAGGAGCTGCTGCACGACATCGCGGCCCACGCGCTGCCGAACCGCCGCTACGCGCTGCTGGAGAACGGCTCGTGGTCGGTTACGAGCGGGCGCGAGATGAAGAAGATCCTCGAGCCGCTCAAGGGCTGGAGCGAGGTGAGCGCCCCGATCACGGTCAAGTCCGCGCTGCGCGAGGATCAGCTCGCCGCCATCGACGCGCTGGCCGACGCGCTGGCCGCGGATGTGAAGGGCTAAGCGTTTCTTCCAAAAGGGCTGCGCCCTTTTGGAAGAGAGGGATTCGCTGCGCTTTGCGCCTTGCCCCGCCGCAGGCGGGGCTGCGACACTGGCCCGACATCAACCGTCGGGTCTGCCGAGGACAGTTCCTCTGGGCCGAGGCCAGCGCAGGGTGTTTTTTGCGGTGTATACGCCGCCGCAAAAACGGATTGGAGTTTATTCACGGCGTGTGCGCCGCGAACTCTGTGAGATGTTACAGGGGGCATATGACCTGAAAGGTCATATGCCCCCTGTTTCTTATTCTTCCAGTGCGCTGCTCAGCTCGGCCAGATGCACGAATGCGTTTTCGTCCGTGACATCGGCGGCGAGCAGGCGCATGGCGTCCAGAATTTCCGGCAGATGCTCGCGCGCCCGCTCCGGCGTGATGAGCAGGCCGCCATAGACCGCGCTGCAGAGCGGGCGGTTCGCGGCCTTGTCGGTTCCGTCCGTCAGGCTCGTGTACGCCTGCTGAAAGGCGTGGAATGCGGCCACGCCGCCCCAGTAGTCGCTGTCGTACCCCTTTTCCTGAAAGTCCGAAAAGAGGGCTTAGGCCTCGGCCGCGCCAGACTGCGCCAGCGCGCGGAGCGCCGACCGGTCCTGCGCGGCGCTCTGCCAGAGCGCACAGAAAACAACCGCTGCCAGCACCGCCGCGAGAAGACATATCAGAGAAATCCGCTTTTTCATCGTGCACCTCCCTGTCCGCTGATACCTGCCCTGAGCATACCAGAAAACGTTCTCTATGTCCACCGTTTCCCGCCTGCCGGTTGTTTTTTCCGGACAAAGCTGGTATACTCATCCCAGAAAAAATGACCGCGGCGGTGCGCCGCGGAAGGAGGCGCTTTATGCAGCAGATTCTCCCCCAGATCGCGCGCGAGCAGCAGGCCGGGCGCGACTGCGTGCTCGTCACGCTCATCTCCTCCAACGGCAGCGCGCCGCGCAAGGCGGGCTCGCAGATGCTTGCGGGCGGCGCGGGGCTCCTCGCCGGGACGATCGGCGGCGGAGCCGTCGAGAGGCACAGTCTGGAGCTCGCGGCGCGCCTGCGCGTCGAGCGGCGCAGTGACGTCCGGCGCTTTCCGCTCCACCCCGGCGAGCGCGGCGACATCGGTATGATCTGCGGCGGGGACGTCACCGCACACTTCCAGTTCATCCCGGCAGACGACCCCGTTTGGCAGGACGTGATCCGGCTCGCGAACGACCGCGTCGCGGCGCATGAGCCGGGGCGGCTGCTCCTGCGCGAGGACGGCGGCACGCCCGTGCTTCTCTCGCCGCTCGGCGAGGTGCTCTGCGGTACGCTGCCGCCGCAGGCGGACGTCGAGATGCTGCTGACAGGACTGTGCGCGCAGCGCGGCGGCTGCATTTCCCTGCCGCTCCCGGTGGGGCAGCGCGCGCTCATCTTCGGCGGCGGCCATGTGTCGCAGGCGCTCTGCCCGCTGCTGCGCTCGGTCGATTTCCGCCCGTGGATCTTCGACTGCCGCCCCGCGTTCGCCGACCGCGCGCTCTTCCCGGACGCGGAGGAGGTGCTCTGCGGCGACTTTACGCGCATCGCGGACTATGTGACCGTCACGCCGGAGGACTATGTCGTCGTCATGACGAGCGGTCACGGCTTTGACTTCACCGTGCAGGAGCAGGTGCTGCGCGACGAGACGGCGTATATCGGCGTGATCGGCTCGCGCCGCAAGACTGCCGCAGTGAACGAGCGGCTGCGCGCGGCGGGGATTCCGGAGAGCGCCATCGCCCGCGTCCATGCACCCATCGGGACGGCTATCCGCGCCGTCACCCCGGCGGAGATCGCCGTCAGCGTCGCGGGGGAGATGATCTGCGTGCGCGCCGAACGCCGCGGGGATGAGGGGCACGGCTGCCCGATGCACTGAGACGGCGGAGCGTACGGGCCCGCCGGAGGAAAAATACGCAAAAAAACACCCGAGGGACTGCGGAAGCGGCAGTCCCTCGGGTGCTTTTATAGCAATGGAAATCAGGAGAAATGATCGGGTTACTTGAGCTGCTTGTGCGCCTCCATGCCTTCTTTCAGGCTGGCGACGACCACGCCCGTCAGCGCGAACAGCGCGATGACGTTGGGCAGGACGATGAGGTTGTTGAACATATCCGTCAGCTCCCACACGAAGTCACTGCCGGAGACAGTGCCGAGGAAGATGAACACCAGTGCGATAATGGTATAGATGACGCTGCACAGCCTGCCGTTCCGGCGGCCAAACAGGTAGTTGGCATTGATCTTACCGAACAGGTTCCAGCTCAGGATAGTGGAGAAGGCGAAGAACAGCAGGCAGACGGCCACGAATTTGGCACCCAGACTGGCGCCGAACACGGAGCCGAAGGCGGTCTGCGCCAGATTGGTCTTGCCCAGCGCTGCGGTAACATCCCCGAAGTAGCCATTGGCCAGAGGGCCGTCGGCGGTATACAGCGTGCAGATGATGACCAGCGCGTTGAGGGTCAGCACCACGAAGGTGTCGATGAACACACCGATCATAGCCACCACGCCCTGATCGTGGGCGCGGGCGACGTTCGCCTGCGCGTGGGCGTGGGGCGTGGAGCCCATACCGGCCTCATTGGAGAACAGGCCGCGCTTGGCACCCTGGCTGATGGCGGTCTTGAGGGCATAGCCGAGACCGCCGCCGAGGATGGCCTGGGGCTGGAAGGCGTACTTGAAGATCATTGCAAAGGTGGCGGGAACGTACTGGATACGGCAGATCAGAATGGCAAGGCCGCCCAGCAGGAAGATACCGGCCATGATGGGGACGATCTTCTCCGTCACGGCAGCGAGGCGCTGCACACCGCCCAGGAAGATGACGGCGCAGATCACCACCAGCACGATGCCCATGATCCAGGAGGGGACGCCGAAGGCGGTCTCCATGGTGGAGCCGATGGAGTTGGACTGCACCATGCAGCCCATGAAGCCCAGCGCCAGAATGATGGACACGGCGAAGAAGCCCGCCAGAAACTTACCGAAGCCGCCCTTGAACGCGGTGGTGATGTAGTACACCGGGCCGCCCTTGATGTTGCCGTCCGGCTCCACGATGCGGGTCTTCTGCGCCAGCGTGGCCTCGGCGTAGATGGTGGCCATGCCGAAGAAGGCGATGATCCACATCCAGAAGATGGCGCCGGGGCCGCCGGTGAGGATGGCGCCGGAGGCGCCTACGATGTTGCCGGTACCTACCTGCGCGGCAATGGCGGTGGCCAGCGCCTGAAATGAGGTCATACCGCTTTTCTGCGCGCCGCCGCGGAGGTTCAGCTCGCCGAAAAATTTCTTCATGCCCTCCCCGAAGCAGCGTACCTGCACAAAGCGGGTGCGGATGGAGTACCACAGGCCTACGCCTACCAGCAGGAAGATGAGGATGTAGCTGCTGAGATACTCGTTGATCTTGGAAACGATGGGAAACAGTGTGGATTCGATCATGGCTTTTTTCTCCTTACATAAAAAATAGAGCCGCTGTGGAACAGCGACTCTGGAGAAAGTCAGGGGGGCAAGTAATGATCACTTGTCGGCTCCGTCCTTTTGCCTGAGAGATTCAGCGCACCAGCGCCTTGCACCTTCGGCACCCAATTCAATGGGATTCTCCAGAGTCCCCTCCCCGTCCGGTCTTTGCATTCCGGGCGGTTCAGCGGGGTGATTTAATTATAAACGTATCTTAACACGAACGCAAGGTCTTTGCAAGGGGGAATTTCCCGGCGGGGTATTTTTGTACTTCTTGCTCGATTATACGGGGCTTATTGCGGGGAGATTTGGCAGAACACGCCGATTCGCCAACCAATTCCCCGTCAGAACACCACGCCCACCGGGGATTTCCACCCCGGCGGTTGACAGCGGGGGCGGAACGTGTTATAAGTGGACAGAGACATTCCAAAAAGTGGAGGAACTGACGGTGGAGCGGATTGCGGCAAGAATCAAGCACATGGCGGGATATGTGGTTGTGCTGGCCAAATGGCTGGTACTCGGGGCGCTGATCGGCGCGGTCGGCGGCTTCGTGGGATCGCTGTTCCACATCGGCGTCAACTATGCGACGTCCGAGCGGCTGCGCTACCCGTGGATCCTCTATCTGCTGCCGCTTGCGGGACTTGTGATTGTGTGGCTCTATAAGGCGGCTGGCGTCTGGGGCAAGGGCACGAACGCCGTCATTGAATCCGTCCACTTCGGAAAGGACGTACCGGTGCAGCTGGTGCCGGTTATTTTTCTGGCCACAGTGCTTACGCACCTGTGCGGCGGCAGCGCCGGGCGCGAGGGTGCGGCGCTGCAGATCGGCGGCGGCATTGGCCACGAGACGGGCAAGCTCCTGCACCTCGGGGAGAAGGATCTGCCGCTGGCGACGCTGTGCGGCATGGCGGGCGTGTTCTCGGCTCTGTTCGGAACGCCCCTCACGGCCACGGTTTTCGCCCTCGAGGTTATCTCCGTGGGCGTGCTGTATTACGCGGGGCTGGTGCCGTGCATCACCTCGGCGATGGTCGGGTATCTCGTCTCGCTCGCGATGGGCGTCCCGCCGACGCGCTTTACCGTGACGGCGCCTGCGCTGAGCGCGTGGACGATGGTGCTCGTGCTCGCGCTCGGCATCGGCTGCGCGGTGGTGAGCATCCTGTTCTGCCAGGGGCTGCACCGAACGGAGCGGCTGGCGGAGAAGTACCTCAAGAATCCGTGGCTGCGCGCGGTCGTGGGCGGCTGCATCGTCATCGCACTGACGAAGCTCGTCGGCACGGGCGACTATAACGGCGCGGGCATGGACGTCATCGAGCGCGCCGTCGCGGGAGAGGCTTCCGGCTGGGCGTGGGTGCTCAAGCTGCTGTTCACGGCCGTGACGATCGGCTTCGGCTTCAAGGGCGGCGAGGTTGTGCCGTCGTTCTTCGTGGGCGCGACGTTCGGCTGCGTGGCGGGGTTACTGCTGGGACTGCCGCCGGGCTTTGCCGCCGCGGTGGGCCTTGTGGCCGTGTTCTGCGGGGCGGTGAACTGCCCGATCGCGTCGGTCATCCTCTCGATCGAGCTGTTCGGCTCGGGCGGGCTGCTCTATTTCGCGATGGCCTGCGCCGTGAGCTATCTGCTCTCTGGCTACTGCGGGCTTTACAGCAGCCAGACCATCCTCTACTCCAAGCTGCGCGCGGAGTTCATCAACGTCCACGCGAAGTAATTTTGGCGGATTTCGCCAAAATGCGGGTTTTCCCCCTTGCTTTTTTGCGCCGCATCGGCTACAATGATGCTATCATACCCAATATATAATAAAGACAGGGCAGTTCGTCCGGGAGCATTTCTGTGCCTCCGGCGGCGGAACGGGGTGCGATTCCCCACGAGACGGTCACTGTGAAGCCCGCGCAAGCGGGATCAGTCAGATACGCCGAGTGCTGTGCCTGGGTCTTCGCCATCACCGAAGCCGAACTGCAGTGCTGTTTTCATTGCGCCCGGCTGCCGGATGGCGGCCGGGTGCTTTTTTCTGTTTTTAAGGTGCGCACACGCCTTGAAATACATCAATCACACAAGAAAGGATGATTCATCAGTATGAAGAAACGGATTATTTCCCTGCTGATGGCGTTGGTGCTGGCGTTCAGCCTGCTGCCGACGGCTGCATTCGCAGCAGATCATGCCGACCAGGTTCGCGTGATCGTGGAAAACACGACCTACACGGCCGCAGACGCCCCCTGGACGGGGACGCTGGTCGACAAGTGGGTGGATCTGAAATCGGATTCCACCATGATGAGCTGCATGGTCGACGCGCTGGGGAGCTATCCCCAGACCGGCGCGGAGAGCGGTTACATCAGCGAGATCAACGGCCTGAAGGCCGGCGCAGGCGGCAACTACATGGCCGGCTGGATGGGTACGCTGAACGACTGGTTCACGAACGAGGGCTTCGGAGCCTTCACCGCCGCGAAGGGTACGCTGAAGGCCGGTGACGAGATCCATCTGATGTACTCCATGAACGGCGGTGAGGATCTCGGCGGCATTTGGGGAAACACCGACAAGACCGTCAAGAATGTCACGTTCAGCGCTGGTACGCTGGATAAGGCCTTTGACAAGGATGCGCACGAGTACACCCTGACCATCCCCGCGGACGTGAGCAGCGTCGTCGTCACGCCCACCGCGTCCAACAAGAACTATCAGGTTCGCACGAGCGTCGGCGGCACGGAGTATGCCCGCACGGCGGAGGTTCCCGTCGCGGACGGCGCGGTCATCACCGTCAAGTGCGGCGACCCCTCCTGGCCCAGCATGAACGACAATGACGGCGAAGCGCAGAGCTACACCTTCAAGGTCGAGCAGGAGGGCGCGAACCGTGCGCCCACGATCCGCGGCGACGCCGCGGCGGAGACCACGCTGGAGGTCGGTATGAGCTACACGCTCGACCTCAGCAAGATCTTTGTGGATGTCAACGGCGACGAGCTGACCTATCAGGTCAGCGTCAACGGCGCGAAGGCCGCGGCCGCTGCGCCCAGCTATACCTACACCCCCGATGCCGCCGGCAACGTGACGCTGGCGTTTACCGCGAGCGACGGCGCGCTCACGAGCGAGCCGTATACCGTGACCCTGCACGTCTATGAGAAGGGCCACGCCTATCCGTTTGAGTTCAAGGGCCTGCACAGCATGCAGCTGAGCGACATCAAGGTCTATACCTACACCGACGACGTGAAGGGCACGCAGAACCTCCTCGAGGGCAAGAGCACCGAGGCCGACGGCTATAAGCTGAAGTACACCACCGAGCTGGCCGCGGGCGACTACTGGGTCGACGGCTATGACGCCAACGGCGATTTCAACGGCGGCCTTGCAGTCTCTGTGGCAGTGGGCGGCGGTGAGATCTCGCTGAGCCGCGTCTATCAGATCTATGCCAGCAACAGCGGCTGGGTCAAGGATACGGACTACTCCATCTCCTACCAGCTGGTCATGGCCGACGGTACCGAGCGTGAGAGCACGCTGGGCACCGCGAATTCCTATGGAACGGCCTATACCTCCGGCCTGTATGTGGCGGGCGAAACCGTCAAAGCCACGCTGACCCCGATCGGCGACAAGGCGGCGGACTATGTGGCCGCCACCGTCACCAAGACAGCCTCCCAGACGAAAGACGGCAGTGCGCTGAGCATCTCCGCGGCCATCCCCGCCGCGACGACCGTTACCGTGAAGGCCCCGGCGGGCTCCACGGTCAGCGTCGGTACGTTCCGCAACTACTGGTCCTATGAATTTGCGGAGCCCACGGCGGTTACCGACGATGCGGACGGCGTTACCGCGAGCTTTACGCTGGCGGTTGTCCCTGAGAGAGACTCCTATATGAACTATAATTACCATTTTGTCCGCGTACAGCACCCCGACGGTGTGACGTACTGGACGTTTGGTAAGTGGAACACGGCGCAGACGATCACGGTTACGAGCGAGGATCTGCACATCGGTGACAGCAGCTTTACCAAGGACACGGTCAGCCGATTTGATAAGAATATATACGATCTGGGCAATGTGTACCTGACGATCAACCAAAAGGGCTATAAGAACATGGATGTGGGACAGTCCTTTGAGATGAACGTGTTCCGCAACTGGCAGGCGATTGAGAACTACATGAACACGAAGATCGCCCTGCCGGATGTCCACTATCGCGTGATCGACGAAAACGGCAATGACAGTGATGTCGTGTCCGTTACGCCGGACGCCAACAACAGCAGTGTGGCGTCTGTGACCGCCAATAAGGCCGGTACGGCAATTGTGCTGGTGACCTATGATGCCATGACCCATACGGAGGGCATGGGCGGCACGGAGCTTTCTGCCATCTGGCCGGAGTTCACCGGCGTGTTTGTGGTGACGGTGGATCAGGACGGCACGGGCATCGAAACGAATATGGTCGTTGACCGTCTGGGCACCTCCAGCACGGCGCTGGATGCGGAGCATGATATCCTCTACTATCTGGGCAGCGAGGGCGCGTCCTACAGCTTCAAGCCCGAGAGCGGCACGACCGTCACCGTGGCGCGCTCCACGGTGAGCGATAAGATGACGTTCAGCGGCTTCACTGCCGACGGCGTCGCGGTGTCGGAGGACGGTACCGTCACCGTCAGCGGTCTGACCACCGGACGGCACATTATCAAGGTCGAGAAAAACGGCGTGGCCAGCTATCAGGTGGTCACCGCCCGCGGCATCAGTTATGACCTGTACGATGAGGACGGCAATCAGCTGGCGGCCGACGCCGAACTGGCGCCCGGTACGAAGGTGAAGGTGCAGTTTAACGGCCTGATCAACCCCGCGGAGAAGATGGCCGGTGTGTATAACCGCACGCCCATCGTTGACGTGAAGGGCGAGGACGGCACGGAGTTTGTCAGCGGTCAGGCCGGTTGGGCTGGAACCTACGATTTCAGCAGCACTGCTTCCAAGCAGGCCGTTACCGTGACGATTCCCAGCGATTGGACGGAGTATTCCTATGCGCTGTCCGGCGCTATTAAGGCGGCCAGAGGCTTTGGTCAGGCGACCGGCGCGCACCGCGCGGCCCGCTATGGAGTAGGCCTCGGCACTTACACGGAAACGACGATCGGCGATGTGATGTCCCAGCTCCCCGCGCTGTCTCTGAAGCTCGAGGGCTGGCATGTCAATGACGCCATCGAGAAGATCAATGCCATCGGCACCGTTACGCCCGACTCCGGCGACGCCATCGCCGCCGCGCGCAGCGCCTATGACGCGCTGACCGACGCACAGAAGGAGCAGGTCACGAACGCTGACGTTCTGACCGCCGCCGAGGCCCGCTATACCGACGTCGTCGCCATCGACGGCGCGGAGAAGGCCATCGACGCCATCGGCGAGGTGACGCTCACCTCCGGCGACGCGATCGCCGCTGCCCGCGCGGCCTATGACGCCCTGACCGACAGCCAGAAGGCCGAGGTCAGCAACTACAACACCCTCCTCGCGGCGGAGGCCCGCTTCGCCGAGCTGAAGGACGCTGCCGCCCGCGCGGCCTACGCCGAGAACGCCTATCAGACGACCGGAGATCTGCTCGAGACGCTCGGCACGCCCAATGTCGGCTCTGTCGGCGGCGAGTGGATGGTCATCGGCCTTGCCCGCTCCGGCCGCACCGTGCCCGACGGGTACTATGAGAACGTCGTGAAGTACGTGCAGGAGAACTGCGACGCCGACGAGCGTCTCGACGAGAACCGGGCGACCGACAACGCCCGCGTGATCCTCGCGCTGACGGCCATCGGCAAGGATGTCACGAATGTCGGCGGCCACAACCTGCTGGCCGGTCTCGACGAGATGAGCTATGTCACCTATCAGGGCATCAACGGCCCGATTTGGACGCTCATCGCCCTCGACAGCCACGACTATGCGCCGCAGGGCGACGTGACGCGCGAGAAGCTCATCGACGCCATCCTCGGCGCGCAGCTGCCCGACGGCGGCTGGGATATGATGGGCAAGGCGGCCGATACCGATATCACCGCCATGGCCATCCAGGCGCTCGCGCCCTACTATGACACGAACGACGCCGTAAAGGCCGCCGTGGACAAGGCGCTCAATGCGCTCAGCGCCATGCAGAATGACGACGGCACCTTCTCCACCGCCTTCAGCGGCAAGACGTCCGAGTCCACCGCGCAGGTGATCGTCGCGCTGACGGCTCTCGGCATCAATCCCGCGACCGACAGCCGCTTCATCAAGAACGGCGTGAACGCCGTGGACGGTCTGTGCAGCTTCTATGTCGACGGCGGCGGCTTCCGCCACATCGCATCCGGCGATCTCGACGGCATGGCGACCGAGCAGAGCTACTATGCCCTCGCGGCGTACTACCGCCTGCTGGCCGGTCAGACGAGCCTGTATGACATGAGCGACGTGACTATCACGCCCGCCCCTGTCACGCCCGATCAGCCCACGAACCCCGACAAGCCCTCCACCGGTGACCGCGGCGTGATGCTGTGGGTCGCGGCGCTGGGTGTGTCCGGTCTGGCCGCTGCCGCCGTGGTTGGCAGCAAGAAGCGCGAAGAAGCGTAACCCCATCCCCTGCTTAGCTCATCCATAACCATAGCGGAAAGGCCTGCCCTCGCACAGGGGCAGGCCTTTCTGCATGAAATTTTCGGTTTACCGGAGCCATTTGCGTCCGCAGCGCATGGTCACAGCGCCGATGACGGCGCCGAGCACCGCCGCGCAGGCGGCGAGGATGTACCGGCAGTCGCGCTCCGGGCAGTACGTCTCTTCGCAGTATGCCCGCCGCAAAGACGCATAGCCGCCCGCGGCAAGTCCCTGTGCGTCTCGCGGAAAAAATCGGCAAACACCGCGTGCAGCGACCACTCATAGGCGCGGTGCGCGGCGAGACTGCCGGGCCAGAGGCAGATGATCGACCGTTTTCGTAAAACCACCTCCGATCGGAATGAAAAAAGAGCTTCCTCCAACGGATCGTGTCCATTGTAAGGAAGCCCCTAAAACGCGGGATAAACAGAGATTAAACAGACCTTAAACCAGCATCAGAAGCGTACCGGCGACGATGCCGGCAAGGCCCAGCGCCGATTTCTTCGTGAGCTTTTCGTGAAAGACAACGTAGGAAAACAGCACTGTCACGAGGATGCTCAGCTTGTCGATCGGGACGACGACGCTCGCAGGGCCGTCCTGCAGCGCCTTGTAGTAGCACAGCCAGCTTCCGCCGGTGGCGATCCCCGACAGGCAGATGAAGCCCAGCTCGCGCTGCGGGATGCCGCGCAGCGCGAGCTGTTTGCCCGTGACGAACACCATCAGCCACGACATCACGAGCACGACGCCCGTGCGGATGGCCGTCCCAAGGTTCGACTCCACGCCCGAGATGCCGACCTTGCCGAGGATGGCGGTCAGGCTTGCGAACACCGCCGAGCCGAGTGCGTACCACAGCCACGCGGCGCTCTTCGTCTCGCCGGTGCTCTCCTTTTTCTCAATCATCAGGAACGTGCCCGCGGCGATGAGTACCACGCCGATCCCCTTCGTCAGGCTGACGCCCTCGCGCAGGAAGATCGCCGCGAGCAGGATCGTGAGCACGGTGCTGGACTTGTCGATCGGGACGACCTTGTTCACGTCGCCGAGCTGGAGCGCCCTGAAATAGCACAGCCAGCTCGCGCCCGTGGCGAGTCCCGACAGCACCAGAAACAGCAGCGTCCGCCCGCTGATGGACGAGATCGTCCCCTGTGAGCCGGTGATAAACACCATCAGCCACGAAAACGCCAGCACCACGATGGTGCGGATGGCGGTGGCGACGGTGGAGTCGGTCTTTCGGATACCGCACTTGGCCAGAATGGCGGTCAGGCCCGCGAAGAGCGCCGAGCCGAACGCAAAGAAAATCCACATGTTTGTTCTCTCTCCTCAAATGCAAAATGGTTCAGGACGGTTCATTGTCCTTTCGCAGCCGGTACCCCACGCCCCAGACCGTCTGCAGCAGCTGCGGATGCGCGGGGTTCGCCTTCACGCGCGCGACGAGGACGCTCGGCGAGAAGGGCTTTTCGATGTAGTCGTCCGCGCCGAAGCCGAGGCCGTGGATCTTGTCGGCGTCCTTGCCGAGCGTCGTGACCATGAGGATGGGGATGTCCTTCTGTGCGCGCACGGCGCGGCAGATGGAAAACCCGTCCGTCCCCGGGAGCATCAGGTCGAGCAGAATCAGGTCAAACGCGCCCTCGAGTGCCGCGCGCTGACCGTCGGTGCCGTTTGCGCAGATGGTGACGGCGCAGCCGCTCAGCTCGAGATAGTCGCGCTCGATGGCGGCGATGTCGGGATCGTCCTCGATAATCAGTATTTTATCCATGTCCGTCCTCCTTTGCAAGGGGCAGCGTGACCGGTTCAAGCTGGGCCGGATAGCCGCTGACGGATCGTCATAGGGCAGACCTCCCCAACATGAAATCGGGTATATTATATCATGGATCCGGGAAAAGATTTAGACAAATCTAAAACCGCGCAAACGCTGATACAGCAATGGGTTCAGTAAATCGCCCTGTTAAAAATGAGCAAAATTAGAAAAAGATTATATGGAGAAAAATGCAATTTCACTTGACTTTCTGTGATGTTTTTCGTAAAATGAAACGTGTCTGTGCGGATTCTTAACGCGCGATAATACAAAAGAAAGAGGAGTAAAACGTGGAAGAGAAGAAATTCCAACCCTATGTCCCGGCGGACAAGGTTGTGCCGGAATTCACCGTGTTCTCCGTGGTACTCGGCGCGCTGCTGGCCATCGTGTTCGGCGGCGCCAACGCCTACCTCGGTCTGCGCGTCGGCATGACGGTCTCCGCCTCCATCCCGGCGGCGGTGCTCTCGATGGGCGCCATCCGCTTCATCCTCAAGCGGGACTCCATTCTGGAGAACAACATGGTCCAGACCATCGGCTCGGCCGGTGAGTCCGTGGCCGCGGGCGCGATTTTCACGATGCCTGCCCTGTTTATGTGGGCGGCGGAGGGACTTTGCGACATGCCCTCCGTCGTGGAGATCGGCCTGATCGCCCTGTGCGGCGGCGTGCTGGGCGTGCTGATGATGATCCCGCTGCGCTCGGCGCTGATCGTGCAGGAGCACGGCAAGCTCGGCTATCCCGAGGGCAAGGCCTGCGCCGAGGTGCTCATGGCCGGTGAGGAGGGCGGCAGCCGCGCCTCCACCGTGTTCTGGGGTCTCGGCATCGCCGCGGTCTACAAGTTCGTGACCGACGGCCTGAAGCTGTTCCCGAGCGAGGTCGAGTATGGCATCGACGCCTACAAGGGCTCCGCCGTCGGCGTGGACGTTCTGCCGGCGCTGGCGGGTGTGGGCTATATCTGTGGCCCGCGCATTTCGTCTTACATGTTCGCGGGCAGCACGCTCGCGTGGTTCGTGCTCATGCCGCTCATCACGCTCTTCGGCAGCGACCTCGTCATCTATCCCGCCGATGTCAGCGTGGCGGAGCTCTGGGCGACGGGCGGCACCGGCGCCATCTGGGGCAAGTTCATCCGCTACATCGGCGCGGGAGCGCTGGCGGCGGGCGGCATCATCAGCCTGATCAAGTCTCTGCCGATGATCGTGCGCACGTTCGCCGCGGCCTTCAAGTCCTACGGTAAGGGTGCCGCCGGTACTCTGCGCACCGAGCAGGACATCTCCATGAAGGTCGTGCTCGCCGTGTGCCTGCTGATCGCGGTGTTCATGTGGCTGTTCCCGGCCATCCCGGTGAGCTTCCTCGGCGCGCTGATCGTGCTGGTATTCGGCTTCTTCTTCGCGACGGTCTCCTCGCGCATGGTGGGCCTGATCGGATCGTCGAACAACCCCGTCTCCGGCATGGCCATCGCTACGCTGCTCATCTCGACCATCGCGCTGAAGGCCAGTGGCTCCACCGGCTCCGAGGGCATGGTCGGCGCGATTGCCATCGGCTCGGTCATCTGCATCATCGCCGCTATCGCGGGCGATACGTCGCAGGACCTCAAGACCGGCTTCCTCCTCGGCGCGACGCCGAAGAAGCAGCAATACGGCGAGCTGATCGGCGTGTGCGTCTCCGCCGTCGCCATCGGTGCGATTCTCTACCTGCTCAACGCCGCATGGGGCTTTGGCACCGATGAGCTCGGCGCGCCGCAGGCCATGATGATGAAGATGGTCGTCGAGGGCGTCATGGGCGGCAAAATGCCGTGGACGCTCGTGTTCACGGGCGTGTTCCTCGCTGTGGTGATCGAGATTCTCGGCCTGCCCGTGCTGCCGGTGGCCATCGGCATCTATCTTCCGATCCACCTCAACGCCGCCATCATGCTCGGCGGTCTGGTGCGCCTGTTTGTCGAGAAGCGCAAGTACGCCTCCGAGAAGGAGAAAAGCGACAGCATCCAGTCCGGCATCCTCTATACCTCCGGCATGATCGCGGGCGAGGGTGTCGTGGGCATCCTGCTGGCGATGTTCGCGGTGGCGAAGGTCAACACCGACATTTCCGATAAGGTGAACCTCGGCAACATCGGCGGTCTGGTCTGCTTTGCGCTCCTGCTGCTGAGCATTCTCTATTTCTGCAGCAAGGGCCGCAAGGCCGCGAAAAACTGACGCGAGCCGCCCGGACACTTTCCGGCGGCCACAGGAGGACGTTATGGCAAGAAAAGCGAAAAAGGACGAAAACTATCTCGACTATATCCCCGCCGTTTCGACGAAGAACAGCTGGGATGCGGACGCGGAGGGAAACGTCACCATCCACATGGTGCACCGCGGCTTTTATGCGTGGATCGCGCAGAAGGTCTTTCACCGCCCGCGCGTGAGCCATATCGACCTCGACGAGATGGGGAGCTTTATCTTCCCCCTGATCGACGGCGAGCGGACGGTGGGGCAGATTGCGCAGCTGGTGCGTGAGCGCTTCGGCGCGGACGCGGAGCCGCTGTACGAGCGGCTGGCGAAGTATATGCAGATCCTGCGCAACAACGGCTTCATCTACTACGCCGGAAAGGACAGGGCGCCGCAATGACCGTCGGACAGATTATGCTGGGCATCGCGCTTTTTGCGATTGCGGGGGCGGTGCTCTATGTGTGGGGACTGAAAAAGTCCGTGAACCAGCGGGAGGATCTGCAGCGCAGCCTGCTGAGCGCCTGCGGCAGCCGCGTGGTGCGCCGCGCGAAGAAGCAGGGCAGCATCACGCGCGCGGAGATCGCCGCGCTGATCGAGGGGCTGAGCGTCGGCCCATTCTGGTCGCGCAGCCGGGTACGCGTGCAGAGCGGCGAAAAGGCGGCCGATCAGGTCATCGCCTTCTTGCTCGGGCAGCAATACCTCGAAGCCGCGGGAGACGATACCTACCGGGTGAAGAAGTGAAAACAGCTATAAAACCACCCCGGTTCGCAGAATGAACAGGGCCAGTAAAAACGGACAATAGACAAAACACCCCCTGATGTAGGAAAATAGAACTAC
>USAC01000041.1 GCA_900552475.1 uncultured Eubacteriales bacterium | reverse complement strand
CCCGCGTGCTGCCGCAGGAGGATATGCCCTTCCTGCCCGACGGCACGCCGCTGGATATCGTGCTGAACCCGCTGGGCGTTCCGTCCCGTATGAACATCGGCCAGGTGCTCGAGGTTCATCTGGGCTATGCCGCCAAGACCCTCGGCTGGAAGGTCGCGACCCCCATCTTCGACGGCGCGACCGATAAGGACATCACCGAGGCGCTGACGATGGCCGGACTCGACCCCGAGGGCAAGAGCTGGCTGTACGACGGCCGCACCGGCGAGCGCTTCGACAACAAGGTCACCGTCGGCTATGTGTACTTCCTGAAGCTGCACCATCTGGTCGACGATAAGATCCACGCCCGTTCCACCGGCCCCTACTCCCTCGTCACGCAGCAGCCCCTCGGCGGCAAGGCCCAGTTCGGCGGCCAGCGCTTCGGCGAGATGGAGGTCTGGGCGCTCGAGGCCTACGGCGCGGCATACACCCTGCAGGAGATCCTGACGGTCAAGTCCGACGATGTGACCGGCCGTGTGCGCACGTATGAGTCCATCGTCAAGGGCCACAACGTGCCGACGCCGGGCGTTCCCGAGTCGTTCAAGGTGCTCGTCAAGGAGCTGCAGTCCCTCTGCCTCGACATTCAGGTGCTCGACGAGGACGGCAACCAGATCGAGCTCAAGGAGGACGAGGACGCGATGGATACCTTCAACCTCGCCCGCATGGACGCCGAGGACGAGCGCCAGAAGCGCTACGCCGACGAGAGCGAACTGGCGGACGCAGGCTTCGACTATGTCGCCGACGAGGAAGTGGACGCCTCCTATGACGAGAGTGGCGACGACGATGAATTTTAAGGACAGGAGGAGCTTTTTACTATGAGTTATGCAACGTTTGACGCAATCAAGATCGGTATCGCTTCTCCGGAGATGATCCGCGAGTGGTCCTATGGCGAGGTGAAAAAGCCCGAGACCATCAACTACCGTACCCTCAAGCCCGAGCGCGACGGCCTGTTCTGCGAGCGCATCTTCGGGCCGACGAAGGACTGGGAGTGCCACTGCGGCAAGTATAAGAAGATCCGCTACAAGGGCAAGATCTGTGACCGCTGCGGCGTCGAGGTCACCCGCGCGAAGGTGCGCCGCGAGCGTATGGGCCACATCGAGCTGGCCACGCCCGTCAGCCACATCTGGTATTTCAAGGGCATCCCCTCCCGCATGGGCCTGCTGCTCGACATCAGCCCCCGCATTCTGGAGAAGGTGCTGTACTTCGCGGCCTATATCGTGACCGATCCCGGCGAGACGCCGCTGGTCAAGAACCAGATCCTCTCCGAGAAGGAATACCGCGACATGCGCGAGAAGTATGAGGACGATTTCGACGCCGGCATGGGCGCCGAGGCCGTCAAGAAGCTGCTGCAGCAGGTCGACCTCGAGTCCCTGTCCGAGCAGCTGCACGCCGAGCTCAAGACCGTGACCGGCCAGAAAAAGGCCCGCATTGTCAAGCGCCTTGAGGTCGTCGACGCGTTCCGCCTCTCCGGCAACAAGCCCGAGTGGATGATCATCGACGTGCTGCCCGTCATCCCGCCGGAGCTGCGCCCCATGGTCCAGCTCGACGGCGGCCGCTTCGC
This sequence comes from uncultured Eubacteriales bacterium, assembly GCA_900552475.1. Classification (GTDB taxonomy): domain Bacteria; phylum Bacillota; class Clostridia; order Oscillospirales; family Oscillospiraceae; genus Vescimonas. The sequence goes on along the minus strand of USAC01000041.1, from coordinate 15,600 downwards.
CACGTCGGACCTGAACGACCTCTACCGCCGCGTCATCAACCGCAACAACCGCCTCAAGCGCCTGATGGAGCTGAGCGCGCCCGATATCATCGTCCGCAACGAAAAGCGCATGCTGCAGGAGGCCGTCGACGCCCTGATCGACAACGGCCGCCGCGGCCGCCCCGTGACCGGCGCGAACAACCGCGCCCTCAAGTCCCTCTCCGACATGCTGAAGGGCAAGCAGGGCCGCTTCCGCCAGAACCTGCTCGGCAAGCGCGTCGACTATTCCGGACGTTCCGTTATCTGCGTCGGCCCCGAGCTGAAGATCTACCAGTGCGGCGTGCCCAAGGAGATGGCGCTCGAGCTGTTCCGCCCCTTCATCATGAAGAAGCTGGTCGAGGACGGCTCCGCCAACAACATCAAGTCCGCCAAGAAGATGGTCGACAAGGGCCGCACCGAGGTTTGGGACGCGCTCGACGAGATCATCAAGGACCATCCCGTCATGCTCAACCGCGCCCCCACGCTGCACCGTCTGGGCATCCAGGCCTTCGAGCCGGTGCTGGTGGACGGCCGCGCTCTGAAGCTGCACCCCCTGAACTGCACGGCCTTCAACGCCGACTTCGACGGCGACCAGATGGCCATCCACGTCCCCCTGTCCGCCGAGGCACAGGCCGAGGCACGCCTGCTGATGCTCTCCGCCAACAACCTCCTGCGCCCGCAGGACGGCGGCCCCGTCACCGTCCCGACGCAGGATATGGTGCTCGGCTCTTACTACCTGACCTTCGAGCGCTTCGAGAACGGCTACTGCCAGATGACAAACGACGAGTACTGGCCCGAGAACATCGACTTCGCGCTGGCCGGCAAGACGTATGACGAGCTGACCGATGAGGAGAAGGCGAACAATCCCCTCAACATCTACCGCGACGAGGATGAGGTGCTCATGGCCTACAGCGAGCACATCATCGGCATCCACCAGCCCGTCTGGGTCCGCGTGGAGAAGGAGTGGAAGGGCGAGAAGCTGCAGCACGTCGTGCGCGGCAGCGCCGGCCGCATCATCTTCAACCGCAACATCCCGCAGGATCTGGGATTTGTCAAACGCGTGGATGAAAACGGCAACCCCACGCCCCAGTTCTTCGACTATGAGATCACCGAGACCTGCGGCAAGAAGCTCCTCGGCAAGATCGTCGACCGCACGATCAAGCAGTACGGCTTCACCCGCGCGGCCGAGGTGCTCGACGACATCAAGGCCACCGGCTATAAGTTCTCCACCCGCGGCTCCATCACGATCTCCATCGCCGACATGACCGTCCCCGAGGCGAAGTACACCCTCATCGCCGAGACGGAAAAGCGCGTTGTCGACATCGAGGATCAGTACAACATGGGCTTCATCACGAACGACGAGCGCTATAAGCTGGTCGTGCGCGAGTGGGAGAAGACCACGGCGGACGTCACCGACGCCCTGACCGCGAGCCTCGACAAGTACAACCCCATCTTCATGATGGCCGACTCCGGCGCCCGTGGCTCCATGAAGCAGATCCGTCAGCTGACCGGTATGCGCGGCCTGATGGCCAACACCGCCGGTAAGACGATCGAAATCCCCATCAAGGCGAACTTCCGCGAAGGCATGTCCGTTCTGGACTACTTCACCTCCTCCCGTGGCGCCCGTAAGGGTCTGGCCGATACGGCTCTGCGTACCGCCGACTCCGGTTACCTGACCCGCCGCATGGTCGACGTCTGCCAGGACGTCATCATCCGCGAGGACGACTGCGGCGTCCAGAAGGGCATCGTCGTCTCCGAGATCAGCGAGCACGGCCAGGTCATCGAGAAGTTCTCCGAGCGCATCAAGGGCCGCTTCCCGGTGCATGACATCCTCAAGCCCGGCACGAATGAGGTGCTCATCTCCAAGGATCACATGATGACCGAGGACGATGCCGCCCTGCTCGAGTCCTTCGACATTCACTCCGCCGAGATCCGCACCGTGCTGACCTGTAAGGCGCACAGCGGTATCTGCGCCAAGTGCTACGGCATGAACCTCGCCACCTCCAAGCCCGTCGGCCCCGGCGAGGCGGTCGGCATCATCGCCGCCCAGTCCATCGGCGAGCCCGGTACCCAGCTGACCATGCGTACCTTCCATACCGGCGGCGTCGCCGGCGGCGACATCACCCAGGGTCTTCCCCGAGTGGAGGAGCTGTTCGAGGCGCGCAAGCCCAAGAAGATGGCGACCCTCGCCGAGATCGGCGGCAAGGTCCGCTTCGAGGAGGCCACGAAGGGCAGCCTGCTGAACATCATCATCACCGCCGACGACGGCGATACCCGCACCTACTCCGTGCCGCACACCGGCCTGCAGGTCAAGGACGGCGACATCATCGAGAAGGGCAAGCAGCTGCAGGACGGCGCGCTCAACCCGCACGACGTGCTGCGCATCCGCGGCGCCAGCGCCGTTCACAACTACCTGATTCAGGAAGTCCTGAAGGTGTACCGTCAGCAGGGCGTGGACATCAACGATAAGCATATCGAGGTCATTGTCCGCCAGATGATGCGCAAGGTGCGCGTCGAGGAGGCGGGCGATACGGGGCTGCTCTCCGGCTCGATGGCTGATATCCTCGAGGTCGAGGACGAGAACGCCAAGGTGCGCGACCGCATTGCCGCCGGCGAGACGCGCGAGGACGGCAACCAGCTCGAGGAGGCCACCTATACCCAGCTGCTCATGGGTATTACGAAGGCCTCGCTCGCGACGGATTCCTTCCTCTCCGCCGCCTCCTTCCAGGAGACGACGAAGGTGCTGACCGAGGCCGCCATCAAGGGCAAGGTCGACCACCTCGTGGGCCTGAAGGAGAACGTCATCATCGGTAAGCTCATCCCCGCCGGCGCGGGCCTGAACGCCTACCGCCACTTTGCCGAGGAGCTGGTTCCCGAGGTGGAGCCCGCCCCCGCGGCGCAGACCGAGGAGACGGCGCCCGCCGCCCCCGCGGACGACGCGGCTCTCTCCGACGAGGACTGATTCCCCCGAATAAAGCTTAGCGAAGGACGCCTGAACCGATTCGGTTCAGGCGTCCTCGAGCTGTCCGGGAAAAAGATTTCACATATCGAAAAGGATCATAAGCATGAAAGCAAAAACTACAAAGCGAGAGCTGGATATGCTCCACGGCCCCATCTGGAATAAGATTCCGCAGTTTGCCCTGCCGGTGGCCGCGACGGCGATTCTGGAGCAGCTTTTCAACGCCTCGGACATCGCGATCGTCGGCAACTTCACCGGCGCGCAGCGGACGGCGGCCGTAGCCGCCGTGGGCGCGAACAGCCCGATCATCAGCCTGCTGGTGAACCTCTTCGTCGGCATCGCGCTCGGCGCGAACGTCGTCATCGCGCACGCCATCGGGCAGGGCGATAAAAACACCGTGAAGAAGGCCGTCCACACGTCGATCCTCGTGTCGCTGCTGGGCGGCGTGCTCGTGGCCGCGCTCGGCGAGCTGGCGGCGGCGCCGCTGCTGCGCCTGCTGCAGGTGCCGGACGACGTGTTCCCGCTGGCGCTGCTGTATCTGCGGATCTATCTGCTGGGCATGCCCGTGATCCTGCTGTATAACTTCGAGGCAGCCATCTTCCGAAGCGTCGGCGAGACGAAGATCCCGCTGCTGGCGCTGGCCGTCTCGGGCGTTGTGAACGTGGCGCTGAACCTGTTCTTCGTCGCCGTGCTGGGCATGACGGTCAACGGCGTCGCCATCGCGACGGTCATCTCCAACGCGCTCAGCTCCGCCATTCTCTACTTCCGCCTGCGCACCACGGCGCGGGAGGTACACGTTGAGCCGCACCTGCTGCGCATCGATCTGGGGATCCTGAAGCGCATCCTGCGCATTGGCCTGCCCGCGGGCATCCAGAGCGGCGTGTTCTCGCTGGCGAACATCATCATCCAGTCGGCGATCAACAGCCTCGGTACGGTCGTCATGGCGGCCTCGAGCGCGGCGTTCAATATCGAGATCTTCACCTACGACATCGTGAACGCGTTCGGTCAGGCCTGCACCACCTTCGTCGGGCAGAACTTCGGCGCGGGCGAGCTCAAGCGCTGCAAAAGGACGCTGCTGCTGTGCCTTGCGGAGGGCGCGGTGATTCTGCTGGCCGCGATTGTGCTGATTATTTCGTTCGGAAAGCCGCTGCTCTCGATCTTCAACAGCGACCCGGAGGTCATCGACATCGGCTATATCCGCGTCATGCTCGTCGTCTCGGCGCACTTTTTCAGCATGCTCTATGAGGTGATGTCGGGCTATCTGCGCGGCTTCGGCATCTCGCTCGGGCCGGCCATTCTGACGATGATCGGCGTTTGCGTGGTGCGTCTGCTGTGGATCCAGTTTGTCTTCCCGCTGAGCCGGACGTTCCGCACGATCATGCTCGTCTACCCCGTGAGCCTGTCGCTCACGGCGCTGATGATCTTCGTTGCGCTGCTGTGTACGCACCCGTCCAGGCGCTTTGCCAAGAAGGCGGACGCTTGACATTCCGCCCATTGTAAAGTAAAATAGCTTTATCCAGATTTATCAAGTGCATGCCGGCCGCCGGGTCGGTATGACCGGCGTTTGCCTGTGCACCGTTAGGCCTTTGAAGGTGCGCAGACAGACGCCGGATTTTTTTGTCAGGAGGAACGAATATGGCATGGATTGAACTGGTGATTGCGGGCGGGCTGGAGGTCTTCTGGTCGACCTTCATGAAGCTGTCGGAGGGCTTTACGAAGCTGTGGCCAACGGTCTGGACGGTGCTGGGGATGCTGGCGAGCTTCTTCTTTCTCTCGCGTGCGGTGCACACGCTCCCGATGGGGACGGCCTACGCCGTCTGGACGGGGATCGGCGCGCTGGGCGCGGTGCTGGTGGGCATCCTGCTCTTCCGCGAGCCGGTCACGGCTCCGCGGCTGCTGTTCATGGCGCTGCTGCTGATCGGCATCATCGGCCTGAAAATCACCTCCGCGGAATAAAGAAAGATGTCTCAAAGGGGTTCGACCCTTTGAGACATCTTTTTTGCGCAGGAAATCGTATTTCCGGGGCGTTTTCTTACAGGTTTGCCATGGCTTCGTTGATGCTCGCCTCGCAGGAGCGCATGGCGAGGATCGTCTTTTCCATCAACTCCTCGAGCGTCCAGCCGAGACGCTCGGCACCGGTGCGGATCACGTCGCGCGAGCAGCCCGCGGCGAACTTCTTGTCCTTGAACTTCTTTTTCAGGCTGCTGACCTCCATGTCCATGACGCTCTTGCTCGGGCGCATCTTCGCGGCGGCGCCGATCAGACCCGTCAGCTCGTCGGCGGCGAAGAGCACCTTCTCCATCTCGTGCTCCGGCTCCACGTCGCAGCACAGCCCGTAGCCGTGGGAACAGACGGCGTGGATGAGGTCGTCGCCGCAGCCGGCCTTCTTCATCAGCTCCGGCGCCTTGACGCAGTGCTCCTCGGGCCACATCTCAAAGTCAATGTCGTGCAGCAGACCGGCGGTGGCCCAGAAGTCGGCCTCGTCGCCGTAGCCCAGCTCGTTCGCGTACCAACGCATGACGCCCTCTACGGTCAGAGCGTGCTGGATGTGAAACGGCTCCTTGTTATACTCCCGCAGGGTGGCCAGAGCGGCCTCGCGGCTGATGACATCGCGCATAAAAATGCCTCCTCTGTAAATCTTTGTGGACACATTGTAGCAGTTTGTGCGCGCTTATGCAAGACTTTGTTCCAGCAGCTGCAAAAGCCGGTCGGCGCGGCGCGTCTCATCGTCCGCGAGTGCGCGGAAAACGGCGGCGAGCGTCTCGTCCTCCGTCTCCTCCGCCGCGCGGCGATAGGCGAGGGCCGCGCAGCGGGCGGCGTACCAGCGCGTGCGCAGCGCCTCCCGCCACGGGAGCGGCGCGGTGGCCTGCACGGCGGGCGGCGGGAAGCAGGAGCCGGTCAGCAGATAGTGGACGGACTGCAGGCGGCGCGCGTGCGCGCCCTCCTCGCGCGCGAAGAGCTGCATCGCGCGGCGCGCCGCGGCGGACGGGGCACAGCGGGCACAGCGCAGGAAGGCGCAGCGGCTCTCAAGCTCCCCCGCGATGAAGCGGCGGAGCAGCTCGAGCTGCAGCGCGGGGCAGGCGGGCGGCGACGGCGCGGCGGGGAGCGGGGCGGGGGAGTCCGACGGATAGGGATCGAGACCGGGGGCCACGCGCTGCCAAATCTGGCTGCAGCGGGCGTAATCGGCGGCGGCTTTGAGTTCGTGTTCCATGACTGAACGCTCCTTTCTCCTGTTATACTATGAATTGGGGGCAAAAATGGTCACAGACGGATTGATTTTTTGACCTTCTTCTGCTAAAATACTTTTTATATGGGTATTTTTGCCGCCTGCGCCGTCGACCATTTGCGCAAGCGGCCTATTTCACGATGAAACAGAGGATTACCTCAAAAGGAGGATGCTTCCATGCTGGAGCTGCAAAACATCTGCTATCAGGTGTCCACCCCGGAGGGGACGCAGGACATCCTGAAGCACGTCAGCATTGTGATTCCCGATCACAAGCTGATGGTCTTTACCGGGCCGAACGGCGGCGGTAAGACCACTCTGGCCAAGGTCATCATGGGCCTTGTCCAGCCCACGGAGGGCCGTGTCATCTACAACGGACAGGACGTGACGGATCTGTCCATCACCGAGCGCGCGCGTCTCGGCATCAGCTACGGATTTCAGCAGCCGCCGCGCTTCAAGGGCATCACCGTCCACGACCTGCTCCTGCTCGCCGCGGGCGAGGAGAAGCTCTCGAAGGACCGGTGCTGCCAGTACCTGACGAAGGTCGGCCTGTGCGCGAACGACTATCTCGACCGGGAGGTGGATACGTCCCTCTCCGGCGGCGAGGTCAAGCGCATCGAGATCGCGACGATCCTCGCGCGCAGCGGCGGGCTGAAGATCTTTGACGAACCGGAGGCCGGGATCGATCTGTGGTCCTTTGCCCGCCTGACGGAGACGTTTGAGCAGATCCACCGCGAGCAGAAGGATACGATGATCATCATCTCCCATCAGGAGCGCATCATCCGCATGGCCGACGAGATCGTCGTCGTGGCCGGGGGCGAGATTGCCCGCCGCGGCACGACCGAAGAGGTGCTGCCGATGATCCTGGCGGACACGCTGGGCGGATGTCCCGTGCTGGGCAGAAAGGAGAAGGCGCAGAAATGATTACGGAAATTGACGCGAAGCTGCTGGAAAAAATCGCCGACCTCACCGGTCAGCCCGTGGGCGCCTTCAACATCCGCAAGGACAGCGGCTGCGAGGCGCGCCAGTCCACCGAGCACATCGACATCTCTCCCCGCGCCGACGGCAAGGCGGGTATCGACATCCGCATCAAGGACGGCACGCACGGCGAGAAGTGCCACATCCCGGTCATCATCAGCAAGACAGGCCTGTCCGAGATGGTGTATAACGACTTCTACGTCGGCGACGACTGCGACGTGGAGATCATCGCGGGGTGCGGCATCCACAACTCCGGCTGCGACGAGAGCCGCCACGACGGCGTACACACCTTCCACATCGGAAAAAACAGCCGCGTGCGCTACGCCGAGAAGCACTACGGTGAGGACGCCGACGGCGAGACCGGCCGCAACATCATGAACCCGCAGACAATCGTGTATCTGGGCGAGAACTCCTCTATGCAGATGGAGACGGTGCAGATCCGCGGCATCGACTCGACGAAGCGCTACACGAAGTTTGTGTGCGAGGCGGGGGCCGAGGCCGTCGTGACTGAGCGCCTGCTGACCCACGGCGACCAGAAGGCGACGAGCGAGATGGAGATCGAGCTCAACGGCAAGGACGCGCGCGGCCGCGTGATCTCCCGCTCCGTGGCGCAGGACCGCTCGGAGCAGCTGTTCTATCCGCGCATGGTCGGCAACGCCGAGTGCTTCGGCCACGTCCAGTGCGACAGCATCATCATGGGCGAGGCAAAGATCCGCTCCATCCCGGAGATCGCGGCGAACTGTCCCGACGCGCAGCTCATCCACGAGGCCGCCATCGGCAAGATCGCGGGCGACCAACTGCTCAAGCTCGAGACGCTGGGCCTGTCGCCCGAGGAGGCGGAGGACACGATTCTGAAGGGGTTCCTCGCTTGACAATCGCAAAAGAGAGTTGGCAGACACCGTCTGCCAACTCTTTTTTTGCGAGGGGGTTTCGCTGCGAACCGCGCATACGGAAACCAAAGGCTTCCGTATGCGAAGTTAGTATCCCTGCCCCCGCGTCATGATCTCCGCCCAGAGCACCGGGCCGACGGCGCCTGTCTCCTCCAGCCCCAGCTGGCGCTGCAGCGCCTGCACGGCCTCGCGCGTCGCGGGGCCGAACACACCGTCCGCCGCGATGAGCGGGATGCTCCCGCCCGCGCGGGCGATGTCCCGCAGGCGCTCCTGCATGAGCCGCACCTCCTCGCCGCGGTCGCCCTCCACGAGAAAGCGCCCCGGATAGACCTCCTCGGCGAAGTCCTGATAGTTCTCCGGCAGCTGGGAGACCGTGCTCTGGTAGGCATCCTGCAGCGCGTTCCACGTCTCGCGTCCCACGATCCCGTCGACGGGCAGGCCGTAGGCGCTCTGGAAGGCATAGACCGCATCGAGCATCTCCTGATCGAACGTGTCCGTCAGGCGGATCGGCGGCAGCTGCGGCAGGAAATACCCCAGAAACGCCAGATAGTACCGCACCGTCCGCACGCCGACGCCGCTGTCGCCGGGGCGGAGGGCGGACTCGTACTGCCGCTCCGTCTCCGAGATGGTCAGCCCCTCGCTTGTCAGCTCCGAGAGCTTCTTCACGCCGTTGTAGATCTCCTTGATCTTGTACCACGTCGCCTTGCCGACGACACCGTCGGCATCGAGACTGAAAATCTGCTGGAACGTCCGGACGGCGCTCTCCGTCTCCGGGCCGAACACACCGTCAAGCCGCGTGATCGCGGGGATGGCGGGGTAGTTGCGCCCGATGCGGTTGAGCTGGCGCTCGATCGTGCGCACGTCCTCGCCGACGCTCCCGCGCCGCAGCGGCCGCCCCGGGTACGACGGAACGTTTCCACCGACGGGCGCGTTCGTCACAAGGCCGATGTCGCCGCCGTAGTAGTACTGCAGGATCTCATAGGGCGTCATGCCCTCCTCCGCGAGGTCGACGCTCCCCCACTGGGAGAGCCCGCCGCACTTTGTGCGCACCCCGTCGCAGAACTGGGCGAAGAGCGGCTCAACGCGTCCCTGACGGACGATGTAGTCGTTGAAGATGTCGTCGACGATCTGGCTGATGTTCTCGAAGATGCCCCGGTCGGGGACGAAGGCCTGGTCGAACTGTGTCGTGCTGGTGATGTCGTAGTCATAGCCCCGCGCGCGGTAATACTCCGTATAGACCCGGTTGAGCGCGAAGGAGATCTGCGCGAGGATGTTCGCGCGGATGGCGCTCTCCGGCCAGGTGGGGTAGATCTCGCTCGAGGCGACGTTCTTGATGTACTCCGCGAAGGGCACGGTTACGTTCTGCGCCGCCGAGCCGGGCGGGCCGAGGTGGACAACGATGCTCTCCGGTACAACGGGCTGCGCCATATTCACCCCTCCTTACAGCAGCGGCTCGAGCGCGACGGGGAGGATCGTCTCCGTGCGCGCGTAGACGGCGGCGTTCCGCCCCACGTCGGGGGCGAACATCGGGTGGCGCACCGTGACCTGATAGTTGGTCGCGGAGACATCCGCCGTGTCGGATGACTGCGACCACGCCGCCGGCAGCGCCGGGAGCGCGATGCCCTGCAGGATGCCGGACTGGTCGGTCACGCCGCGGTAGAACACCTGCCGCAGCTGGCCGAACAGGCGGAACACCTCCACCTGCGCCCCCGCCACGGGAAACGGCCCGGCCGTCACCTGTATGCGCAGCGCCCCGCGCTCGGGGTGCGCCTGCATGAAGGCGTCCACCGGGCCGGGCTCCATGGGAATCGTTGTCATAGGGAATCCGTCCTTTCTGGTCTGGGTTTTCGCCTTATTATATGCAGGAATATGGATGGCCGTGCAGAAAGAAAAAGGCAAGCCAGAAACACTGGCTTGCCTTTTGATCCATAAAAAGTTACTCTGCCTTCCTGCGGCCCGCGAAGTGGGCGATCAGGCCGATGACGAGACCGAGCGCGGCGGGGCAGATCCAGCCGAGCCCCTGTGACGAGAGGGGAAGGACGCCGCCGACGGCCCTCAGCGCGCCGTCGAGGTGCAGCCCGGCGCGCAGACCCTCCGGGAGCGTGCGCAGCAGGTCATACAGCGCGGCGAGCAGTGTCAGGCCGATCGTCCAGCAGTAGACGCGGCGGTCATTGCCGAAGAATTTGCCGAACAGGGCCAGCAGGATCAGCACGATGGCGAGCGGGTACAGGAACATCAGCACGGGGAGCGAATAGGTGATGATGGCGCTCAGGCCGAGGTTCGCGAACACGAAGGACATGACGCTGAAGATCACCGCCCAGACGGCATATTTCGGCCCGCGGGGGAAGATGGTTGAGAACGTCTCAGCACAGCTCGTGACCAGACCGACGGCCGTTTTGAGACAGGCGAGCGTCACCGTGGCCGCGAGGATGAGCAGGCCCACGCCGCCGAGATAGTGCTGCGCGATCTGCGCGAGGGCGACGCCGCCGTTTTCGGCGGGGGCGAACAGGCCGCGGCTCTGCGTGCCGACGATGGTGACGGCGAGGTAGATCACGGCCATCAGCAGACAGCTGAAGATGCCGGAGCGCACCGTGCTCGCGGCGATGGAGCCAGGCTCCTCGACGCCGAGGTCACGGATGACCTGGATGACAACAACGCCGAAGGCGAGACTCGCCAGCGCGTCCATAGTGTTGTAGCCCTCGAGAAAGCCGGTAAAAAACGGCTGGGCGGCATAGCTGCCAACGGGGGCGACGGCGGAGATGGACGCCGACGGGGACAGCAGCGCGACGACGACCAGAATGCCGAGGAAGAGCAGGAAGATGGGGTTGAGCACCTTGCCGATCCAGACCAGAATCTTGCCGGGGCGGAGCGCGAAAAACAGCACCGCGGCGAAGAAAATCAGCGAGAACAGCAGCAGATACAGCCGCGCGTGACCCGCGGGCAGGACCTGCTCGAGACCCACGGTGAAGGACGTGGTCGCGCAGCGCGGGATGGCGAAGAACGGCCCGATCGTCAGATACAGCAGGCAGGTGAAGAACATCGCGTAGGGGCGGTTGACCTTCTGCGAGAGGTCAAACAGGCTGCTCGAGCGGCTGAGGCCGAGCGCCGCGACGCCCAGCAGGGGCATGCCCACACCGGTGATGAGAAAGCCGGCGACGGCGGCCCAGACATGACTGCCGGCCTGCTGCCCCATGTAGACGGGGAAGATCAGGTTTCCGGCGCCGAAGAACATGCCGAAGAGCATACTTGCCACGGTGACATATTCCCGGGAGTTCAGTTTCGTTTTCATGTAAAATCTCCTCTTCTATAACGGTCCGCCCCGCGGGCGGCGCACTTTGACCAGTATAGCGTATCGGGAAAAAGCTGTCAACAAAATGGACGGAAAAGGCGCAGAAATCAACAAAAAATTCGCGCTGGTAGAAACAAGTTTCGCCGCGTGACGCGCGGCGTCGTCGGGGGGAGAGGGGGAAGCTGGCAAAACGACGGTTTTGTGCGGCGGCGGGAGGGCGTTCGTTGTCGGGTTTGCGCTGAAAAACGGGAAGAAATGAATACAAAACGTCGAACTATGATAAAATATTACGGATTGTATTAGACTTCGCGCCGGCCGGCGCGGCGGTGCAGCGAAAATGGGGGTTGACAAAACCGCCGCCGTCCTGTAAGGTAAATAGCACAACAAACGACGACCAAATGCAATGATAGGGAGAAAGTTTCTTCGCTACGCTTCAGAGAGCTGCCGGATGCTGCGAGGCAGCGCAGAACGGAGAAACGTCACTGGCCCTTGAGCTTTTTCGCTGAACCGGGGTTTGCCCGCGTAGGCGGAAACGGGTTTCCTCACCGTTATCCATGAGGCAGGATTCGTCCGGCAGCGCCGGGCCGATACTGAAAAGCGGACACTCTGCCGCAAGGGCAGATGTCAATAAGAGTGGTACCGCGGAAGTTCAGGCTTTCGTCTCTTACAGGAAGTAGGAGACGGAGGCCTTTTTTGTATGCCTTTGGCCGGAAGATCATCAGATTCAGGAGGAAAAACAGTATGAAACGCATCAAGATTTTTGACACGACCCTTCGCGACGGTGAGCAGTCTCCCGGCTGCAGCATGAACTTGAACGAGAAGATTGAGATGGCCCGCCAGCTCGAAAAGCTCGGCGTGGACGTCATCGAGGCGGGCTTCGCCATCGCGTCCCCCATGGACTTCAAGAGCGTCCAGACGATCGCCTCCGTCGTGGAGAACGCAACGGTCGCCTCCCTCGCCCGCTGCACGAAGGGCGACATCGACGCCGCGTGGGACGCGGTGAAGGAGGCCAGGCATCCCCGCATCCACGTCTTCCTTGCCACGAGCGACATCCACATGGAGTACAAGCTGCGCATGACGCGCGAGCAGGTGCTCGCGACGATCACGGAGATGGTCGGCTACGCCCACTCCAAGTGCGCGGACATCGAGTTCTCCGCCGAGGACGCGTCCCGCTCCGACCACGCCTTCCTCGCCCAGTGCTACTCCAACGCCATCGCGGCGGGTGCGACGACGCTGAACGTCCCCGATACCGTCGGCTACTCCACGCCGCAGGAGATGGCGGAGCTGATCGGCTTTTTGCGTGAGAACGTCGTCGGCGCGGAGAACGTCGACTTCTCCGTCCACTGTCACGACGACCTCGGCATGGCCGTCGCGAACTCCCTCGCCTGCGTCAAGGCGGGCGCGACGCAGGTGGAGTGCACCGTCAACGGCATCGGCGAGCGCGCGGGCAACGCCAGCCTCGAGGAGATCGTCATGGCGCTCAAGACGCGCAGCGACTTCTATCAGGCCGAGACGGGCATCAACACCAAGCAGATCTACCAGAGCAGCAAGCGCCTGAGCAATATCACGGGCGTGCCGATCCCGCCGAGCAAGGCGATCGTCGGCGCGAACGCCTTCGCGCATGAGTCCGGCATCCACCAGCACGGCGTCATCGCCAATGCCCAGACATATGAGATCATGAAGTCCACCGACGTGGGCATCCCGAAGAACACGATGGTGCTTGGCAAGCACTCCGGCAAGCACGCCCTGCGCGAAAAGCTCGAGTCCATGGGCTATGAGCTGACGGACGAGGAGCTCAGCGATGTGTTCAAGAACTTCAAGGAGCTCGCCGACAAGAAAAAGACGATCACCGGCTCCGACATCGAGGCGCTCGTCCTCAACCGCCGCAACACCGCCGCGGCCGCCTGCGAGCTGGTCAGCCACGTCGTCAACGCCGGCGACGGCCTGCCCAACACCTCCTGCGTCAAGATCAAGCGCGACGACAAGGTGCTGCAGGAGGTGGCCATCGGCTCCGGCCCGCTGGACGCATCGTTCAAGGCCATCAACCGGATGCTCCACATGGACGTGAAGCTCGACAGCTTCAGCCTGAACGCCGTCACCGACGGCGAGGACGCCATCGGCGAGGCCGTCGTGAAGATCTCGGACGAGTCGGGCAAGACCTTCACGGGGACGGGCCTTTCGACGGACATCATCGAGTCGTCCATCCGCGCATACGTCAACGGCATCAACAAGATGATTGACGCCGCCAGCTGAAGAAAGGGGAACAAAGTCTCATGGCAATGACAATGACGCAGAAGATCCTCGCCCGCCACGCCGGGCTGGAGGAGGTGCGCGCGGGGCAGCTGATTCAGGCGAAGCTCGACCTCGTGCTCGGCAACGACATCACGACCCCGGTGGCCATCAACGAGTTTGAGGCCGCGGGCTTTCAGAAGGTATTCGACAAGAGCCGCATCGCGCTGGTGATGGATCACTTCGCGCCGAACAAGGACATCAAGGCCGCGACGCAGTGTAAACAGTGCCGCACATTTGCGCGGAAGTTCGACATCGACAACTACTACGACGTGGGCGAGATGGGCATCGAGCACGCGCTGCTGCCGGAGAAGGGGCTCGTCGCCCCCGGCGAGGCCGTGATCGGCGCGGACTCGCACACCTGCACCTACGGCGCGCTGGGCGCGTTCTCCACGGGCGTCGGCTCGACGGATATGGGCGCGGCCATGGCCGTGGGCCAGACGTGGTTCAAGGTGCCCTCCGCCATCCGCGTGGTGGTGACGGGAAAGAAAAAGCCCTTCGTCAGCGGCAAGGACGTTATTCTGACGCTCATCGGCAGGATCGGCGTGGACGGGGCGCTCTACCAGTCGCTCGAGTTCTGCGGCGACGGGATCGGGGAGCTGACGATTTATGACCGGCTGACGATCTCGAACATGGCCATCGAGGCGGGCGCGAAGAACGGCATCTTCCCCGTGGACGACGTGACGCGGGCGTATGTCGCCGGGCGCGTCAGCCGCCCGTGGACGGCGGTGGAGGCCGACCCCGACGCGGAGTATACCCGCACGATCGAGCTGAACCTCGATGAGATCGACTGTACCGTCGCGTGGCCGCATCTGCCGGAAAACGCACACAGCGCGCGCGACGGCGCGGACGTCGCCATCGATCAGGTGGTGATCGGCTCGTGCACGAACGGCCAGATCGACGACATGGCCGCCGCCGCGGCCGTCCTGAAGGGTCACCACCTCGCCCCCGGCGTGCGCGGGATCATCATCCCCGCGACGCAGAGCGTCTACCGCGAGTGCATGCACCGCGGCTATACGGACATCTTCCTCGACGCGGGCTGCATCGTCTCCACGCCGACCTGCGGGCCGTGTCTCGGCGGCCACATGGGCATTCTCGCCGCGGGCGAGCGCTGCGTCTCCACCACCAACCGCAACTTCGTGGGCCGCATGGGTCACGTCACCAGCGAGGTCTATCTCGCCTCGCCCGCCGTGGCCGCGGCATCCGGCATCGCGGGCCACATCTGCCATCCTGAGGAGGTTATGAAGTAATGAGTATGCAAGCACACGGCACCGCGCGCAAGTTCGGCGACCACGTCGATACCGACGTCATCATCCCCGCCCGCTATCTGGCCTCGCAGGATCCGAAGGAGCTGGCCTCGCACTGCATGGAGGACATCGACGCGGCGTTCGTACAGAACCACAACGAGGGCGACCTAATGGTCGCCGGGTGGAACTTCGGCTGCGGCTCCTCGCGTGAGCACGCACCCATCGCCATCAAGGCTGCGGGCATCAGCTGCGTCATCGCCAAGACCTTCGCCCGCATTTTCTATCGCAACGCCATCAACATCGGCCTTGCGATCCTCGAGTGCCCAGCGGCGAGCGACGGCATCGCGGACGGCGACGAGGTGTCCGTCGACTTCGACACCGGCGTCATCACGAACGTCACGAAGCACGAGACGTATCAGGCGGAGCCGTTTCCGCCGTTCATCAAGGACATGATCCGCAGCGGCGGCCTGATGGCCTCCCTGCGCGAAAAGGAGGGGCACTGACATGGAAAAGACCATCGCCGTGATCCGGGGAGACGGCATCGGCCCGGAGATTGTGGAGCAGGCCATCGCCGTGCTCGACACGGCGGCCAAGAAATTCGGCCACAGCTTCTGCTATACCGAGGCGCCCATGGGCGGCTGCGCCATCGACGAGTTCGGCGTGCCGCTGCCGGAGAGCTCGCGCCAGCTCAGCCTTGCCAGCGACAG
>USAC01000040.1 GCA_900552475.1 uncultured Eubacteriales bacterium | reverse complement strand
CCACCCACCCGCCCCACAACCCCCCCCCCCCTCCACCCCCCCCGCCCCCCGGGGCGGCCCGCGCCCCCGCGCCGCTTACACTTCCCCCAAAAGACCGATGGCCTTTTGGGGGAAAGAGATTCGCTTCGCTCCGCGCCTCGCCCCGCCGCTTGCGGCGGGACTGCGACACTCGCTGCGCGCAGGGAATATTTCGCGGCGTACACGCCGCCGCGAAATATGATTGAACTTTATTTGCGGCCCCCGAGCCGCGAACTCTGTGAGACTAAAAAAGGATCCCCGCGGACTTTGTCCGCGGGGATCCTTTCGTACTGCCTAAAAAGGCTGTAAGCCTTTTTAGGCACGAATGTTACATCTTCTCCGGGGCGGAGCAGCCGATGAGCACCATGCCGTTTTTCAGCACGGCGCGGGCGGCATCCGCCAGCTTCAGGCGCGCCAGCAGCACGGGCTTCTCCTCGCCCTTGATGCGGCAGACCGTGTAGAACTTGTGGAACGCGGCGGCCAGCTCCGTGAGGTAGCGGTTGATGTGGCTCGGATCGTAGTCGCGCGCGGCGAGCCGCACCACCTCGCTGTAATGCGCGAGCTGCTTGATGAGCGCCTTCTCCGCGTCACCGGAGAGCAGGCTGAAGTCGACCTCACTCGCGGCGGGCACGGTGTAGCCCTCGGATGCGAGATTTTTCAGCAGCGTGCAGATACGCGCGTGGGCGTACTGGACATAGTAGACTGGGTTCTCGCTGTCCTCACGCACGGCAAGACCGAGGTCGAACTCCATCTGCGTCTCGGGCTTGGCGTTGAAGAAGTAGCGGCAGGCGTCCACAGGGATCTCGTCGAGCAGATCCGTCAGACTGATGGCCTTGCCGGTGCGCTTCGACATGCGGACGACCTCGCCGTCGCGCACGAGCTTCACCAGCTGCATCAGCACGATGTCCAGCCGGTTCTCGCCGTCGAGCCCCAGCGCGTCCATCGCGCCCTTCAGGCGGGCGACGTGGCCGTGGTGGTCGGCGCCCCAGATGTTGATGACCTTGTCGAAGCCGCGGACGGCGAATTTGTTGCGGTGATAGGCGATGTCGGCGGCAAAGTAGGTGTAGAACCCGTTCGCGCGGCGCAGCACGTCGTCCTTCAGGCCGAGCTTTTCGATGGCCTCCTCGCTCTTGCCCGCCTTGCGCAGGTTCGCCGCGAGGATCTCGGACGTCTTGAGCCAGAGCGCGCCGTCCTTTTCATAGGTATAGCCGAGGTCGGTCAGCGCCTGAACGGAATCGGCCACATACCCGCTCTCATGCAGGCTGGACTCAAAGAACCACTGGTCGTAGCGGATGCCGTAGCGCTCAAGGTCGCTCTTCATCTTCGGGATGTTGCGGTCAAGGCCGAAGCGCGCGAGCGCGTCGTGGCGGGTCTTCTCGTCGCAGTCGAGGTACTTCTCGCCCTCCTGCTCATAAAACAGCTGCGCCAGCTCGCGGATATCGTCTCCATGGTAGCCGTCCTCGGGGAACTCGACCGCATCCTCGCCCTTGATGATCTGGAAGTAGCGCGCCTCCAGACTCTTGGCAAACTTCTCGATCTGGTTGCCCGCGTCGTTGACATAGAACTCGCGCCAGACGTCTGCGCCGGACTTCTGCAAGACGCTCGCGAGCGTATCGCCAAGCACGCCGCCGCGGGCGTTGCCCATGTGCATGGGGCCGGTCGGATTGGCGGAGACGAACTCCACCATATACTTCTTCCCGGCGAGCATGTCGCTGCTGCCGTAGTCCGCGCCCTCGCGCTCGACGCAGGCGACCGTGTCGCCGAACCACTTATCACCCAGCCGGAAGTTCAGAAAGCCCGGCCCGGCCATCTCGACGGTCGTGAAATAGGAACCCTCGAGCTGCATGTGGTCCATCAGGATCTGCGCGACCTGACGGGGATTCTTGTGCAGCGCCTTCGCCGCGGCGAGACAGAAGGTCGTCGTATAGTCGCCGTTGGCGGTATCCTTCGGAATCTCCACGGAGGGCTTCACCGAGACATCCGCGGGCAGCAGCCCCTCAGCAGCGGCGGTCTCATAGGCGGTCATGGTCAGGGCCAGTACCTGGTCCTTGGCGCTCTGGATCATATTCATAGCGATTCTTCTCCTTATCGTTTCGTTAGGTATAAGCTGACGTGCAGGTCGGAGACGGGCGCCCCGCCCAGCGTCAGCAGATAGTGCATGATGATCTGCCCCTCGTCCGGCGCGTCGAGCCGCCACTCAGCTTCGCGCGTGGTGACGGTCATGGGCGTGCTGTCCTGCTCCCCCTCGAGCAGGCGCGCCTGCGTCTGTGTCTCGGGGTCGAGGTGCAGCAGGCAGGCCCCGCTGCGCAGGGCGATGTGTATGGGCTCATCCGTCAGGCGGACGGAGGACTCCGTCACCGTCCCGTCCGTCTCGCTCACGGCATCGTAGTGCAGGAGCCAGCCGCCCGGGCGGCGGCGCAGCACGCCCTCGCCCGCAAAGCGCAGCGTCTCCTCCTCGCCGCCGATGCGGTTACGCGTCACAACGCGCACATTCACTCTTCCATCCATCGGCACAGCCCTCAATACCGGTCGATGTTCACCTGCAGCACGGGGCTTGTGAGCTCCTCCTGCAGGAAGTGCTTCGCCATCGAGCCGAAGTCCTCCGGCTGGTCGCTTGCGTAGAGCGTCGTCGTCCCCTCCTGCGCGCAGTCGGAGAGAAGATTCTTCGCCTTCAGCGTGCGCTTGAGCTCCCACGCGGCCTCCTCGCCGGTGTCGATCAGCGTCACCTCCGGCCCCATGATCTCGCCGATCAGGTCCATCAGCAGCGGATAGTGCGTACAGCCGAGGATCAGCGTGTCAATGCCGCTGCCGCGGATCGGCTCGAGATACTCGCGCGCGACCGTCTCAATCACAACGTCGCCGCGCTCATAGCGGCCGTTTTCCACCAGCGGCACGAACAGCGGGCAGGCGCGCGCCGTCACGGTCACGTCCGGGTCGAGCGCGTGGATGATCTGCTCATACGTCCCCGAGCGGACGGAGGCCGCC
This sequence comes from uncultured Eubacteriales bacterium, assembly GCA_900552475.1. GTDB lineage: Bacteria > Bacillota > Clostridia > Oscillospirales > Oscillospiraceae > Vescimonas. Next base: position 15,276 of record USAC01000040.1, on the reverse strand, counting down.
GTGGCGATCAGGCCGACGTGGCGCGTCTTGGACACAGCCACCGCGCGGCGGCAGGCAGGCTCCACCACGCCCAGCACAGGCAGGTCGTTCTCCGCCTGCAGCTGCGGCAGACAGGTCGTGGAGACCGTGCCGCAGGCCACGACGATGGCCTTGATATTGAACGAGCGCAGGAAGCGGACGTCCTGCCGCGCGTACTTGAGCAGAATCTCCCGGCTGCGCCCGCCGTAGGGCACACGGGACGTGTCGCCGAAGTATATAATGTCCTCAGAGGGGAGGATGCTGCGGATCTTCCGCGCGGCGGTCAGCCCGCCCAGCCCGGAATCGAACACCCCCACGGGTCGGTTATCCATGATGCTCGCCTCCTCATAGTATCATTAACTGATTAATTATACTATGGATTACAGGCGTTCTCAAGCTAAAAATTGGGGAATTTCCCCGCTTTTTTCAGTGGTATTTTCCCCGCGGGTCTGCTATACTGTGATTCATAGAAAACGCCCGGCGGGTATGGAGTCTGGAGGTGCGGGTATGGAAATCAAACTCACGGAAAAGCAGTTCCGGCGTCTGCTGGATCTGGTGTACATCGGCAACTGGGTGCTCAATTCCACCCGGGGTGACGATCGCATCCGGGACTATGACCAGGTGGAGAGCCTGATCTTCTCCTATTGTCTCAGCCACGGGATGGCCCCGCTGACGGAGCTGTCCGAGGGGGAACTGATCCCCTCGCGCGCGTTCGCCGACGGCGGCATCCATGAGGCGATCATGGCCTATGAGGACAACACGTTTTTCGAGATCCTCGCTCAGGAGCTGGCTCTGCGCGATATGGACGATCCGCCCATCACGCAGGACAACTACGACGAGGTCATGGAGCGTATGAACGCGTACTTAGGCGAATTTGAGCAGCACGGAACCGACCACATCACGGTGGATATGGACTAAGTGAAAGAGCCGCAGACGATGTCTGCGGCTCTTTCGCTTTCCATTGGGAAAAGAGCAAAGCCCTTTTCCCAATGGAATTCTCGCTGCGCTTCGCGTTTATGTGCCGAAGAAGAGGCGGACGCTCAGGGCGGCGGCGATGAAGCCTGTGAGGTCCGCTGTGAGGGCTGCGGGGACGGTATATCGCGTGCGGCGGATACCTGCCGCACCGAAGTAGACGGCGATGGTATAAAACGTCGTCTCCGTGCAGCCGAGCATGACCGCCGCGACGCGCCCGATGTAGGAATCCGCGCCGTAGGCCGCCATCAGCTCGCTCCCGACGGCGAGCGCCCCCGACCCGCTGACCGGCCGCACGAGCAGCAGCGCCGCCGTCTCCGGTGGAATGCCAAGCAGGCGCAGCAGCGGCGCGAGCACCCCCGCGAGCACGTCCATCGCGCCCGAAGCGCGGAACATCCCCACCGCCGTCAGCAGGCCGATCAGTGCCGGGCAGATGCGCGCCATCACGCGCAGCCCCTCCCCCGCGCCCGCCGTCAGCGCCGCGTAGACGTCCACCCGCCGCGCCAGCGCGCAGACCGCTGTCCCGGCCAGCAGCAGCGGCACGATATAGTCCGTGAGCCCCATCAGCCGCGCCCCCAGATCTGTCCCAGCACCCGTGCCATGAGCAGCCCCGCCGCGACCGAGAGCACCGACGACAGCCACACCGCCGGCAGGATATCGAATGGTGCCGCCGCGCCGCTCGCCAGGCGCACCCCGGCCACGGTCGTCGGCAGCAGCTGGATCGACGCCGTGTTCAGTACCACGAGCCGGCACAGCTCGTCGCTCGCGACACCGTCGCACCCCGCGGCCATCCGCCGCGCAGCGCGGATGCCGAGCGGCGTCGCGGCGTTGCCGAGACCGAGCAGATTCGCCGAGACGTTGGCCGAGACGGCCGCGAGCGTCTCACCGTCGCGGCTCGCCTGCGGCAGGATCCGCCGCAAAGCCGGACGCAGCAGCCGCGCCAGCCCGCCCGCAAGGCCGCAGCGCTCCATCACCTCCATCACGCCCGTCCACAGGCACACCACCCCCGCCATCGACAGGCACAGCTCCACCGCCGACCGCGCCCCCTCCAGCGCCGCCGCGCCCACCTGCGCCATCCGCCCCGTCAGCGCGCCGAAGATCACCGCGGCCGCGGCCATCACCGTCCAGACCCACGCCATCGCCATTTCTTCTGCCTCCCTTTCAGCGGTCTAATGATATATATGCATTCCAAGCAGATGTTTATTTGTAAAAGAACCGTCATAATTGTCGATATTCGATTGACAGAATTTGTAAAATATGTCATAATATACAAAGCAGCTACAAAATTTTGGAAGGAAACAGCAGAGGAGAACAAATTGTGAAATCGACTGGCATTGTAAGGAAAGTGGATGAACTGGGCCGGATCGTACTTCCAATTGAACTCAGACGCACGCTGGACATCTCCGAAAAGGACACGCTGGAGATCTACGTGGAGGGCTCCGCGATCGTCCTGCGCAAATACCGGCCGAGCTGCATCTTTTGTGACAGCACCCGGGATGTGTTCCAGTTCAAGGGGAAGAATCTGTGCCCCCGCTGCTTGAAGGAGCTGCGAAACCACGAATGAAAGAATGAGTGCCACACTTGTACAGGTGTGGCACTCATTCTTTTAATCATCAAAAGGGCGCTGCCCTTTTGACGATTAAATTCGCTCCGAACCGCGCGTTTTGCCTGCCACAGGCGGGCAAAACACACATTCTCTCCGCGCAGAGAATTTTTCTGACGCGCATGTCGTCAGAAAAATAATTGAGATTTATTCGCGCCGTGCGCGGCGCGAACTCGGTGGGACCTTTTTCGACTGCGAGGGAACGCCCCGCTATGTAGCGGGGCGTTCCCTCGTTCGCGGCAATTATTCTTTTTCCAAGCGCAATGCGGCGTTGTAGAGCTCGTTTTTGTTCAGGCCCGTGGCGGCGGCGACCTCGCGGGCGGCGTCCTTCAAGCGCGCGCCCTCCTCGCGCAGGCGCAGCACCTGCTGCGCGCCGCTCTCGAGCGTGACGGCGGGCTTTTCCTGCCGCGGCGCGCCCGCCACGACGAGGACATACTCCCCGCGTGGCTCCGTCTCACGGTAGTGCTCGACCGCTGCGGCGAGCGTCGTGCGCATCGTCTGCTCGTGGAGCTTCGTCAGCTCGCGGCAGAGCGCGACGGGGCGCTCGCCCCCCAGCAGCTCCGCCATGTCTCCAAGCGTCGCGCGCAGCTTGTGCGGCGCCTCGTGGAACACCATCGTCCGCTCCTCCCCCGCAAGCTCCTGCAGGCGCGTGCGCCGCTCCTTCCTGTTCGCCGAGAGGAAGCCTTCAAACGTAAACCGCCCCGTCGGCAGACCCGACACCGCCAGCGCGCACACCGCCGCGCAGCAGCCCGGCACGGCCTGCACCGTGACGCCGTTTTCGCTGCAGAGCCGGACGAGATCCTCGCCCGGGTCGCTGATGGCTGGCGTCCCGGCGTCGGTCACGAGGGCGCACGTCTCCCCGCCGAGCAGGCGGGCAAGGATCGCCTGTCCCGCTGCCGCGCGGTTGTGCTCATGGTAGCTCACGAGCGGCTTTTTGATCTCAAAATGGTTCAGCAACTTCATGGACACGCGCGTATCCTCGGCGGCGATGAAATCCGCGCTGCGCAGCGTCTCGACGGCGCGGGGAGAGAAATCCCCGAGGTTTCCGATGGGCGTAGCCACCAGATATATAATTCCGGCCATTCGGATCACTCCTTGTCTCTGAAATAGATGCGGCGCGTCTCGTCCGTCTCGCGCCCGTCGGCGTCCCGCAGCAGGAGCGTCGGCTCGACGGCAAGTCCCGGCCTTCCGCCGCGGCGGCTCTCGAGCAGCAGCAGCGACGGCGCGGATGCGGCGTCATGCTGCACCAGACGCAGACGCTTCGGCTCCAGTCCGCTCCGGCGCAGCGTCTCCAGCAGCTCCGCCAGCCGCTCCGTGCGGAACACAAGACAGAACTGCCCGCCCCAGCGCAGGAGTCTCCCCGTCGCGGCGCAAACATCCGCGAGCGTGCAGCTCGTCTCGGCGCGGGCATCCCGCCGCGCCGGATCGGGCGGCAGCGCGCCGCTGTGCGGGGCAAAATACGGCGGGTTTGCGACCACGAGGTCGAAGCTCCCCGCCGCCGGCAGCTGCCCTTTATCGCGCAGGTCGGCCCGCAGGCAGGTGATTTGCTCCGCGAAGCCGTTCTCCTCCGCATTGCGCCGCGCGAGGTCAGCGGCGTGCGCCTGCAGCTCCACGTTCGTCACCCGCAGCGACGGCTCGCGCGCGAGCAGCAGCAGGCCCAGCAGCCCGATCCCCGCGCCGAGGTCGCACACGCGCGCCCCGCGCCACAGCTTCGGGAACGCGCCGAGCAGGAACGTGTCCGTCCCTGGGCGGAAGGCCGCCTCGTCATAGACATACCGCACCCCGCCCGGCCAGAGCCAGTCCGTTTTCTCCACCGCGCGCCCTCCTCCGCTTGTTTCTTTCTCCCATTGTACGATAAAACCGCCCGCGGCGCAAGAAAAAAGCACCGGAGCGGGCAAGCTCCGGTGCTTTTTCAGCATGCGATGTAATTAGTCAGCGGGGCTGATAGCACCGTTGGGACACGTATCGCTGCAGCTGCCGCAATCCAGGCAGGAGTTCGCGTCGATCACATAACGATCGTCACCCTGGGAAATAGCACCCACGGGACATGCATCTGCGCAAGCGCCGCAGCTGACGCAAGCGGAACCGATCTGATAGGCCATGTTGTTGCACCTCCATTTTTGATTTGTAAGCCCATTGTATCATGAAAATAAAAAATTGCAAGACCCAGTTGACTGGAAAATGCAGAAAGTCCGCGATTTCCGGTCAAACCGCCGAAAAAGCGGCCATCCGGGAAAGTTTGTGAAATTCCAAACCGCTGAAAACCGGCAAAATTGAGAATTTTTCCGCACGGCGCGGGGTGGGGATCGTTCCCCTCACCCCGCGCGGGCGGCGGAAATTACTTGGCGGGTGCCGCCTCGGGCTGCGGCGCATCGGCGGGTGCGCTCTCGCTCTCGATCACGACCTTGCCGTCCTTCAGGCGGACATGAGCCGTGCCGCCGTTTCTGAGCCTGCCCTCCAGCATCTGCTCGGCCACAGCGTCCTCCACGAGGTTCTGGATCGAGCGGCGCAGCGGACGTGCGCCGTACTGCGGGTCGAACCCGTCGCGCGCCAGCTCGGTCAGCGCATCGTCGTCGACGTCGAGGGTGATGCCCTGCTCCGCCATACGGCGGCCCGTCACCTGCAGCATGCGGGAGGCAATCTCACGGATGTTCTCCTGCGTCAGCTGGCGGAAGACGATGATCTCGTCGATACGGTTCAGGAACTCCGGACGGAAGGTCTTCTTCAGATCGTCCATGACGGCCTGACGGATGCGCTCATAGCGCTTCGTCTCATCCTCCTCGGCGCTCTTGTCGCCGCTGTGGAAGCCCAGCGGGGTCTCCGCGGCGGTGATATTCTTCGCGCCGACGTTCGAGGTCATGACGATGATGGTGTTCTTGAAGTCCACGCGGCGACCCTGCGAATCGGTCACAATGCCGTCCTCGAGGATCTGCAGCAGGATGTTCCAGACATCCGGATGGGCCTTCTCAATCTCATCGAACAGCACCACGGAATAGGGCTTGCGGCGCACCTTTTCGGTCAGCTGGCCGCCCTCCTCGTGGCCCACATAGCCCGGGGGCGAGCCAACCAGGCGAGAGACGGTGTGCTTTTCCATATACTCGGACATGTCGAGTCGGATCATAGCGTTTTCATCGCCGAACATCGTCTCGGCCAGCGTCTTGCACAGTTCTGTCTTGCCGACGCCCGTGGGGCCGAGGAACAGGAACGAGCCAATCGGGCGCTTCGGATCCTTCAGACCGACACGGCTGCGGCGGATGGCCTTGGCCACGGCGGTGACAGCCTCGTCCTGCCCCACGACACGCTTATGCAGCGTCTCCTCCAGACGGAGCATCCGCATGCTCTCGTCCTCGGTCAGGCGCGTGACGGGAATACCCGTCCAGCCGGCCACGACCTTGGCGATGTCCTCGGCGCCCACGCTGCCGCGGTTCGTCGAAAGGCTCTTCTTCCAGTTCTCGCGCTCGATGTCCACCTGCTGGGTGTACTTCTGCTCGAGATCGCGCAGCTGCGCGGCCTTCTCGTAGTCCTGCGCGGCGATGGCGTCCGCCTTCTCGCGGTGCAGGGCGTTGATCTTCTCCTCCAGGCTCTTGAGGTCGGGCGACGTGCTCTCGGCGCTCATGCGCACCTGGCTCGCGGCCTCGTCCATCAGGTCGATGGCCTTGTCGGGGAGGAAACGGTCGTTGATATAGCGGCGGGAGAGCGACACGGCGGCTTCGAGCGCCTCATCGGTGATCGTCAGCTTATGGTGTGCCTCATACTTGTCGCGCAGACCCTTCAGAATCTCAAGCGTCGCCTCGGGGCTCGGCTCGCCGACGGTGACGGGCTGGAAGCGGCGCTCGAGCGCGGCGTCCTTCTCGATGTACTTGCGGTACTCATCGAGCGTGGTCGCGCCGACGACGCGGATCTCACCGCGGGACAGGGCGGGCTTGAGGATGTTCGCCGCATCCACGGCGCCCTCGGCCGAGCCGGCGCCCACGATGGTGTGCAGCTCATCGATGAAGAGGATGACGTTGCCCGCCTTCTTCACCTCGTCGATGGTCTTTTTGATGCGCTCTTCAAACTCGCCGCGGTATTTTGTACCGGCGACCATGCCGCTCAGGTCGAGCGACAGGACGCGCTTGTCGAGCAGCTCCTCGGGCACATCGGCCGCGGCAATCCGCTCGGCCAGTCCCTCGGCGATGGCGGTCTTGCCGACGCCGGGCTCGCCGATCAGGACGGGGTTGTTCTTCGTGCGGCGCGAGAGGATCTGGATCACGCGGCGGATCTCCTCGTCGCGGCCGATTACGGGGTCCAGACGGCCCGCGCGGGCGGACTCGGTCAGATCGCGCGTGAACTCCTCCAGAGCGCTGCCCTTCTTGCCGCTTTCCTTCGTGGAGGAGACGGCTCCGGCAGGCGCGGCCTTCGGCGCTTCGTTGATCTTCTGGACGATGCTGCTGTACATCTTCTTCGGGTCGACGCCGACGGTGCGCAGGATGCGCAGTGCCATGTTGCCGCCCTCGCGCAGGATGCCCATCAGCAGGTGCTCCGTGCCGATCATCGGCGAGCCCATGCGGGCGGCCTCCGACACGGCCAGCTCCACGACGCCCTTGGCGCGGGGCGTCAGCCCCTGCGACGGCGCGGTTCCGGCAAGGCCGGCACCCACGCTCCGGCGCAGGACGGAGAGAATCATCTCATCGGTCAGGCCGTACTCCGTGAGGACGCGGTGGGCAAGCCCCTCCTCCTCGCGCAGCAGACCCAGCAGCAGGTGCTCCGAGCCGACGTAGCCGTGGCCCAGCTCCTCGGCGGACTCCTGACTCAATCTCAGCGCCTCTTCGGCGCGGGGGGTAAATTTATTCTCGTTCATCATTGTAATTCATTCCTTTCACGTTGGACTTTGCCGCGCGGATTACTCCTGCGGCAGGGAGCGCAGCTCGTCACGCAGCCTGGCCGCGTCCTCGTACCGCTCCTCCCGGACAGCCGCGTCGAGCTGACTGCGCAGGGCGTTGCGCCTGCGCTCACTCTGCAGAGCCTTCTGCTCTTCGTCGCTCACCAGTCCGCGGCGGGGCTGGGGCGTGGGGATGGACACCTCGGCGTCCGGCTGGTCGGGCTGCGGGAATTCCGTGAGGAGTCTCGTGCCGAAGCCGTCAAACAGCGGCTCGAGCAGGCCGAAGGGCCGGCTGAAGAAGTCGTCGTCGAACAGGCTCAGGGGCCGGTGCCATGTGCTGCGCAGGCTTTCGGTATAGCCGAGCGCCTCCGCACACTCGGGGCACAGGTGCAGCTCCGTCACCTTGCCGTTGATGCTGCTCTTATAATAAAATGTCGCTTCGTTCTTTCCACAGCGTTCACACTTCATAATGTTTTCCTCCTTTATGGAAAGTCAAACCAGATGGATCAAAACCTGTTTGCAGATATTTGCCCGCAGGGGGCCGCGGTGCTCCTTCGGCACCGTGCGCAGGGCGCTGTCGGACACGGCGCTCAGAAGCGCCTGTCCCGCCGCCCGGTCGATGGCCTCGGACTCGGTCAGATTCTGGATGATAGCCCGCGCGCTCGGAAGGTCGAGCGTATCGCCGATGGAGTTGATGACGTGCATCAGCAGCGTCTGGCGGTCGACCCGGACCCGGGTAATGCGGATATATCCGCCGCCGCCCCGCCGCGACTCCACAATGTAGCCGCGCTCGGGTGAAAACCGGGTGGACATCACATAGTTGATCTGGCTGGGTACGCAGCCGAACTGCTGGGCGAGGTCGCTGCGCTGCAGCTCCAACACCCCGTTTGCATCATCCAGAGCACTCTGGATGAATCCTGCGATCAAATCTGACATTCCCATGTGCTCACCCCTTTCCGTCTCGTCTTTTGCCTTTGACTTTGACTTTCTTTGATCTTTGATGTTAGTATACCACTGTCCTGCAGTTTGTCAATAGGATTTTGACCAACTTTGACCTTTATTTCTGTAAACAATTTATGAACGCGGCCCTGTCAACCTCCGGTTGCGTGAATGGTTCGCGAATCGCCCCTGCGCTACCCAAAATTGCTGTACATCCCGCCCCAGATCGGGTATAATAGGTACAATTGCTAACGCTTCACCGGACGCAGAAAGGACAGAAATATGAATATCAACTGGAACGACCCGAATTTTCAGGGCTTCGCCGGGGCGCGCAGGCGCGCGGCCAGGCCGAAGAAGGTCAGAAAATCCATCGGCTCGCCGCTCGGGCGGACGCTCATCAATCTGGCGGTGACGCTGGTGTTCGGGCTGATCTACTTCTATGCCGTGCTGCCGCCGATCAGCCTGCAGGCGCCGGAGTTCTACGTCTTTGCGCTGCTGCTGTGCGCGGTGTACTGCGTGTGCGCGGTGCTGACCTCCGGCTTTCAGGGCGAAGGGCCGAAGGGCTACTTCGGCTTTGTGAAGAAGCAGTGCCGCGTGCCGTTCTTCGCGGCGGCGCTGCTCGTGGCTGTGGCGCTGATCGGTGCGGTGCTCGGCTGGAAGGTGCTGCGCGCGGGCGCTTACCGCGACCTGCTGACCGTTGAGACAGGCAGCTTCGCCGACGAGGTCGACGAGATCAGCTTCGACCAGATCCCGATGCTCGACCGCGACTCGGCGACCCGTCTCGGCAACCGCAAGCTCGGCGAGCTGGCGGACATGGTCTCGCAGTTCGAGGTCGCAGACGACTACACGCAGATCAACTACAAAAACCGCCCCGTCCGCGTGACGCCGCTGCGCTACGGCGACTGGATCAAGTGGTTCAACAACCGCAAGGCGGGTCTGCCCGCCTATCTCGTGATTGACATGGTCACGCAGAACGTCGATGTCGTCCGTCTCGAGCAGGGCATCCGCTATACGACCGCCGAGCACTTCGGCCGCAACCTCGGCCGCTACCTCCGTTTCCACTACCCCACCTACCTCTTCGACGATCCCGCCTTTGAGATCGACGAGCAGGGCAACCCGTGGTGGGTCTGCCCGCGGATGAAGAAGACGATCGGTCTCTTCGGCGGCACGGATACCGTCGGCGCGGTGCTGGTAAACGCGGTGACGGGCGAGTGTAGCTACTACGACGTGGCGGATGTGCCGTCGTGGGTCGACCATGTGTACCCGGCGGAGCTGATTACCCAGCAGTACGACTATCACGGCACCTATATCCATGGCTTCATTAACTCCCTCTTCGGCCAGCGCGACGTGACCGTCACGACGCAGGGCTATAACTATCTCGCCATCGGCGACGATGTCTATATGTATACCGGCATCACGTCGGTCGTCTCGGACGAGTCGAACATCGGCTTCATCCTCTCGAACCAGCGCACGAAGGAGACACGCTTTTACTCCGTCGCGGGCGCGGAGGAGTATTCCGCCGAGGCCAGCGCCGAGGGACAGGTGCAGCAGATGCAGTACAAGGCGACGTTCCCGCTGCTGCTGAACATCGCCGATCAGCCGACGTACTTCATGGCGCTCAAGGACGCGGCGGGACTTGTGAAGATGTACGCCATGGTCAACGTCAGCCAGTATCAGATCGTCGCGACCGGCTCGACCGTGGCCGAGTGCGAGAGCAGCTACCGCGTGATGCTCAACCGCAACGGCCTGATCGATGACAGCGCGGCCGAGCCGATCATCTCCGACCAGACGACGGCCAGCGGTGCGATTGAGGAGATCCGCAGCGCGGTCGTGGACGGCAACACGATGTATTACCTCCGTCTGCAGGGTGAGACGGTCTACTACGTCATCTCTGCGGCGGACGATGAGAGCGCCGTTATCCTGAACGTCGGCGACGAGGTCACCATCCGCCACGCCACGGGCGAGGGCAGCATCCTGAAGGCCTACAGCATCGAGCGCGGCACTGCAGGTACAGAAGCTTAACAAGCCAAAATAGTACAGGAGCCGGGGCGTTGCCCCGGCTCCTGTACTATTAGAAGTCTCACAGAGTTCGCGGCTCGGGGGCCGCGAAAAAGCCCCCATCCGTTTTTTGCGGCGGCGTGTACGCCGCAAAAACCACTTTGCGCGCAGCGAAGTGTCGCAGGCCAGCCAACGGCTGGACAAGGCGCGCAGTGCAGCGAAACCCCTTTGGGTTAAAAAAGGATCCCATGCCCTGTAGGGCATGGGATCCTTTTTTAATTTTTTACTCGGCTTTCTCAGCAGCAGCCTTCTCAGCCGCAGCCTTGGCGGCAGCGGCCTTCTTCTCGGCGGCAGCCTTCTGCGCGGCCTTGAACTTCTCCTTCTCCTCGGGGGTCGGGATCGGCTCGATGGCGTTGCGCGGGCAGGCCTTGGCGCACATGGTGCAGTTCTTGCACTTGCTGTAGTCGATGACGGCGACGTTGTTCACAACGTGGATCGCATCGAACTTACAGGTGCGCTCGCACATACCGCAGGCGATACAGCTGTTGGCGCAGACCTTGGTGACGGTCGGGCCCTTGTCCTTATTGGAGCAGTTGACAATCACCTTCTGCTTGTAGGGCACCTCCACAATCAGCTTGTGGGGGCAGGCCGCGCGGCAGGCGCCGCAGTTCGTGCACTTCTCCTTGTCGACGACGGCCACACCGTCGACGACGTGGATGGCGTCGAACTTACATGCCTCGGCGCAGGAGCCGAAGCCGAAGCAGCCGTAGCGGCAGGCCTTGGCGTCGCCGCCGCAGACCTTCGTCGCGGCGAGACAGTCATGCACGCCGCGGTACTCGAAGTTGTCCTTCGCGTTGCAGCCGCCGTTGCAGAGCACATGGGCGACCATCTTGTCGCCGGAGGGAGCCTCCATGCCCATGATGGCGGCGATCTTCGCCGCGTTCTCGGGGCCGGCGGGGGCGCAGGCGGTAACGGGGGCCTTACCGGCCAGAATGGCCTCGGCGCAGCCGCCGCAGCCGGGGTAGCCGCAGCCGCCGCAGTTCGCGCCGGCGAGGCATGCCTGAATCTCAGGCAGACGGGGATCGACCTCGACCTCGAAGACCTTGGCCGCGACGGCCAGGATCAGACCAAAGATAATGCCGAGGGCGCCTAGGATCACAATTGCCCAAATAATAGTCATTTTCCTCTACCTCCTTACCAGACCTTCAGGCCGCTGAAGCCCATGAAGGCCAGAGCCATCAGGCCGGCGGTAACCAGAGCGATGGGGAAGCCCTCGAATGCCTTGGGCGTCTCGCTGGAAACCTCGAGCTGCTCACGGACAGCCGCGAACAGGAAGATGGCCAGCAGGAAGCCGAGGCCGCCGGTGATGCCGTATACCACGGACTCGATGAAGTTGTAGTCGTTCTGCGTGTTCAGCAGGGCGACGCCCAGCACGGCGCAGTTCGTCGTGATCAGGGGCAGGTACACGCCGAGGGCGGTATACAGGGTGGGGATGTTCTTCTTGAGGAACATCTCAACGAACTGCACCAGACCGGCGATGACCAGGATGTAGGCCACGGTCTGCATGAACGCGAGGTTCAGCGGAACGAGGACGAGGTTGATCAGATAGCAGAAGGCGGAGGCCAGCGCCATAACGAACGTCACGGCGGCGCCCATGCCGACGGCGGTGTCGATCTTCTTGGAAACGCCCAGGAAGGGGCAGATACCCAGGAACTGGGAGAAGATGAAGTTATTGGTCAGAATAGCGCCAAGCGAAATGGCGAGCAGCGTAGTCACACTCATAATTTACTTGGCCTCCTTCTTTTTCTTTTCGCTCTTGGCGAGAGCCCACTGCATCAGAGCGATGAGGGCGCCCAACGTCAGGAAGCCGCCGACGGGCAGCGTCAGCACCTTGATGCCGAACTGCTCGGGGATGATGGTGATGCCGGGGGCGCTGCCGAGAGCACCGCCGCCAAGCAGACCGCCGCCGAACTTGCCGGAGCCGAGGAACTCACGCACCACGCACATGACGACCAGAACCAGCGTATAGCCGATGCCCTGGCAGATACCGTCGACTGCGGAGGCCCCCACACCGTTCTTGGAGGCAAAGCCCTCCGCGCGGCCGAGGATGATGCAGTTCACCACGATCAGGGGGATGAACACGCCCAGAGAGCTGGACAGCGCGGGAACAAACGCCTTGAGCAGCAGGTCCACGCACGTCACGAAGCCCGCGATCACGACGATGTAGCAGGCGATACGCACCTCGTTGGGGATGATCTTACGCAGCAGGGAGATGAAGATGTTGGACAGGGTCAGGATGATCAGCACGGACACGCCCATGCCGAGGCCGTTGAAGAACGACGTCGTGATGGCCATGGTGGAGCACATGCCCAGCACCTGAACCAGAACGGGGTTCTGTGTAATCAGGCCCTCTTTGAATTGCTTACCAAAATTCATAATGCAGCTCCTCCTTTCTTAGCCCAGCGCTTCCACGGCGGCCAGAGCGGCATTGGCGCCCATGGTGATGCCCTTGGTGGAAACGGTGGCGCCGGAGACGGCGATGACATTCTTGCCGACCACGAGAGAGCCCGAGCCGCTCATGCCGATGAACTGATCCAGAACGGGCTCACCGGCGGCGTTGGGCTCGTTGCCGACGACCTTCGTGCCGATGCCGGAGGTCTCGGAATGGCTGATGACGGAGATACCCGTGATGGCCTTATTGGCGTCGACGCCGACCATCATGGTGATCGTACCCTGCGAGCCGGAGGCGGAAACCTTCACGACATAGCCGGCGTCCGCGCCGCCGTTGGTCATGGGATACATCTCGACGATCTTGCCGCCCTGCGCGGAGGCCGCCGCGGCGACGGCGTCGGAGATGTCCATCTTGTCGCCGAACTCGCTGCCCTCGGGGGCCACGGCGCTCATGGCAATGCGGGTGTTCTCCGCGTCCTGCTCGGCGATCTTGTCCTTGGTCACGTTGTTGACGACGCCCAGCAGAGCGGCGACGACCAGAGCGATCACCGTCAGGGTGCCGGCGACCTTCAGAATAAACTTACCGGAGATCTTCATTTTGCAGCCGCCTCCTTCTTCTCTTTCTTGGGCGCACCGTAGATGGTGGGACGGACATACTTATCCAGCAGCCACGTGGTGCAGTTCATGATCAGGATGGAGTAGCACACGCCCTCGGGATAGGAGCCGAAGCGGCGGATGAAGCAGGTAATCAGGCCGCAGCCGATACCGAAGATCAGCTGACCCTTCTTGGTCACGGGAGAAGTGGCGTAGTCCGTTGCCATGAAGATGGCGCCGAGCATCAGGCCACCGCTGAAGAGGTTGTAGAGCATGTAGGTGCCCGCGCCGATGCCGGCGGGAGCGGAAATCAGGCAGATCACCGCCACGGTGCCGATGTAGGCCACGGGGGTGTGCCAGGAGATGACCTTGCGCACCAGCAGGTAGGCAAAGCCGAACAGCAGCATAAGCGCGGACGTCTCACCGAGGGAGCCGCCGATCTTGCCGAGGAAGAGGTCGGTTACGGTGTAGGTGCTGGTCAGGGCGTCGAACGTGCCCTCCTTCATGATGGCCAGCGGGGTGGCGGCGGTGGCCACGTCGGCGTTCGCGCCGAAGGCGGAGAGCTTCTCACCGGCCTTGACCCAGGTGGTCATGGCGGTGGCATAGCTCGCCAGCAGGATGGCGCGGCCGGCCAGCGCGGGGTTGAGGAAGTTGCAGCCGATGCCGCCATAGAGCTGCTTGACGACAACGATGGAGAAGAACGCACCGATCACGAGCGTCCACCAAGGCAGCGTCACGGGGCAGACGAACGCCAGCAGGATACCGGTGACGATGGCCGAGAAATCGCCGACCATCTGGGGCTTCTTCATGACCTTGCGGTAGCCCCACTCCCAGAACACACAGGCGGCCACGGAGACGAGCACCTCAATCAGGGCACGGAAACCGAAGTTATAGATGGAGAAGACCAGCGCGGGCAGCAGCGCGACAATCACATCGAGCATGATCGAGCGGGTATCCTCTTTGGCGCGGATGTGGGGAGACGAGGACGCGATCAACTTCAGATTTTTGTAATCAGTCATTGTTTACGCCTCCTTCTTCTCGGCAGCGGCCTTCTCGGCCTCCGCCTTGGCCTTGGCGGCCATTCTTGCGTTGTTGACCTGCTGCTTGCCCATGCGGAACATGTGCGTCAGCGGCAGACGGGCCGGGCAGGTATAGGTGCAGGCGCCGCACTCGATGCAGTCCATGCCGTGCAGCACATTCTGCCACGTGTCGACGTCGCCGCGGGTCAGGTACTTGTACATAAAGACCGGCTCGAGGCGGATGGGGCAAACGCCCACGCACTTGCCGCAGCGGATGCACTGGGGCTCGGCGACATACTGCTCCTCCTTGTCGGCGAAGGCCAGCATCGCGCCGGTGCCCTTACCGACGGTGACGTCGAGGTTATACTGCGCCAGACCCATCATCGGGCCGCCCATGATCAGCTTGTACGTCTCCTCCTTCAGGCCGCCGCAGGCGTCGAAGAGGTTCGTGATCGGGGTGCCGATGGGACACTCGATGTTCTTCGGCTCAATCACGCCGGAGCCGGAGACGGTGACAACCTTGCTCACGACGGGCATGCCGGTGTAGACGGCCTTGTAGATGGAACATGTCGTGTTCAGGTTGAAGATGCAGCAGCCGGCGTCCGCGGGGAGCTTGCCGGACGGCACCTGGCGGCCGGAAACGGCCTGCACCAGCTGCTTCTCGGCGCCCTGCGGGTAGCGGGTGTGCAGCACCTCGACGACCACGGGGGCCTTCAGCTCGGCGATGGTCTTGTTCAGGACGTCCGCCGCGTTCTGCTTGTTGGCCTCCACGCCGATGTAAACCTTGTCGACGCCGAAGCACTTGGCCAGCAGGGTCGCGC
>USAC01000039.1 GCA_900552475.1 uncultured Eubacteriales bacterium | reverse complement strand
CCTGTACATGGACGTGGTCACCGCTCTGGCCGGTGCCGGCATCACCGACAAGGTGGTTGTGGGCGGCCGTTACGGTCTGGGCTCCAAGGACACCCCGCCCCGCAGCGTGTTCGCCGTGTATGACAACCTGGCTCAGGACAAGCCCAAGGATCACTTCACCATCGGCATCGTGGACGACGTGACCGGCTCCTCCCTGGAGGAGAAGCACTCCGCCAACACCGCCGCCGAGGGCACCATCGAGTGCAAGTTCTGGGGTCTGGGCGGCGACGGTACCGTGGGTGCCAACAAGAACTCCATCAAGATCATCGGCGACCACACCGACAAGTATGTTCAGGCGTACTTCCAGTACGACTCCAAGAAGACCGGCGGCGTGACCATCAGCCACCTGCGCTTCGGTGATCACCCCATCCGCTCCCCGTACTACATCAACAAGGCTGACTTCGTCGCGTGCCACAACCCGAGCTATGTGACCAAGGGCTTCAAGATGGTGCAGGACGTCAAGCCCGGCGGTGTGTACATGATCAACTGCCAGTGGGACTTCGATGAGCTGAACCACCACATGGATGCCGCTTCCAAGCGTTACATCGCCCGCAACAACATCCAGCTCTACACGATCAACGCCATTGACCTGGCCATCGAGATCGGCATGGGCAAGCGCAACAACACCATCCTGCAGTCCGCGTTCTTCTCTCTGGCGAAGGTCATGCCCGAGGAGGATGCCATCCGCTACATGAAGGAGAAGGCCAAGGCCTCCTACCTGAAGAAGGGTCAGGATGTCGTTGACATGAACTACAAGGCCATTGACCTCGGCGCCACCGCCTACAAGAAGGTCGATGTGCCCGCCGACTGGGCCGATGCCGTCGACACCAGGGAGCCCAAGCAGCTCAAGGGTAAGCCGGAGCTGGTCAAGATGGTCAAGGAGATCCTCGATCCCGTCGGCAAGATGGACGGCGACAGCCTGCCCGTCAGCGCCTTCGTCGACCATGTGGACGGCCAGTTCGAGCTCGGCGCCGCTGCCTATGAGAAGCGCGGCGTGGCCGTCTCCGTCCCGACGTGGGATGCCGCGAAGTGCATCCAGTGCAACCAGTGCGCTTACTGCTGCCCGCACGCCACCATCCGTCCCTATGCCCTGACCGAGGACGAGGCCGCCGCTGCGCCCGCCGCCGCCAAGATCGTGGACATCAAGGCCGGCAAGGGCAAGGGTACCTATAAGTTCACCATGGCCATCAGCCCGCTCGACTGCATGGGCTGCGGCGTGTGCGTGGGCGCCTGCCCGGTCGGTGCGCTGACCATGGTCGGCCAGGAGGGCGAGCTGCCCCAGCAGGATGTGTTCGACTACTGCGTGGCCGAGGTCGCGGAGAAGAAGGACATGCAGGACAACACCGTCAAGGGCAGCCAGTTCAAGCAGCCCATGCTCGAGTTCTCCGGCTCCTGCGCAGGCTGCGCCGAGACGAGCTATGCCCGCCTCGTCACCCAGCTGTTCGGCGACCATATGTACATCTCCAACGCCACCGGCTGCTCCTCCATCTGGGGCGGTCCCGCGGCGACGTCCCCCTACTGCACCAACAAGGAGGGCCACGGCCCCGCATGGTGCAACTCCCTGTTCGAGGATAACGCGGAGCACGGTCTCGGCATGTTCGTCGGCCAGAACAAGATCCGCGAGGATCTGGCCGAGAAGACCCGCGAGCTGATCGCCGTCGAGTGGGCTCGTCCGGAGCTGAAGGCTGCCGCACAGGCGTGGCTCGACACGCTGGACGACGGCAACGCCAATGCCGAGCCTGCCAAGGCCTATGTCAAGGCTCTGGAGCAGAGCATCGCCACGGTTGACGAGCTGGCCAACATCCCGCAGTTTGCGGAGCACGCCGCCGAGCTGAAGGCCAAGGGCGCGCAGTTCTGCGACTGCGCCGCCTGCACGCTGGTGGCTGAGATCCTGAGCAAGAAGGAATACCTCGCCAAGAAGTCCATGTGGATCTTCGGCGGCGACGGCTGGGCCTACGATATCGGCTACGGTGGACTGGATCACGTCCTCGCCTCCAAGCAGGACGTCAACGTCTTCGTCTTCGATACCGAGGTGTACTCCAACACCGGCGGACAGGCATCCAAGGCTTCCAACATCGGTCAGGTCTGCCAGTTCGCGGCCGCCGGCAAGGAGGTCAAGAAGAAGAGCCTTGCCGAGATGGCGATGCAGTACGGTTACGTCTATGTCGCGCAGGTCGCCATGGGCGCCAACCCCGCGCAGACCATCAAGGCCATCACCGAGGCTGAGGCCTACCACGGCCCGTCCCTCATCATCGGCTACAGCCCCTGCGAGATGCACAGCATCAAGGGCGGCATGATGAACTGCCAGAAGGAAATGAAGAAGGCTGTCGAGTGCGGCTACTGGAACCTGTTCCGCTACAACCCCGAGGGCGAGAAGAAGTTCACGCTGGACTCCAAGGCGCCCGCCGGCGGTTATCAGGAGTTCCTGATGAACGAGGCGCGCTACAGCCGCCTGACCCGCGAGTTCCCCGAGCGCGCGACTACGCTGTTCGAGCGCAACGAGAACGAGGCCAAGGCCCGCTATGAGCACCTGCAGAAGCTCATCGAGATGTACGAGAAGTAATCGTATTCCTCGGAAAGACCGCATAACAAAAGTCGCCCGGACGGATTTCATCCGGCCGGGCGACTTTATTTTCCTGCCAAAAGGGCTATGCCCTTTCGGCAGGAAAAGGCTTTCACTGCGCTCCGCGCCTCGGCCAGCTTTGCTGGCCTGCGGCACTGGCCCGACATCAACCGTCGGGTCTGCCGAGGCCGGTTCCTTTGGGCTGAGGCTCGCTGCGCGCAAAGAGTTCTTTGCGGCGTACACGCCGCCGCAAAAAACGGATGGCGAATGGCCGGTGCAAATGCACCGGCCATTCGCCGTTCTTGGGTAAACACGAAAGAGCTGCGTTGAGGGAGCTGATTACTGATGGGCGAGCGATTTGTTCGCTTCGACCATCTCGCTGAAGATTCCGGCGTGCTTACTGGAGACGATCGCCTTGATGACAAGGAGCGTACCGATCATCAGCGCGACGGCGATGATGAGGTTGATGACGACGTTCTGGATCAGGCCCGCGAGGATGAAGCTCACGAACGAGACGCCTGTCACAGTCAGCGCGTAGGGAATCTGCGTGAACACATGGTTCAGGTGGAAGCAGTGCGCGCCGGCGGAGGCCATGATGGTGGTGTCGGAGATGGGGGAGCAGTGGTCGCCCATTACGCCGCCGGAGCAGGCCGCGGCCAGACCGATGGTGCAGAGAATCGGCTCGACGTCATAGTCGAAGACGGAGACGACGATGGGAGCCATGATGCCGATGGTGCCCCACGAGGTGCCGGTGGCGAAGCCAATGGCCGCGCCGATCAGGAAGATCACGGCCGGGAGGAACAACTTCAGGCTCCCTGCGCCTGCCATGGCCTCGCGGACGAAGACGGAGGAGTACATCGCGAAGCGGGTAAACGAGCAGAGCGTCCACGCAAAGGTCAGAATCAGGATCGGGGCGATCATCTGGATGAAGCCCTGCGGCACGCACTCGAAGGATTTCTCGAAAGAGATGGCACCGCGGCACCAGAAGTAGATAAACGTGAAGATGCAGCCAATCATACCGCCGAGGGCCAGCGCCGGGCCGGAGGAAGCGTTCGAGAACGCCTCGACGAAGTTGTGGTAGTACTCGCTCTCTGCGTCATAGTAGCCGCCGGAGGTGATGAGGGAGATAATGCACACCGCAATCAGCACGACCACGGGCAGAAGCAGGTCGAGCACGGAGCTTTTGCCGGAGGCGGGCTTTTCGTAGTCGTCTGCGCCCTCGAAGGGACGCTCGGGCGTGGTGAAGAGGTCGCCCTTGACCTGCGCGTTATACTCATGGGTCAGCATGGTGCCGTAGTCGATGTTCAGCACGGAGATGACAACGATCATCAGCAGCGTCAGCAGGCAGTAGTAGTTCCAGGGAATCTGACGGATGAACATCTGGATGCCGCTGACGGAGTTGGAGTTGACGTAGCCGGAGACGGCGGCGGCCCAGGAGGATACGGGGGCGATCATGCAGACGGGCGCGGCCGTGGCGTCGATCAGGTAGGCCAGCTTCGCGCGGGAGATGTGGTGTGACTCGGTGACCGGGCGCATGACAGCGCCGACGGTCAGGCAGTTGAAGTAGTCGTCGATGAAGATGAGTACGCCGAGCAGCATCGTCAGCAGCTGGGCGCCGCAGCGGGTATGTACGTGCTTCTTGGCCCAGCGGCCGAAGGCCTCGGAGCCGCCGCCCTTGTTCATCAGGTCTACCATGATGCCGAGTACGACGAGGAAGATCAGGATACCGACGTTGTCGCCGTCGGCGAGCACGGAGATCAGGCCGTATTCATTGCCGACGAGCGCCTGAATCGTCTTCCAGGGGGCAAACTGGGTGTAGAGCAGTGCGCCGACCAGGCAGCCGAGGAACAGGGAGGAGTAAACCTCCTTGCTGATGAGCGCCAGCACGATGGCGACGATCGGCGGCAGGAGCGACCAGAAGGTGGCGGCGAAGGGCGTCGCCGCGGTGACCGTCTCGTCTTCATATACGAAGGTGGGCAGTGGGGTGTCCTTAAACGAGATGCCGAGGATAACCAGCAGCACGATAAAGACACCAAGCGCAACGAAGTACGCTATGCGGGTGCTTTTCTTTTCCATAAGTGTGATTTACCTCCTCTGATTTTGGTATCTTTATCGTACCTGTTTTGCAAGGGGTTGTCAAGATTTCGTTTCTTTTCCGAAAATGCAATTTTGAACAAATTGTAAATCAACACTTTGGGTGTTCCGCCAAAAATAATTCGTCTTTCTGCAATCTTATCGATAAAAAACTGTATATTGGCAGAATTTATATAAATATTGTGCTAAAAATTATTTCTTCTTTAGCGGTTTCTTTACACATGCAAATGGATGTTTTTTCCAGTCACTTCAAGGCGTTATATGAAGATATTTCATATAAATGTCGAATTTTCGCATATATTGCGACGAGGATGCCTCCTGAAAACGGGCAGCAAAAAATCCCGCCTGAAAAGGCGGGATCAATCCTACCTTAGCACGCTGCACGGCAAAATACAAGAGAAAGTTTCGCTCCGAACACAATTTCGGCTCAATGACCGATGCGAGCGGCGGATTGCGGGCAAATCTTGATACAATTGCGCTATTGACGGATCGGCGCAACGGCTGTAAAATCGGAACATATTTGATGCGGACGAACGCATTCAAAATATAGAGCGTAAATGCGAAGAACGAGACAAGTAGCACGCGCCATTCGGTCACAGCGAGCGGGGGACAGTGGGAGCCCGGCACACAGAAGCCGTGTGAATAACACTCGGGAGCAGCGATCTGAACGGCTCCGGCTCAGTAGGAAAGACGCGGCGTGCGGCGTTAATGCACAGGGGTTTGTTGGAACCCCGTAAAGTGGCCGGTCTCTCGGCAAATTAGGTGGCACCACGGATGCGCAGCGATTCGTCCTAAAATTTTTTAGGATCGCTGCCACTATTCGGAGGTGCTTTTTTATGTGCGCAATCATGGGTTTTACATCCCCGACGCTGAAAGAGGAAACGATGCGTCCGTTCTTTGACCGGACGCTCTCATGCGGGCCGGATCAGACGCGTGTGGAGCCTGCGGGCAAGGGCTGGCTGTGCTTCCACCGGCTCGCTATCATGGGCCTGAGCGAGGAGGGTATGCAGCCGTTCCATCTCGGCGGCGATATGGTCGTCTGCAACGGCGAGATCTACGGCTTCCGCAAGCTGCGCGCGCAGCTCGCCGCGAAGTATACCTTCCGCAGTGAGTCCGACTGCGAGATCCTGCTGCCGCTCTACCGCGAGTACGGGCTGGAGATGTTTAAAATGCTCGACGCGGAGTTTGCGATGATCCTCTACGACGCGCAGAAGGACAGCCTGATCGCCGCGCGCGACCCCATCGGCATCCGCCCGCTGTTTTACGGCTATCTCGAGGACGGCGGCATCGTCTTTGCCAGCGAGGCGAAGAACCTCGTCGGCCTGTGCGCGCGCATCGAGCCGTTCCCTCCGGGACACTACTACTGCGACGGGAAGTTCGTGCGCTACGCCGACCTCACGACCGTCACGCAGTACGCCGCGGACGACCTCGATACCGTCTGCCGCACGATCCGCGAGAAGCTGATCGCCGGCGTGGAGAAGCGGCTTGACGCCGACGCGCCGCTCGGCTTCCTCCTCTCCGGCGGACTGGATTCCAGCCTCGTCTGTGCTATCTCGGCCAAGCTCCTCGGCAAGAAGATCCGCACGTTTGCCATCGGCATGGATCTCGACCCGATCGACCTGAAATATGCCCGCGAGGTCGCCGACTATATCGGCGCCGAGCACACGGAGGTCACCATGACGCGCGGGCAGGTGCTCGACACGCTGGAGGAGGTCATCTCCCTGCTCGGGACGTATGATATCACGACCATCCGCGCGAGCATGGGCATGTACCTGTGCTGCAAGGCGATCCACGAGCAGACGGACGTGCGCGTGCTCCTGACGGGCGAGATTTCTGACGAGCTCTTCGGCTATAAGTACACGGACTTCGCCCCGTCGCCCGAGGCCTTCCAGCAGGAGGCAAAAAAGCGCGTGGATGAGCTGTATATGTACGATGTGCTCCGCGCCGACCGCTGCATCAGCGCCAACTCCATCGAGGCGCGCGTGCCGTTCGGCGATCTGGACTTCGTGCGCTATGTCATGTCGGTCGACCCGGCGATGAAGGTCAACACCTACCACATGGGCAAGTACCTCCTGCGCAGGGCCTTTGAGGATGACCACATCCTCCCGGACGACATCCTTTGGCGCCAGAAGGCCGCGTTCTCCGACGCCGTGGGGCACTCGATGGTCGACGATCTCAAGGAGTACGCCGAGAGCCGCTACAGCGATGAGGAGTTCGAGCGCCGCTGCGCGCAGTACACGTTCGCCCGGCCCTTCACGAAGGAGTCGCTGCTCTACCGCGAGATCTTCGAGAAGTACTATCCCGGTCAGGCGGAGATGGTCAAGGACTTCTGGATGCCGAACCGGAGCTGGGAGGGCTGCGACGTGAGCGACCCGTCGGCGCGCGTGCTTGCGAACTACGGCGCAAGCGGCGAATAAACGAGAGCAAAGAACATTTATATAAAGAAGGTATCAACGACGTTTTCTGACAAGGGGGAGACAAGTATGAGTGCAAAGGAACGAATTCCTGAACTGTTCGGTTCGATGGTGTTTAACGAGCGGACCATGGAGCAGTATGTGCCGCAGGAGGCCATGGAGGTCTGGCGCGAGTGCCTGAAGCAGGAGAAGCCGCTGCCGCTCGAAGCGGCCAACGACATCGCCGACGCCATGAAGAACTGGGCGCTCGAGCACGGAGCAACGCACTTCACCCACTGGTTCCAGCCGCTGACTGGCGTGACGGCCGAGAAGCACGAGGGCTTCATCAAGGGCATCGGCGGCGGCCGCGTGATTATGGACTTCTCAGGCAAGGAGCTTGTCTGCGGCGAACCGGATGCCTCCAGCTTCCCCTCCGGCGGTCTGCGCGCGACGTTCGAGGCCCGCGGCTACAGCGCGTGGGACCCCACGTCTTTCGCCTTCATCAAGGACGGCAGTCTCTGCATCCCGACGGTGTTCTGCTCCTACGGCGGCGAGGCGCTCGACAAGAAGACACCGCTGTTGCGCTCGATGGAGGCCGTGAGCCGCGAGGCGGTGAAGATCCTGCGGCTCTTCGGCGACGAGAAGGTGCGCAGGGCGACGCCCCAGATCGGTGCAGAGCAGGAGTACTTCCTGATCGACCGCTCGCTCTATCTGCAGCGCGAGGATCTGCGCCTGTGCGGGCGCACGCTCTTCGGCAACAAGCCGCCCAAGGGGCAGGAGCTTGACGACCACTACTTCGGCGCCATCCGCCCGCGCGTCGCGGCCTATATGAAGGACCTCGACGAGGAGCTCTGGAAGCTCGGCGTGCTCTCCAAGACGAAGCACAACGAGGTGGCCCCCGCCCAGCACGAGATGGCTCCCATCTATACCGACGCCAACACCGCCAACGACCAGAACCAGCTGGTCATGGAGACGATGAAGAAGGTGGCCGAGCGCCACGGGCTGGTGTGCCTGCTGCACGAGAAGCCCTTCGCGGGTGTGAACGGCTCCGGTAAGCACATCAACTGGTCGCTCTCGACCGATACCGGCGAGAACCTCTTCTCCCCCGGCAAGACCCCCAGCCAGAACGCCCAGTTCCTGCTGTTCCTCGCCGCGTTCGTCAAGGGCGCGGACGAGTATCAGGAGCTGCTGCGCTGCTCGGTGGCCTTCGCGGGCAACGACCACCGGCTCGGCGCGCAGGAGGCGCCGCCGGCGATCATCTCCATCTTCCTCGGCGACGAGCTGGAGGCAATTGTGGACTCCATCATTTCCCAGAACAGCTATGCCGGGGCGGAGCACCGCGCGCTGCGCATCGGCGTGGACGTCCTGCCCTCCATTCCGCAGGACACGACCGACCGCAACCGTACCTCGCCGCTGGCCTTCACCGGCAACAAGTTTGAGTTCCGTATGCCCGGCTCCAGCCAGTCCATCGCCAGCCCGACGACGACCATCAACGCCATCATGGCCGATGAGCTGAGCCGCTTCTATGACGAGCTGTCGCAGGCGGAGGACTTCAATGAGGCGCTGCACGAGCTGGTGCGCCGCACGTTCTCCGAGCACCGCCGCATCATCTTCGGCGGCAACGGCTATGAGAACGCGTGGGTCGAAGAGGCCGAACGCCGGGGGCTGGCGAACCTCGCGAACACCGCGCAGGCGCTGCCGAAATACATCCTCCCGAAGAACATCGAGCTGATGACGCGTCAGGGCGTCTACTCGAAGGAGGAGATTCTCTCCCGCCACGAGATTCACATGGAAAAATACTGCAAGGTCATCCGGATCGAGGCCCGGACGCTGGTCGACATGGTCCAGCACGAGATCCTCGATGCCGTTTCCGCATATGAAGACCGCCTCTGCGGCACGGTACTGCGCAAGCGCCAGGCCGCCCCGGAGATCACCTGCCACGTCGAAAAGTCCCTCGCAAGTACCCTCGCCATCCGCAACGAGGAGCTACTCGAGGAGGTTGTGGCGCTCAAGACTGCGCTCGAGACAGAGCCGGCGGACGCCGCGATGGAAGAGCGCGTGACCTACTACCATGAGGTGGTGGAGGCCGGCATGGAAAAGGTCTGCGAGACGGTCAACCAGCTCGAAGCGCTGACCGCGACGCGCGATTGGCCGTATCCGACGTTCTACAAGCTGCTGTTCTCGGTGTGACCGGGAAAAGCACGGCTGACCTTGAAGCGTATGGAATTTTAGAGTGAGGAGAGGAAAAACGTGAAGTACATTTTTGTCACCGGCGGCGTTGTATCCGGCCTTGGTAAGGGCATCTGCGCCGCGTCCCTCGGACGCCTGCTCAAGCAGTGCGGCCTGCGGGTGAAGAACCAGAAGTTTGATCCCTATTTCAACGTCGATCCCGGCACGATGAGCCCCTACCAGCACGGTGAGGTGTTCGTGACCGACGACGGCGCGGAGACAGACCTCGACCTCGGCCATTATGAGCGCTTTGTGGATGAGTCGCTGAGCGGAAACGCCTCCGTCTCCTCGGGCAAGGTGTTCTGGAGCGTCCTCAACCGCGAGCGGCAGGGTGGCTACCTCGGCGGCACGGTGCAGATCATCCCCCATGTGACCGACGAGATCAAAAGCCGCGTCTACGCCATGGACGACGGCCAGACGGACGTGGTCATCACGGAGATCGGCGGCACCGTCGGCGACATCGAGAGCCAGCCCTTCCTCGAGGCCATCCGGCAGGTGGCCGCGGAGCAGGGACGCGAAAATGTACTGTATATCCACGTTCCCCTCATCGTCGCCATCCCCGGCAGCGGCGAGCTCAAGAGCAAGCCCACGCAGCACTCCGTGAAGGAGCTGCTCTCCGTCGGCATCCAGCCGGACATCCTCGTCTGCCGCACGGACGGCCCCATCACGGAGGATGTCCGCCGCAAGATCGCGCTGTTCTGCAACGTCGACGAGGACTGCGTCATCCCGAACGTCACGGCGTCCACGCTCTATGAGGTGCCGCTGCTGCTCGAGAAGGAGGGGCTCTGCCGCGTCGTCTGCCGCAAGCTCGGTCTCGGCGCGGGCGAGCCGGACATGGCAGAGTGGCGCGCGCTGGTGGAGAAGATCCACGGCGTGCACAAGTCCGTGAAGATTGCCCTCGTCGGCAAGTATACCGGCCTGCACGACGCATATCTGAGCGTCGCGGAGTCGCTGTTCCACGCGGGCACCGCGTGCGACGCACAGGTACATATCGAGTGGGTCGACTCCGAGACGCTGACGGCGGAGAACGTCGGCGAGGTGCTCGGCGGCTGCGGTGGCGTGCTCGTGCCCGGCGGCTTCGGCGACCGCGGCATCGAGGGCATGATCCTCGCGGCGCAGTACGCTCGCGAGCACGACGTGCCGTATCTCGGCATCTGCCTCGGCATGCAGATCGCCGTCATCGAGTTTGCCCGCCACGTCGTCGGCTGGAGCGACGCGCACAGCGCGGAGTTCTCCGACTCAACCGAGCATCCCGTGATCGCGCTCATGTCCGATCAGGTGGGCATCACCGCCAAGGGCGGCACGATGCGTCTCGGCAAGTATCCCTGCGTGCTGGCGGAGGATTCGCTGGCCCGCGCGGCCTACGGTACACCGGAGATCTCCGAGCGCCACCGCCACCGCTATGAGTTCAACAACGAGTTCCGTCCCCGGTTGGTGGACGCGGGCCTGCGTCTGGCGGGCCTGTCCCCGGATGGCCGGCTCGTGGAGATTGTGGAGGAGCCGAAGCAGAAGTGGTTCGTCGGCGTCCAGTTCCACCCGGAGTTCAAGAGCCGCCCCAACCGCCCGCACCCCGTGTTTGAGGGCTTCGTGCGCGCGGCAATCGAGAAATAATAAAAAATCCCACCGCGGTGCGGTGGGATTTTTTTATTATCCGCAAAAAACGGATGAGATCTTTTTCGCGGCCTGCGGGCCGCGAACTCTGTGAGACCGGGGAGTGCTGCGCGTCACGGGTGAGCGGGCACTCTGGCTCTTGCGCGGAGGGGTGTGCGTGTGGCATAATAGAGGGGAAAAGAACCCGTTTCCGGAAGGAGTGCGATCTGCGATGAACAAAAAACGGATCCGTCAGATGAATACCGCACTGCTGCGGCGGCTGGGGAGCCGCCCGGCGGCGGAATATCTGGCCGGGCAGGAGAAATTTTTGCGCGCGCTGGAGGGGGAGAACTACATACAGCGCTTCGCGCCGCTCTATGACGGCGGGCGCATCCGCTGCGCCGACGTGCTGGCACTGTGCCGTCCGGAGCTGGACGTGCTCAGCACCGGCGAGCCGGAGGGCGGCTGGCTGCTCTACACCTACGATTTTGCGCGCAGCTTGCTGTTCCCGGAGAAGGGCACCGTCTGGACGCACGGGGCGGGCGCGTCGTTTCTGCTGTCGGTTCTGCAGGTACTCCTCGCCGCCGAGCGGGATCTTGTGCCGTACGATCCGGCGTGGGACATCGCGTTCCTGCCGGAGAGCGAGCTGGAGGGCAGCGCCTGCGCCGCGAGCTACGGCCAGATGGCGCGCCTGTGGCGGCGCGAGTACGTCTATGAGATGATGCGCCTCGGGCTGGAGGCGACGCCCTACCGCACGCTCGAGCACATCGCGGGCGTCCACCACGTCGCGGTGACGGCGGGACGCGCGCTGAAGAAGTCCGGCGTGGCGGTGGACCTTGCGCTCGTCTCCGGCGCGGCGGCGGGGCACGACATCGGCAAGTTCGGCTGCCGCCCCGGCGAGCGCGTGCCGTATCTGCACTATTACTACACCGACCTCTGGTTCCGCCGCCGGCGCATCACGGACATCGGTCACGTCGCGGCGAACCATTCCGTGTGGGATCTGGAGCCGGATTACCTGTCCGTGGAGTCGCTGCTGCTGATCTACGCGGACTTCCGCGTGAAGCAGACGCGCGGCGCGCACGGTGAGGAGATCACCCACATCTCCACGCTCGCCGAAGCGTTTGACGTGATTCTCTCGAAGCTCGACGGTGTGGACGAGGCCAAGCGCCTGCGCTATACGCGGGTCTACGCCCGCCTGCGCGATTTTGAGCAGTTCATGATTGCCCGCGGCGTGGACGTCACGCTCAGCGGGGCCGACCGGACACCGCAGCCGGAAAAGCCCGTCGCGCTGCTGACGGACGAGGAGTCGCTGCAGGCGCTGGTGCTGCAGTGCGTGGGGCACAACATCGAACTGATGAACCGTCTGACCGGGCAGCGGAGCTTCGCGGAGCTGCTGGAGCTGGCGCGCGGCGAGATGAACTGGCGCCGCCTGCGCGCGTATCTGGGCGTTTTTGAGTCGTACTCCCTCTATCTGCACATTCCGCAGAAGGTGCAGACGCTGGCATTTCTGTATGAGCTTCTGATGCACCGCGAGGGCGACATCCGCCGTCAGGCGGCGGCGCTGATCGGCGAGATCATCGCGGGCTTCCACGAGGGCTATGTCAAGGAGCGCCCCACCGACAGCAAGCCCGACCCGCGCGAGATCACCGACCTCGACCAGTGGAAGCTCTATCTCGACAAGATCATCTACCCCGATCACAAGCTGATGCTCCAGCACCGGCGGTGGATCTGCTATACGCTCAAGTTCGCCGTGAACTCGCTGCTGCAGCGCTGCCCGGGGCGCGAGGAGCGGTTCCTGACGCCGTTTTTCGCCTATTTCCGCCACCCGGAGCAGCTCGACGACGAGACGGCCTTCCAGCTGCTCGATACCGCCGGGGCGATCCGGCTGCAGGTCTGCACCGCGCGCCAGCACGAGCTGCTGCTGCGCTTTGCCGAGGAGCTGATGGGGCGCGAATCGCTCACCATCCGCGCCGCGGCGATGCTGCTGTTCGACCGGCTGTACCGCATCGCGCCGCGCTCACGGGCGGCGAAGCTCCTGCAGGAGCTGGACTGCTCGGGCGACGTCTCGCTCGAGCTGCTGCGCCGCGACATCCTCCGCGGGGACGAGGCGTTTACCCTCGAGGAAAACGTCATCTCCGAGATTTTCCTCGACAACCTCAAGTCCGCGACACCGTGGGTCATCAAGCTGATGAACATCCGCCTGCTCAAGGACTTCGCCCGCAGTGGGCGCAGCCCCATTCTGCACATCGCGACGCACCTTGCCAATCTCATCAAGGTCAGCGACCGCGTCACTGTCCGACACAACGCAGGCAACGCGCTCCTGAAGATTGCACCGCTGCTCTCCGTCGACCAGCGCAACGAGGTGGCCGTGGAGCTCTGCCGCGGTCTGGAGCTGGGGCAGCAGGAGTTTACGAAGTACATCCCCGACTATCTGGGGCGGTTTGCGCTGTGGCTGCCGCCGGAGGAGCTCGACGAGATTATTGTCGACCTCGGGAAGACGCTCTGCTCCTCGAGCAGCCGCATCGTCGCCCCGGTGCTCGATACGGTGGGCGTCATCTACGAGGAGTACGCCGCCTACCGCACGCGCTTTCCCGAGACGGACGAGGCCTACCGCGCGCGGCGCGAGCGCCTGCTCGGTATGCTGATGAAGGGCCTCGCCGGGATCGACAACGAGACGCGCCACGAGGCCATGCTTGTGCTGGGGCGGCGAGTGTTCGGTTCGCAGATCCTCAGCGGGCACGAGAAGAGCCGCGCCTTCCCGCTCACCGCGCGCAAGATCCTCGCGCTCTATCACGAGGATCCGGGCGATGGGCTGACGTTCTATTACCGCGCGGCCATGCTCGGGCGGCTCTACCGCTTCATCACGGAGCAGAGTCTTGACCCGGAGGGCTTCTCCTTCGAGCCGCCGCGCCCGATCGCATTCTTTCCGGGGACATTCGATCCCTTCACGCTCTCACACAAGGGCATCGTGCGCGCCATCCGCGACCTCGGCTTCGAGGTGCTGCTCGCCATCGACGAATTCTCGTGGTCGAAGCGCACGCAGCCCTACCGCATCCGCCGCCGCATCGCGGCGATGTCCGTGGCCGATGAGTTCTATGTCCACATCTTCCCGGAGGATTTCCCGGTGAACATCGCCAATCCCGGAAACCTGCGCGAGCTGCGCGAGGCATTCCCGGGGCGGCAGGTGTCCATCGTGGTCGGCAGCGACGTTGTCGCGCACGCGTCTTCTTACAGAAAGCCCGTGGAGCCGGATTCCATCCACACGTTTGACCACGTCATCTTCCGCCGCGCCGAGCCGGGCGGTACAGCCCCGGACTACAGCTGCATCCGCGGGCGTGTCGTGGAGCTGACGCTGCCGCAGGAGCTTGAGGAGATCAGCTCCACCCGTATCCGCGACGCCGTGGACGCCAACCGCGACGTCTCAAACCTGATTGACACCATGGCGCAGGAGTTCATCTACCGCCATGGCCTGTACCTGCGCGAGCCGCAGGATAAGCCCGTTCTGCACACGGAGGATCTGGAGTTTATCCCTGTCCCCGGTCCGGGGCGGCAGGTGGAAAAACTCCTGCAGGAGATCTATCCGTCCGCGCAGGCCGCCGCCCTGATCGCGCGCCTGCGTACGTGCGACGATGAGGTGATGCTGCTGCGCAGCGGCAAGAGCGGGCGCGCGCTCGGCGCGGCGTCGTACCGCTGCCTTGACTCGCAGCACCTGTTTACCCGGCTGGCAAGCCCCGAGCTCACGGCCTTCGTCCGGCAGAACGCCGGCGGGCGGACGCTGCTCATCAGCGGCCTGTTCGTGCCGCACGGCGAGCAGCAGGAGGACCTGTGCCAGCTGCTTTTGACGGAGGTGCTGACGCTCGCGATCGGGCGCGAGTATACCTACGCGGTCTACCTCCCGCTCGAGGGGGCGGGCGGCGCCGCGGCGCGCCAGACGATGCTGCTGCAGGGCTTTTTGCCGGTGTCGGCGGTGGAGGGCGCCATGGCGGCGGACATGCGCCGCCCGATCGTACTCAGCCGCAACGTCGACACGGCTATCAAGGCGCCGCTTTCGACCTCGCCGCGCGTGCTCGCGGCCGTCTCTGCGGCGCACCGGCGGCTGCAGACGGCGCTGACGCACCTGCAGCCGGGCTCGCTCGTGCTGAGCCTGTCCGCGGGCGTGATCTACCACCGCCTGCTCAAGCGTATCACCGCGCGCAACGGTGTCCCCGCCGAGCCGATGGTGCCGCGCCAGCTCGGCCCGGACATCTGCGTACCCTACGGTAAGATCCTGCGCGGCGTGGTCGTGCCGAACACGGTGACGAAGACGCTGCGCACCGATAAGGTCTATGAATCCGACCTCTCCTCGAGCGCCATCGAGGCATATCCCGGCTATTCGCCGCTGCCGGATCAGGTGCGCACGATCCGTGCCTTTGACCGCCCGGCCATCCTCGTCGACGACATGCTCCACGACGGCAAGCGCATCCGCACGCTCGCGCCGCTGCTCGAGCAGACGCACCAGCGCGTCGACCTCGTGCTTGTGGGCTATCTCACGGGGATGGGGCGCGACCTGATGCAGCAGTTGGGCTATCCCGTCGACGGGATCTACTATCTGCCGAATCTGCGCATGCGCTTTGTCGAGTCTACGCTTTATCCCTTCATCGGCGGCGACACGGTGCGCCGCAGTGAGCCGATGCCCGGCGGCCTGCAGCCGTCGGTGAACCGGATCCTGCCCTACGCCTCGCCGGAGTATGCCGAGATCGGGCAGGACGCGGCGTGGGAGCTGAGCCTGTGCTGTCTGGAGAATGCCCGCGATATTTTGCTGGCGCTCGAGACGGAGTACCGCGCGCTCTATGCCCGCAGCCTGACGCTCGGCCGCCTGAGCGAGGCAGTCATCCTGCCGCTCTGCCCGGACAAGGGTGGGTGCATGACCTATGACATCAACCGCGCCGCCTCCACCTATCTGGAGGGCGACATTGAACTGCTCAAACGCATGAAATCCATACACTGAAAGGAAGATGGCTGAAATGCTGTACTATGAATACCGGGGCTATACGCTCTGCAGTTGCGAAGAGCTGCCGTACCGGCACCTCGCGGCGCTGCCGCAGGAGGGGGAGGTGATCTATCTCTTCGAGCGGCCGCTCATGATCGGGCGCGACACGTTCCCTGTCACGGACGCGGCACTTCTCACGGCGGAGGAGGGCGTGCAGACGCTCTGCGCCGGGGAGAAGGTGGACGTGCCGCCGGAGCTGGCAGACGCCGTCGCGGCGGGGCGCGTGCGCGCCGTGAACCGGGCGCATCCGCGCTGGGAAGAGCTGCTCGCGCCGCTGCGCCGCCCGGAGAAGTACCGCGTGAACCTGCTGGCGCTCGGCGACGTGGGGAGCACGCTCCTCATGGGGCTGCGGCTGCTGGGGGGCGATGTGATCTCGTCGATCGGTATCTGCGATCTGCGCGAGGGTGTTCCGGAGCGGTGGGAGTTTGAGCTGAACCAGATCAACCTCCCCGGCGACTACGACGCGCTGCCGCGCGTTGAGATCGTGCGGCCGGAGCGGCTCTTTGACGGGGATGTGTTCCTCTTCTGCGCGTCGCGCTTCGTGCCGGACACGGCCGTCAAGACGGGCGATGTGCGCATGGCGCAGTATGCGCTCAACCGCGAGCTCGCAGCGCTCTATGCCCGCAAGGCGCGCGAGGTGCACTACAAGGGCCTTTTCTGCGTGGTGAGCGACCCGGTTGACCCGCTCTGCCGCGCCGTCTGGCGCGAGAGCAACCGCGCGGAGGACGGCAGCTGGGACGGGCTCGGTCTGTTTTCCCATCAGGTGCGCGGGTTCGGTCTCGGCGTGATGAACGCCCGCGCGGCCTACTATGCCCGGCACGACGGGCGCTTTGCGTCGTTTCTCGCCGAGGGGCGCACCTTCGGCCCGCACGGGGAGGATCTCGTTGTGGCGAACTCGATCGAGCATTACGACGACGCGCTCTCGCGCGAGCTGACGGAGAAGGTCGTCCACGCGAACCTCGCCATGCGCGCAATGGGCTTCAAGCCCTATGTGGCCCCGGCGCTCTCGTCCGGGGCGCTGAGCCTGCTGCTGTGCCTGCGGGGCGAGTGGAACTGCTCGTCGACGTGTCTCGGCGGCGTGTTCATGGGCGCGCGCAACCGCGTGACGCCCACGGGTATCGAGCTTGAGCGCCTGCCGCTGCCGCGGGCGCTGATGGACCGGCTGCGCGCGACGGAGGAGCGCCTGCGCGCCATCGACTGAGGGGGGGTGAGGGTATGGCGCTGACCGTTCTGCTGCCCGGAAATGACTACAGCGCGCCGCTGCGCGCACTGCTTGAGCCGATGCTGCCGCCGGGGAGCACCGTCCGCAGCCCGGACGACGGGCTGGAGGGATTGCGGGGAGAGCGGTTGCTGTTCGCCGTCGCGCTCGACGAGGGCGGCTGCAACATGGCCTATTACCGGATGCTCTCGCGCCTGCGCCGCAGTGAGACGCTCCTGCACGGGTGCGTCGCGGGGGTCGTGGTCACGGGTGTGGGCGAGTTTTACACGAAGGATGTCGCGCGCGACATGGTCTTTGCCGCGAATCAGGCGGGCTGCGCGTTCCTCGGCCGTCCGCTCGTCGAGGCGACGGGGTCGCTCCGGAACTTCCGCGTGCAGGCGCAGATCGGCGGGACGGACGAGAAAACCGCGTTCCACGCCGCGCTGGCCGAGCTGATCGGCCGGCTTGAGACATGGGAGCATCCCGCGCCGATCCGCCGCGTCCTCGCGCTGCACGCCTCGCAGCGCAGCACGTCGAACACGCTCGCCTTCTGGGAGCTGGTGCGAAAGGCGCTGCCGCCGACGGTCGAGGTGCAGGAGATCTGCCTGCGCAACGGCACACTCGCCGACTGCAACGGCTGCAGCTATACGGCCTGTCTCCACTTCGGTGAACAGGGTGGGTGCTTCTACGGCGGCCCGATGGTCGAGGAGGTCTATCCCGCCGTGCGCAGCTGCGACGCGCTCGTGATGATCTGCGCAAACTACAACGACGCTCTCGCGGCGAACCTGACCGCCTGCGTCAACCGCCTGACGGCGCTCTTCCGCCAGACGCGGTTTTATGATAAGCGTCTGTTCGGGCTTGTCGTCTCGGGTTATTCCGGCGGCGACCTGCTCGCGCGCCAGCTCATCTCCGCGCTGAATATGAACAAGGCGTTCTTCCTGCCGCCGCACTTCTGTCTGCTGGAGACGGCGAACGAGCGCGGGAGCCTTGTGCGCCTGCCGCACATCGGCGAGCGCGCCGCGCAGTTCGCCGCGCAGATGGCCGAGAGCTGACACCGCACAGCGTGGGCGCTGAAAACGAAAAAACAAAGACGTCGCCGCAATTTCGGCGGCGTCTTTGGCTATAAAAGTCACGCAGTGAGAGTTAGCGGCCCCCCGCCCGCGAATTATAACAGCCGAAAA
>USAC01000038.1 GCA_900552475.1 uncultured Eubacteriales bacterium | reverse complement strand
CGATGACGAGCGGGCTCTCCGCGATGAAGAGCGCCTGCGACGGGTCGGCGCGGCAGAGCAGCTGGTTTTCGGTGAGCCGCGCGTAGATGTCCAGCTCCGGCGCGGAAAAGTCCGTGATTTCGATGATATTGGCCATGGCGATCCCTCTGCTGGCTTGAAAAAATTTTCCCCATATGGGGAAGCATACTCTTTATTATAACGGATCG
The DNA here is from genome assembly GCA_900552475.1 of uncultured Eubacteriales bacterium. GTDB lineage: Bacteria > Bacillota > Clostridia > Oscillospirales > Oscillospiraceae > Vescimonas. The sequence goes on along the minus strand of USAC01000038.1, from coordinate 18,494 downwards.
CGCGTCGGAAGTCTACCCTCCATCCCGCCCCTACGGTAAAAAGCAGGCACCTCGCTTCTCGGGAGGTGCCTGACGGGTGTATTAGTCACCCACGGTGATGTTCGGGGCGGTGATGACCTTTTTGAGAAAGCACGACGTGCCGTATTCGTTGGCGAAAACGATGTCCGGGTCGGGGATCGCGTGCGCGGGCATCGGCGCGGGGACGGCGTCCGTGCGCGCACAGCCCCCCCGCGCGACGCGCGTGCTTTGTCGTCATGACGGGGCGGACGATGAATTTGGTGCGCGCACAGGCCTCCCGCGCGACGCGCGTGAGCTCCCCGTGTAGGAGGTCGGTGTCGCCCAGCAGGTCAAACAGCGCGTCCTCGGTGAGGACGCCGCGGCAGAGATCCGCGGGCAGCAGCCCGGCCTCGTCGGCGGCGAAGTCCTCCTGCCAGAGGGGGCTTTCGTAGTAGTCCTCCAGCGCGCGGCGGGCAGGGAGAGCGGCTTCGTAGGCCGCGAGCGCGGTCTGCAGCCCTTCCGCGGCGGCGGAGAGCTCGTGCATGCGGCGCTCCATCTCCCGCACGCGACGGATGCGTTCGGTCTCAGTCATATCGGTACTCCTTTCGTGTATCGCTCAGAGCTGCAGCTGCATGGGGACATGCGGGATGCCGTCCTCGAGAAATTCCGGCCCGGTCTGGGTGAAGCCGAGGGCGGTATAGAGGGTCTTAACGTAGCTCTGCGCCTCGATGGTGATGCGCCGCGCGCCGAAATGCTTCTTCGCGGCGCCGATGGCGGCGAGGACGATCCTGCGCCCCAGCCCCTCGCGGCGGCGCACGGCGGTCACGCGCCCGATGGAGACGTCCGGAAACACCGTCCCCGGGGCGAGCACGCGTGCGTAGGCGGCGATGCCGCCCTCGTCCTGCAGCCAGATATGCCAGGCCGTCCGGTCGGCCTCGTCGACATCCTGATAGGCGCAGTTCTGCTCCACGACGAAGACCGAGACGCGCAGACGGTAGATCTCGTACAGCTCGGACGCGGTCAGCTCGGAAAAATGCTTGCAGATCAGTTCCATACCGCACCTCACAGCTGCGTCAGCTCCACGGACGTGCCGTGTTCGCGGAGGATGCGCAGCAGATCGTCCGTCCGCATCCAGACGGTGGCGGTGTTGTCGTTCGGGTGGACGCCGATCCGCCCCGGCGGCAGCAGAAACTCCTCGTCGAGGAAGAACTGCACGCTGCGCGTCTCGTCCTGCAGCAGCCCCAGCGGCGTGACGGAGCCGGGCGTGAGGTGCAGGTATTGCTGCAGCTCTTCGGGCGAGGCGAAGCTGAGCGAGCGCGTCCCGTGCGCACGGCGGAAGGCCTTGAGGTCGACGCGCTTGTCACCGCGCACGGTGATGAGGTAGTAGCTGCGACGCTTGTCTTCTCGCACGAAGTGTTTTTTCGCGTCTTACTCGGGGTAGGGGAGCTCGAGATCGGCGCACTCCTCCATGTTGTAGACGGCCTTGTGTTCCGTGATCTCGAACGCCGCGCCGCGGGCGCGGAGATAGTCATAGGTTTCCTGTTTGGTCATGGGTTTTGCTCCTTTGCCTGTATGCGCCCCAGCAGCGCGCGGCAGCCCCCGTCCACGTCGCGCCAGGTTGTCTCGAAATCACCGGTGTACCACGGGTCGGCGACGCTTCCGGGGCGGCTCGTGAAGTCCAGCAGGAGGTGGATTTTCCCCTCCGGGTCGCCGCCGCAGATGCGCCGGATGTTCCACAGATTCTCCTGATCCATGCCGATCAGGAGGTCGAACGCGTCGTAGTCCCGCTGCGTGAGCTGGCGTGCGGCGTGGCCCTCACAGGAGATCCCATGCTCGGCCAGCTTGCGCCGCGCGGGCGGATAGACGGGATTGCCGATCTCCTCCCGGCTGGTAGCGGCCGATTCGATATGGAACTGTGATGCCAGCCTGGCTTTTTGCACCAGATCCTTCATCACAAACTCCGCCATCGGACTGCGGCAGATACTGCCGTGGCAGATGAATAAGATTTTTGTCATTGCTTATATATCCCTTCAAAAGCCTCCAAGTCATGATGTAACACGCTCATTGTACCATATTAAGTCTCCGATTTACAGAACAAATTTCAAACGGAACAGTGCATAATCCTCCATACGCCGACTGTGCGCAGGCAGACGGGCTGAGCAGGAAATCCCAGATTGCGCCCCTACAATCCGGCGTCTGTCAATATCGATAAATTCTTGACAAACTTTTCTTAACCTATATAATATGGTTGAAGCAATTCATAGTCCACGAAAAAGGCAGGTTTCCGCTGATGCTTACCATTCGGAATCTTTCCCACGATCCGTTTTATAATCAGGCGTTTGAAGAGTACATCTACCAGACATTTCCAGACGATGATATTTTCTTTCTCTGGCAGAACAGCCCGGCCGTCGTGGTGGGCAGCTATCAGAACATCTGCCGGGAGGTCCACGTGGAGGCGCTGCGGCGGCTGGGCATCCCTGTCGTGCGGCGGATGACCGGCGGCGGAACCGTCTATCACGATTTGGGAAACGTCAACTACACATATATTGTCCGGACGGACGGCGGATGGAATTATGATGATGTGCTGGCGCCGGTTATCGCTGCGCTGAATGCCATCGGTGTTCCCGCCCGAAAAAACCGGGTCTGCGACATTGCCATCGGGGATTTGAAAATCTCCGGCAGCGCGCAGAGAATAGTAAAGGGGCGGCTGCTGCACCACGGCACACTGCTGTTTTCTTCCGATCTCAGCGTGCTGGATCAGATTACCACCCACCGGAAAAACGACTGCTTCCAGAGCCGGGGGACACAGTCCGCCATCTGCACCGTCACCAATATACGGGAGCATCTGGCGAGTCCCATGACCATTGAGGAGTTTCAAGACCGGCTACTGGGGCAGATGGTGCCGCCCGGGAGTCCCCATCTGACGCTGACGGCGGAGCAGGAGGCGGAGGTCTGCCGTTTGCGGGACGAAAAGTACCGCAGCTGGGAGTGGACATGGGGAAGAACCCCTGCGTTTACTTATGAAAAGTCCGGCATTTTTAACGGCGTTCCCATCCGCGTGGCCTATCAGGCAAAGCGCGGCATTGTTTCGGATGCGGTCATCGACTGCGCCGCTATCGACGGCGCGCTGGCGGCGCAGCTGCTCAGCGGCTCGCGCTTAGACCCGGAGGGCTTTGCCGAAGTCTGCCGCCGGTTGGCGGGTAATGCATCGAATGAATTGATGGACTGGCTCATGTGAAGCAGCTATAAAACACTTTTGAAAATCACATTGCCGAATGCGGCAGAAAGGAACAACACGTTGGAAAAGAAGATCAATATGCCCAAGCTGGCCCCTGAAATGGAGAGCGGCGTTCTGTGCGCGTGGCTGAAGGAGGAGGGCGACACCGTCGCCGCAGGTGAGCCGCTCTTTGAGATCGAGACGAACAAGGTGGTCAATCAGGTGGAGGCCACCGTCTCCGGTGTGCTGAAAAAGCAGCTGGCGGAGGAGGGCGACACCGTCCGCGTGGACACCGCCGTGGCGGTGGTGGAAGCGGAGTGAGATATGGAAAAGAAACCGGAATGGCTGAAGGTTCGCTATAACCAGGACGCCGTCAACGAGGTGGCGGCACTGATGCGGGATCTGAAGCTGAACACCGTCTGCAAGGAGGCCAACTGCCCCAATCTGGGCGAGTGCTACCAAAAGCACACCTCCACCTTTATGATCCTCGGCAGCATCTGCACCCGGAACTGCCGGTTCTGCAACGTCACCACCGGACACCCACTGCCGCCCGACCCGGAGGAGCCCATGAACGTGGCGAGGGCCGCCAAAAAGCTGAATCTGCGCCATGTGGTGCTGACCTGCTCCACCCGTGACGATCTGCCGGACGGCGGCGCGGAGCAGTTCGCCAAGTGCGTCCGCGCCATTCGGGAGGTCTGCCCCGGCACCACCGTGGAGACGCTGATCTCCGACATGAAGGGCGACCACGCCGCGCTGGATACGGTGATTGCCGCCCACCCGGAGGTGCTGAACCACAACGTGGAGACGGTGCGGGAGCTGCAAGGCGCCGTGCGGCCGCAGGCGCGGTACGAGCGGTCTCTGGGCGTGCTGCGCTACTGCAAGGAGCAGGACCCCACGCTGCTGACCAAGACCGGCTTCATGGTGGGGCTGGGAGAAACGGAGGAGCAGATCAGCCGTCTCATGGACGACATTCTGGAGACAGGCTGCGACATCCTCACCATCGGGCAGTATCTCCAGCCCTCGCCCCAGCACTATCCGCTGGCGCGGTATGCCACGCCGGAGGACTTCGCCCGCTGGAAGGAGCTGGCGCTGTCCAAGGGCTTCCGCCATGTGGCGTCCGCGCCGCTGGCCCGCAGCTCCTACAAGGCGTGGGAGGCACTGGAGGACGTGCATGATCTATATTGAGACCGGCTCCGCGGATGTGTATTACAACTTCGGGTTGGAATACTATTTTACGCTGGAAAAGCGTCTGCCGGAGACGGTGTTCCTTTTCTGGCGCACCACGCCCACGCTGATGGTGGGCAAGTACCAGAACGTGCTGGAGGAGATCAACAAGCCCTATGCTGACGAGCACGGCATCCATCTGGTGCGCCGCATGAGCGGCGGCGGCACCATCTATACGGACATGGGCGGCTGGCAGTTCACCTTCATCCAGCACAAGGAGGCCGGGGAGATCGAATTTGGCCAGTACATCGCCCCGGTGATCGACGCGCTGAGGGAGATGGGGGTGAGCGCTTCCTTCAACGGGCGCAACGACCTGACCATCGACGGCAAGAAGTTCTCCGGCAACGCCCAGTACCGGCTGGGGGACTGCATTGTACACCACGGCTCATTGTTGTTCGACACGGACATTGAGCAGATGGTAGCGTCCACCACGGTGGACAGCTACAAGATCACCTCCAAGAGCATCAAGTCCGTCCGGGATCGCGTGACCAACATCTCTGAGCATCTTCCCAGCCCCATGGACGCGGAGACGTTCAAGGAGACCATGGTGCGGCACATTATGAACGGCAGCACCGCTGCATACACCGTCACGCCGGAGGACGACGCCCGCATCCGGGAGATCGCCGGGGAGCAGTTCCGGAGCTGGGAGCGGATTTTCGGAAGAAACCCGAAATTTACCATCGACAGGATCGGCCGCTTTGCGGGCGGGAAGATCCAGTTCAAGCTGGATGTGCAGAAGGGGATCATCCGCGAAGCCGCCGTATACGGCGACTTCTTCTCCACGCTGGATGCTTCGACCATCTGCGATGCGCTGATTGGCTGTCCCTATGAGCGGGGCGCGGTGCTGGCAGCCCTCCGCAGCCACGGCATCGACGGCGCGGTGTACCGCATTTCTGCGGAAGAAATGGCTGCGGCGGCAGTGGATTGATCGCGCTGCCGCATGGGGAGCTATCCCCTTATAAATTGAAGGATGAAGTGCCGAAAAGCGATTCGCCTCCCGTTCAGTGGCAGGCGAATCGCTTTTCATCTTGTCAGAACTTATTCCGCTGATTTTTCCTTCCGGGAGGCGTCGAGAACCTGCCAGTAGTCCCTGTAGTTTGCCTGCAGGAGCTCGGGGGTGTTGAGGCCGTAGGGACACTTCGAAACACAGTGGCCGCAGCGGCGGCACTGCTCGATTTTGTGCATCTTCTCCTGCCACGCGTCCGTGAGCCACGCGGCGGCGGGGGCCCGGCGCAGCATGAGCGACATGCGGGCGCACTGGTTGATCTCGATGCCCGCGGGACACGGCATGCAGTAGCCACAGCCGCGGCAGAACTCGCCGCTGAGCTCCCGGCGGTCGCGCTCGATCGTGGCGCGGCGCTCGTCGGTCAGCGCGGCGCCCTCGCGGATGCACTGCAGGAACTCGTCGAGCTCACTCTCGCGCTGCACGCCCCAGATCGGCACGACGCCCTCCTGCGTCTCCATCCACGCCGCGGCCGCGAAGCCGTCGCGGATCAGTCCGCCCGCCATGCCCTTCATGGCGATGAAGCCCATGTTCTGTGCGCGGCACTTGCGCACAAGCTCCAGCTCCTGCTCCCCGGCGAGGTAGCTGAACGGGAACTGCAGCGTCTCATACAGGCCGGAGTCGATGGCCTCGTGCGCCACGGCGAGACGGTGGTTCGTGATGGAGATGTGACGGATTTTGCCCTGCTTCTTTGCCTCGAGCGCCGCGTCGTACAGGCCGTCCGCACCGCCCGGCTTCGGACAGAAGGCGGGGTTGTGGAACTGATAGATGTCGATGTAGTCCGTTTTCAGCGTGCGGAGACTGGTTTCCAGATCCTTCCAGAAGCCCTCCGCCGTCTGCGCGCCGGTCTTTGTCGCGAGGACGATGCGCTCCCGCATCGACGAGAACGCCGCGCCGACCTTCTGCTCGCTGTCGGAATAGGCGCGGGCCGTGTCGAAGAAGTTGATGCCGCCGTCGTACGCCTTGTGCAGCAGGCGCACGGCTTCCGCCTCGCTGATGCGCTGGATGGGCAGGCAGCCGAAGCCGTTTTTCTCGATGACAAGGCCGGTTTTGCCGAGTGTGATCTGATGCATGGAAGTTTCCTCCTTATACTTTTTGTGTCAAAGGCCCGCCGCCCTCCGCCACGTGGGCGGCGGGCAGCGGGCCGGATGTTTTCTCTACCGCAGCCACTCCGGGGCGGTTCGTTTGTGGATGCCGGAGACCATGCCCATCGCGAGAAACAGCGTCACGATGGACGAGCCGCCATAGCTGAAGAACGGGAGCGTCAGGCCGATGACCGGCACGAGAAACAGACACATGCCGACGTTGATGACCGTCTGGAAGATGAGCATCGCCGCGATGCCGACGCAGATGTACGACTCGAGCGGGCTCTTCGCGCGGCGCGCCACAAGGACGCAGCGGACGATGATCGCCGTCAGCAGCGCCAGCGCCAGCAGGCACCCGATCATACCCAGCTCCTCGCCGATGGTGCAGAAGATGAAGTCCGTGTGCCGCGCCGGAAGGCTCCACGCGTTGCTGCTCTGCGTCTGGGTGCCGTGGAGATACCCCTCGCCCGTCAGCTTTCCGCCGCCGAGGGCCATCAGGCCGCGCGTCTGCTGCCAGCCGACGCCCTGCGGGTCATAGTCGTGGTGAAAGACGACGTAGAAGCGCTCTTTCATATAGCTGCTGACCTTGTCGTATTCCCACAGCAGAAAAAACGCGATTCCACCGCCGAGCAAACCCATCACAAACCAGCGGATGGCCACGCCCGCGGCAAAGGCGACGCAGGCAAAGATGAAGATATAGACGAGGGCGCTGCCCATATCGGCGGAGACCTTATAATAGATGCCGACGAGCGCCAGCAGATGGACGCCCAGCATCGCGACCGACGGGACGCTCTTGAGGTCGCGGTGCTCCTTGAGCCAGACGAGCTGATACGCCAGCACGAGGATGAACGTCAGCTTCACCAGCTCCGCGGGCTGGATGCTGACCGGGAAGCCCGGGAACTTCAGCCATGCGCGGTTGCCCGTGCCGTCCGAGCGGCCGAAGGGCGTCAGCAGCAGGAGGATGAAGCCGAAGTTGAACATCGTCAGCCACTTCCACTTTTTCACGACCTCGGACAGGTCGACCATGGAGACAAGCAGATACAGCACCACGCCCAGCACAAGGGCGCAGCCCTGAATAATCACAAGGCGGTTCGTCTGCATATAGCGGGTGGCGCTGTAGACCATGGTGATGCCGAACAGCGTCGCCGCGCAGCACAGCGCCAGCAGGATCATGTCCGCCTGCTGCAGCACATCCGCCAGAAAGTTTTTCGCGCGTCGGAACATAGGCTCTCCTTTGAGATTCGGGTGGTTTTCATAAGTTATTATAGTTTACCACAAGAAGTTTTTTCTGTAAACGGGGCTTTCTCCCTTTTCTTTTGTTTTTTTCTGTGCTATAATGCATTGATTTGAGCGAAAGCGGACATTTTGAGGGAATGGGGGTTCGTCTATGGAATATCTCTGTCACAGCCCCGCCGAGACGGAGGCGCTCGGCGAGCGGCTGGGAAAGCAGCTGCGTCCCGGCGCGGTCATCGCCTACGAGGGCGGGCTCGGCATGGGAAAAACGGCCTTCACGCGCGGCCTTGCGCGCGGGCTTGGCTGCCGCGGCCGGGTGACGAGCCCGACGTTCACGGTCGTGAACGAGTATGAGGGCCGCATCCCGCTGTTTCACTTCGATATGTACCGTCTCGACAGCGCCGACGAGCTCTTTGACATCGGCTGGGACGACTATCTCGAGCGCGGCGGCGTGTGCGCCGTCGAGTGGAGCGAGAACGTCGCGGACGCCATCCCGCCGGACGCCGTGCGCGTCGCGATCGAGCGCGCGCCGGGCGGCGATGACTGCCGCCGCATCACCATCACAGGAGGGGAGCCGATTTGAAGATTTTAGCGCTGGAGACGTCGGCGAAAAGCGTCTCCGTGGCCGTGACGGAGGACGGCGTGCCGCTGGCCTCGAGCTATCAGAATACGGGACTGACCCACAGCCGTACGCTCATGCCGCTGCTGGATGCGATGCTCACAAGCAGTGGTCTGGAGCTGCAGGACATGGACGCGCTGGCCGTGGCGGCGGGGCCGGGCAGCTTCACGGGGCTGCGTATCGGCGTCTCAGCGCTGAAGGGGCTCGCATGGGCGGCGGAGAAGCCCTGCTGCGGCGTCTCGACGCTCGAGGCGATGGCCCGGAACCTCGCACATATGGACGCGCTCATCGTCTGCGCGATGGACGCGCGGCGCAATCAGGTCTATAACGCGCTCTTCCGCGCCCGCGGCGGCGCGCTCGAGCGGCTCACGCCCGACCGGGCGATCGGCATAGAGGAGCTTGCCAAAGAGCTGGCGGATATTTCCGCAGAAACTGGCAAAATAGTGGTTGGCGACGGGGCGCAGCTGTGTTATACTGGTCTATTGGAACGGGGCGTTTCCTGTACGCTCGCCCCGGCGGCGCTACGGATGCAGAATGCCGTCGGCGTGGCGCTCTGCGCCGAGGAGATGGTGCGCCGCGGCGAGACGACGAGCGCGCGCGACCTCGTGCCGGTCTATCTGCGCCTGTCGCAGGCGGAGCGAGAGCGACTCGCGAAGGGTCTGAAGATCACCGTCGACTGAGTTTGTTAACCCATTCAAAATTTTATCATATGAGGAGAAGAACGATGTTTAGCGAAAAAGTACACGTCATGGATCACCCCCTGGTTGCACACAAGCTGTCCATCATGCGCGACAAGAACACCAGCGTCAAGGATTTCCGCGAGCTGGTGAGCGAAATCGGTATGCTCATCACCTATGAGGCCACCCGTGATCTGCCCCTGACCACCACCACGGTGGAGACCCCCATCTGCAAGGCCGAGGTTCCCGTGCTGGCCGGCAAGAAGTTCGCCGTCGTTCCCATCCTGCGCGCCGGTCTCGGTCTGGTGGACGGTGTGCTGCGCATGGTGCCCTCCGCCCGCGTGGGCCACATCGGCATGTTCCGCGACGAGGACACGCTCGAGCCGCACGTCTACTTCTGCAAGATGCCCAAGGACATCGCCGACCGTGACATCATCATCGTCGACCCGATGCTCGCCACCGGCGGCTCCGCCGACGCGGCCATCGCCGAGATGAAGAAGCGCGGCTGCAAGAACATCAAGCTCATGGTGCTCGTCGCCGCCCCCGAGGGCATCGAGTATCTGACGAACAAGCACCCCGACGTCGAGATCTACGCCGGCGCGGTGGACAAGTGCCTGAACGAGAACGGCTACATCGTCCCCGGTCTCGGCGACGCCGGCGACCGCATCTTCGGCACGAAGTAATCTCCGCAGAGCGCGGATTTTTCTGGCAGACGCAGCGCCCTCCGCAGTCATTGACTGCGGAGGGCGCTGTTATTTTAATACGTTTTGCTCTTTTTCAGGTCCTCCCGGATGAGGCGGAAGGCCTCGTCCTCGCCGCGCTCCTTGAGCAGGAGGAGCCATTCGTCGATCAGGCGGCTCGTCTCCGGGTGGATGAGAACATGCCCCTTCGAGCGCTGGTAGTAGTCATAGGCGGATGCGTCGGTGTACTTCTCGCCCTGATAGACCCTGCAGGCGGCGATCCGGTCGCAGAACATCTCGGCGACGTATTTTTTCGGCATCTTGCACCCGCCCATGAAGACGTGCCCGTCCGGGGCGATGCAGTAGTCGATCCAGTATTCAAAGTGATGGCGGTTGCGGCCCTTGTGGTGCAGCCACGACAGGCTCAGGCCCGTGGCCTGCCGCTCGGCATCGTTCGGGCTGCGGTAGCCCTGATAGTAGTGGACACTGCGCCAGAACTCGGCGGGGCTGTATTTGCTCAGGTCGTGCGTCAGACCCTGCCAGATCAGGCCGAGCCGGAAGCAGTATTTGCGCACAAGCCGCCGGTGGCGGTTGATCGTGCGCAGATGTGCGAGGAACTTCATGCGGATTCTCCTTGTTGTAAGCTGCGTTTGGGGATATTGTAGCATAGCGCGGCGGAAAAAGCAAAGAGAAAACGTGCGGGAGGCAGAACAGGCCGATTAAAATCCCATCCCACACCAAACCGAAAAAAAGACACGCCGCCTGTTGGCAGCGTGTCTTTTTATAATCGGTGAATCGCCTTACTTGGCCTTGGCAGCCTCGCGGCCGGCGCGGAAAGCCTTGAGGTTCAGCTCCTTGACCTTTGCGGGGACGGTCTCAGCAACGACCTGCTCCCAGTCGATGTCGGGGCAGCCAAGGCTGTCGCACATGGCGCCGAAGAGCACCACGTTCATGCACTTGGGGTTGCCGAGATCGAGAGCGATCTGGCTGGCGGGGATGGCGATGGTGTTGAAGTTCGCCTGCATGGCCTCGATGCAGCCCTCGGGATACTCCTCGGCGCCGGAGGCGATGGTGGTGGACTTGATGGCGTAGTCATTGATGATGGCGACGCCGTCGGGCTTCAGGAACTCGGCATAGCGCACGGCTTCCATCTTCTCGAGGGCGACCATGATGTCGGCCTCGCCGCGGCCGAACACGGGGCCGTAGACCTTATCGCCCCAGCGGACCTGCGTGGAGACGCTGCCGCCGCGCTGGGCCATACCGTGGACCTCGCTCTGCTTGACGTCATAACCGGCCTTCATGAAGCCGTTGGACATGATCTTGGAGATCAGGATCGCACCCTGACCGCCGACACCGACGAGCAGACAACTTTTCACATTAGACATGTTACTTCTCCTCCTTTTCGATTGCATCAAACGGGCAGGCCTGGGCGCAGACAGTGCAGCCCACGCACTGGGTACGGTCAATGAACGCCTTGCCGTTCTCCATGGAGATGGCGGGGCAGCCGACCTTCAGGCAGCTCTTGCAGCTCTTGCACTTGTCGGCATTGACCTTGCACATGCCGAGGTTCTGCTTGATGCGCTTGATGAGCAGGCAGGGACGACGGGTGACGATGGCGGGGTGCTTGCCCTCGTTCAGGGCGGCCACGGCCTCGTCGACGGTCTTCTTCATCGCGGTCAGATCCTGGGGATCGACGGTCAGCACGGGGGCGAAGCCGTAGGTCTCGAAGATCTTCTCGATGTTCAGCATGGGAGCCTCTTCGCCCATCAGGGTGAAGCCGGAACCGGGGTTCTCCTGGTGGCCGGTCATGCCGGTGATGCGGTTATCGAGCACGCAGGGGATCATGCGGGCGTTGTTGTAGATGATCTCGGCGGCACCGGTCATACCGGAGTGGAAGAACGTGGAGTCGCCCATCACGCCGAACACGACTTTATCGGTCACGTTCTCGCGCTGGAAGGAGTGGGCCATACCGACGCCAGCGGTGAAGCCGCCGCCCATGCAGATGCACACGTCCATGCAGTTCAGCGGCGCGGCGGAACCCAGCGTGTAGCAGCCGATATCGCCGGTGACGACATAGCTCTTGTTCTTGGAGAGCGTATAGAAGAAGCCGCGGTGCGGGCAGCCGGGACACAGCGCCGGGGGACGCTTCGCAGCGGCGACACCCTCGATGGTCTTGTAGGGGGTCTTGATGCCGAGCACGCGCTCACGCACCAGCTCGGTGTTCAGCTCGTACATGTTGCCCGTCAGCTCCTTGCCGACGCACTCGATGCCGGCGGCCTTGATCTCATCCTCCATGAACGGATCGAGCTCCTCGATGACGTAGAGCTTCTCCACCTTGCCGGCGAAGTCGCGGATCAGATCCATGGGCAGGGGATAGGTCAGGCCGAGCTTCAGGAAGGACGTACCCTCGGGGAAGACTTCCTTGGCATACTGATAGCTGATGGAGGCGGTGATGACGCCGACCTTGCCGTCGCCGATCTCGACGGTGTTCAGGCCCATCTCGACGGCGCGGGTGGAACCGAACTCGGCGAGCTTGACCAGACGGTCCTCAACGAGAGGATGGTTCATGTAGGCGTTCGCGGGGGTGCAGATGAACTTGCGGACGTTGCGCTTGTACGCGGGGGCGACATGCTCGGTGCGCTCGCCGAACTCAACGAGGCCCTTGCTGTGACAGACGCGGGTGGTGGTGCGGTACAGCACGGGGGTATCGAACTCCTCGGAGATCTCGCAGGCCATCTTCACGAAGTCCTTGCACTCCTGGGGATCGCTGGGCTCGACCATGGCGATCTTGGCGGCGCGGGCATAGTGGCGGTTGTCCTGCTCGTTCTGGGAGGAATGGCAACTGGGGTCGTCAGCGGTGACGACGATGTAAGCGCCGTTCACGCCCATGTAGCCGGCGGTGAACAGGGGGTCGGCGGCGACGTTCAGGCCGACCATCTTCATCGTGCAGATGGAGCGGGAGCCGGCCACGGCGGCGCCGTAGGCGACCTCGGTCGCGACCTTCTCATTGGGAGCCCACTCGCAGTACACATCCTCCTTGTACTGGGGCAGATTCTCCAGAATCTCGGTGCTGGGCGTTCCGGGATAAGCGGAACAGACCTTGATACCGGCTTCGTAGACGCCACGGGCGGTGGCCTCGTTACCGGACATCAGATGCTTCATGTTATTTTCCACCTTTCTTTTTGTCTTCTCTATTTCCACTACCTAATAAGGGATCACGAATTTAATAGACGCTGGCCTCCTGCTCGCCGTGGAGCACGCGCAGCGCGCCCTCGGCCAGAGAGCGCATCTCCTCCTCGCCGGGCATGCGGATCACGGGCGCGATCTTGCCGACGCAGGCGGTGATGTCGTCGCAGAAGAACTGCTCATAGGCCATGCCGCCGGTGTAGACGATCGCGTCGACGTCGAAGTGCAGCACGGAGGCCATCGCGCCGATGTCCTTGGAGAGCTGGTACACGAGCGCCTGGTACGCCTCGGTGAACTTGGGGTCACCCTCGACGACCTTAGCGCAGACGACGCGGAAGTCGGTCGTGCCGACATAGGACAGCATACCGGCGCGGCGGCCGAGGATCTTCTTGATCTCGTCCTTGGACTTGCCGGAGAAGCAGTAGTTGATGAGCTGGTTGACGGGCAGCCCGCCGCCGCGGTCCATACCCATGGAGCCCTCGTCCTTGACGTTGCAGACGTCGACGACGCGGCCGTGCTGGTGCGCGCCGACGGAGACACCGCCGCCGAGGTGGCAGACGATGAGGTTCACGTCCTCATACTTCTTACCGAGCTGGGCGGCCGCCTTGCGGCCGATGGACTTGTGGTTGAGCGCGTGGAACTGGCACAGGCGGCGGAACTCGGCAAAGCCGGTGTAGTGCGCGACCTCCGTCATCTCATCGACGCACACGGGGTCGACGAAGAAGGCGGGGATGCCGACCATGTCGCCGATCTGTCTGGCGAGGTAGGCACCGAGGTTGGAGGGGTGCTCACCGTAGGGAGCGGTCTGCACATCGTGCATGACCTTGTCATTGACGGCGTAGGTGCCGGAGGGGATGGGGCGGTACAGGCCGCCGCGGCCGCAGACCGCGTCGAAATCGCTCAGCTGGAAGCCCGCCTCGGCGACGGCATCCAGAATAGCCTTTTTGCGGTAGTCCGCCTGGTCGATGACCTTGTCGAACTGATCCAACTCCTCCGCGGAGTGATCCAGACCGAGCTTGAACAGCTGCTGATCCTCCTCAAAGACCGCAATTTTGGTCGAGGTTGCGCCGGGATTGATAACCAGAACCTTCATAGGGCGTCTCCTTTTTTCTCTGAATAAATTCACCGAATAACTTAATGAACGAACTCATTATATCATTTGGTGAGCGGAAGTCAATGGGTTTGACAAAAGCTTGTAGCAGCGCACAAAAAAAGGTGCCTCCACCTGTTAAAAACGGCGAAAGTACCTATATTTGTTACTTTTTTCACATTTTTGCTTTAAATGGATTCAGTCCGTCGAGCAGGATGGCGGCCATGCGGCGGCCGCGCGAGACGATGTCGAAATTCCCCTCGTAGATCCGCCATTCGATGAGCGTTCCGCGGTGGAGAACGACGAGATCCTCGACGATTTCGTCCACGGAGCGCGCCGCGTCGATGCTGCCCTCGTGCTGGCACAGCTCCACGAGCTCGCGCAGCACGCGGTAGTACACGCGCCGGTCGTTCTTTTGCAGAATGTGCTGCTCCGGGTACTTGATGGCGTGAATGAACGCCTTGTAGAGCACCGGTTCGGAGACGCTGCTGACGAGTGACTGGCCGACGAAGTCGAGGAGCTTGTCACGGGCGGGGGTATTGCGGTCGCTGAGATACTGCTCCTCGAGCTCGAGGTACGTCTGGTCGACGTGGCTTGTGACCTGAATGGCCAGTTCATCCTTGCTCTTGAAGTAGTGGTAGATGTTGCCGACCGAGCAGCCGGCCGTCTGCGCGATCTGCTCGACGGAGACATTCTCGAAGCCCTCGCGGTTGAACAGATCCAGCGCGGTATTCTGGATTTTGCTGCGCATCTCAAGCGCCTGCCGTTTTCTGGGTGTAAGTTCTTTGCGCATAGTTCTCCCTCTGTTACCTCTGGGTGACAAATGGCGGCCGCCGGCGGGCGTGTCCGATCTTGTCAGCCGATGGTAAAAATTATCATAATACATTATTATAACGCATCCTCATCACAAAAGTCAATATTCCACTTTACCCATTAAAAGAGATGTTTTTCTATGCAGAGGGCGAAAACTGTGCTATAATGAAACATATGATTGATTTTCGGAGGGAGGCGCGATGCATGGAGCGGGTGATTCTGCACTGTGACCAGAACTGCTTTTTTGCCTCGGTGGAGTTGCTGAGCCACCCGGATCTGCGCGATGTGCCGATGGCCGTGTGCGGCGACCCGGCCTCGCGCCACGGGATTATCCTCGCGAAGAACGAGCCCGCCAAGCGCTTCGGCATCCAGACGGCGGAGACGGTCTGGCAGGCGCGCAGAAAGTGCCCCAGCCTTGTGCTCCTGCCGCCGCACCACAAGCTCTACCGCGAATATTCCGTCCGCGTCAACGAGCTCTACGGCCAGTACACCGACCTCGTCGAGCCGTTCGGCATCGACGAGAGCTGGCTCGACATCACCGGCAGCATGCACCTCTTCGGCGGTGACCCGGTCGCCATCGCCGACGAGCTGCGCCGCCGGGTGCGCGAGGAGCTGGGGCTGTCGATCTCGGTGGGGGTGTCGTTCAACAAAATTTTTGCCAAGCTCGGCAGCGACTATAAAAAGCCCGACGCGACGACGCTTATCTCGCCGGAGAACTGGCAGGAAATCGTCTGGCCGCTCCCGGTGGGGGCGATGCTCTTCGTCGGGCGCTCGGCGCAGCGCACGCTTGCACAGTACGGCGTGGAGACGATCGGCCAGCTCGCCGCCTGCCGCCCGGAGATGCTAGAGAAACTGCTCGGTAAGCTCGGCCGCCAGATGCACGAATACGCCAACGGCCTTGACCGCAGCCCCGTCCGGCCGCAGGCGGAGCGCGAGCCGGTCAAGTCCGTCGGCAACGGCACGACATTTCCGCACGACCTCACCCGCTGGGAGGAGGTGCGCGCGGGACTCGCGGCGCTCTCCGACAGCGTCGCCATGCGCCTGCGGCGGCAGGGACTCTACTGCAGCGGCGTGCAGGTCACGATCAAGGACAGCAGCTTCTGCTCCATCTCGCGCCAGAAGCGGCTTGAGTCGCCCACCCGCCTGATGAAGGACATCCAGCGCGCCGCCATGGAGCTCACGCGCAGCGCGTGGCGGGCGCCGACGCCCATCCGGATGCTCACCGTCACCGCGCTCCACATCACCGAGAGCGCCGAAAGCTTCGAACAGCTCGACCTGCTCGGCGCGGGCCGCGCCGTGAGCGACGCGCGGCAGGAAAAGCTCGAGAGCGCCGTCAGAGCCATCCGCGACAAGTTCGGCGACGGCTCCATCACCTTCGGCTCCGGCGAGCCGCCCGGCGCGAAAGGGAATTGACAGAAAAGTGTCTCCTGTTATATAATAGCGAATATTAAGATTTACAATATTAAAAAATAAATTATACGAGATAAACTAATATTTGATATTAGATAACAACTTTTTCAGACACAAGGAGGCCCTATGGACATCTTTACAAAATGCTATCAGCACAGCTTCGTGGACGAGCTGCGCGAGCGGGATCTGTTCCCGTATTTCCGCGAGCTGCAGTCGCGGCAGGACACCGAGGTCATCATGGAGGGGAAGCGGCGCATCATGCTCGGCTCGAACAACTACCTCGGCCTGACGACGAACCCGGAGATCATCGCCGCCGCGCACAAGGCGCTCGACGAATACGGCACCGGCTGCAGCGGCAGCCGCCTGCTCAACGGCACGCTGAATCTGCACCTTGCCTTTGAGCGGGAGATGGCGGAGTTTCTGCGCAAGGGCGACGTCGTCACGTTTTCCACCGGCTTTCAGAGCAACCTCGGCATCATCAGCGCCATCGTTGGCATGCGTGACTACATGATCTGCGACCGCGAGAACCACGCGAGCATCTATGACGCCTGCCGCCTGAGCTACGGCAAGATGCTGCGCTACCGCCACAGCGACATGGCCGACCTCGAGCGCTGCCTGCAGAAGGTGCCGGAGGACCGTGCCGCGCTCATCATCACCGACGGCGTGTTCTCCATGGGCGGCGACATCGCGAAGCTCCCGGAGATCACGACGCTCGCGAAGAAATACGGCGCGCGCGTCATGGTCGACGATGCGCACGCCTTCGGCGTCATCGGCGAGGGCGGCCGCGGCAGCGCGAGCTATTTCGGTCTGGAGCAGGAGATCGACATCTACATGGGGACGTTCTCAAAGTCGATGGCCTCGCTCGGCGGCTATATGGCGGCGGATGCGCGCGTGTGCGACTACGTCCGCTGCAATTCCCGGCCGTACATCTTTTCGGCGAGTGTTCCGCCCGCGAATATCGCCGTCGCCACGGCGGCGCTGCGCCACCTGAAGGCGCACCCGGAGCTGCCGCGGCAGTTGCTTGACATCAGCCAGTACATGCGCGACGGCCTGCACGCGCGCGGCGTGAAGATCATCGACGCCGACACGCCCATCATCCCCATCTATACCTATGACCCCATCGTCACGCTCAAGGCCCAGAAGGAGCTGTATGAGCGCGGGGTTTACGTCAACGCGACGCTGCCGCCGGCCTGCGCGCCGGGCGAGTGCCTCCTGCGCTGCACGCTCATGGCGACGCATACGAAGGCACTCGTCGACGAGGCCGTGGACATCATCGCGGACGTTCTGCGCCAATACGATCTCTAAAAAAAGAAGTGAATCAGCATGAACAAGAAAATTGCCATTGTCACCGGGGGTACCTCCGGTATCGGGAAAGCCACCGCTCTCGCCCTGCGCGGGGCGGGGTACACCGTCTATGAGTTCTCGCGCCGCGAGGCAGGCGTGGAGGGGCTGCACCACATCCGCGCCGACATCACGGACGAGACGCAGGTGCGCGCCGCCGTGCAGCAGGTCATGGACGCCGAGGGACAGATCGATGTCGTCGTGAACAACGCCGGCTTCGGTATCTCCGGTGCCGTCGAGTTTACGGACACGGCCGATGCCCAGCGCCTGTTCAACGCGGACTTTTTCGGCATGGTGCGCGTGAACCGCGCCGTTATCGCGCATATGCGCGCGGCGGGGCGGGGCCGCATTGTGAACCTCAGCTCCGTTGCGGGGCCGCTGCCCATCCCGTTCCAGACGTACTACTCCGCGGCCAAGGCGGCGGTCAACGCCTATACGATGGCGCTGGCGAACGAACTGCGCCCCTTCGGCATCACCGTCTGTGCCGTCCAGCCAGGCGACATCCACACGGGCTTCACCGCCGCGCGGGAAAAGACCGTCACCGGCGACGAGGTCTACGGCGGGCGCATCAGCCGCTCCGTCTCGCGCATGGAGCACGACGAGCAGACCGGCATGGATCCTGCGGCCGCGGGCCGCTTCATCGCGCGCGTCGCGCAGAAAACGAGCCATAAGCCGATCTATACGATCCGGCTGGACTATCAGTTCTTCGTATTTCTGAAGCGGATCCTCCCGTACCGCGCGCTCAACGCGCTGATCGGACTGATTTACGCGAAATAAACCTGATATGTGTGAAAAACCTCCCAGAAAGGGGAGGTTTTTCGCGCTTTTTGGATTTTACAAGGGGCACGAAATGCAGGATCGTCTCTGCGTTGGCGGCACTTCGGTGATTTCCAGAAACCATCCGGTTTCTGCCGCCATG
>USAC01000037.1 GCA_900552475.1 uncultured Eubacteriales bacterium | reverse complement strand
GATTGGGTCAGGAGTTGAAGAGATTCAAAGAACCATCAGGCTGATGATAGCAAATACCGCTATATCCATCCTGTTTTTCATATTTACAACCCGCTACGGTGCTTAGAAAAACAGTCCCAGGAAGACCATCAATCGTTACACCGCAAGTTCCGTTTGTCGGCGTATGTGTCGGCTTACCGCAGGCATATGCAATATTGGTGCTCAGCTCGAAGCTCTCGAAATGCACCTCGGGTTTCACATAGGTTTTCTTCATGATTTCGATCACTCCTCTCTCAGAACCACTTGCCGAAGATGCCGTGCAGCCAGTCGCGGACGGACGGGCGGACGGTCAGGGTCGCGGTAATTGCATCACTGCTGACGCCCTTGCCGTTGACGGCGCAGACTGTGTAATCCTTGGTCACCGTAGCGGTATCGGTGTAGGTGAACTCGCGGAAGGTCACCGTCTTGGCCCACCAGCCCCAGCCGCTACGCTCGGTACGGGTAACGTACTTGTCAATCATCTGACCGTCAACCTCGATGGCTTCGACATCCTCGGAGGTCTTCACTGTCAGCGTGGCGGTGTCGCCCTTACGGACGCTGTGACCCCAGCTCGCCGTGAAGAGATCGGGATTGAACGGTTCCACCGGCTCGGCAAACAGCGCGCGAACCTGCGCAACGGCATTCGCCTGATCGTCATCGGTCAGCGCGGCCAACGTTACGGTGGCGTTCGGATTCGTCTTAAAGGTAATCTTCAGATTCGTCAGAGACAGGATACCAGTCCCCTTATTTGCAATGGCCACTACCTTATCCGCTGCCGTCGCATCCACATTTACCTTGTAGTACATCTCGGTCGCAGAAGAAATCTCTTTCGGATCATCTGTACCCGTCACAGTCATCTTCGCCGTACCATTGGGGGCCTTTGCACCGATCTGGATGCTTGCAATATTGGCATTCGCTGGGATCTTGAAGGTGATTGCCTGACCGTTTGCCAGATAGACCTCGTTGTTGGGGCCGTAGTTCTTGTATTGAGCGATCGTGGCCTCAGCTGCACCATCGATGAACACTGTTGCGCCAAGCTTTGCATCAATACTACTACCTGTCTTCACCAACTCGTCGTGGAGCTTGATGTACTGCGGATAGCCCTCGTTGTCCTGCTCATAGGTCGCGTTATCCTTGCCCATGGGGTCATAGACACGGATGGCGTCGAGCCAGAAGTTGTACTCGTTCTTCGTCGTCTGGTCGAAGAAGCTCGAATACGCAACACGGATCACCGCGGTGTACTCACCGTAATCAAGACCGCTAACCTTCATGACGGGAATCTGATACAGTGCATTATTGCCGTCCTTACTGACAACCCACTGCCCATTTTCATTCTGCTTATAGCTATAGTAATTGTTCACTGCGTAGCTCTTCACAGAATCGCCAGAAGTGGCCGTGCCCTTATAGACATCGACAAAAATTGCTCCGGAGGTGTTGTCGGTCAGGGAGATGACGTCGAAGCCGGTGCCTGTAAAGGTGAAGGTCGCGGTGGGCCACTGGGTTTTGCCCTCTTTATAAGTGTCCGCAGCCACGGTGACCTTGGTGGCGGAGCCCATGGAGAACTTGCTGCTGTCGGCATAGGCCGGGTCATAGCCGTAGACATTCTTAGTATTCGTTGTGCCGCCCAGCTCCTCGAGCGCCTGATTGACGTTCGTCTGCGTGGTGCCGTCCGTCACCTTCGTCCAGATCCCCTTGTCACCAGTATCTACCTGTGCAACATTCTTTGTACCGTTCGCGTTCGTGAACGTCGCGAAGCTGTCCTCGTAGTAAACACTCGTCGCGGGGATGACGGTCAGATTATAGGTCGCCGAATCATCCTCGCCCTGCTTATTCGTGCCCGAATACGTAACAGTAACTCTGTCGGAGCCATCGATCGTCTTATTCAGGATATAATCAATGCTATAATCCGCATTTGCGTTGATAGTCGCATAAAGGCTCTTTCCAACCGCCACTTCCGTGATGTTGGCGCTCGCAAGCGCCGGGTTGATATCTGTTTTTTCAATGTGCAGCGGCAGTCCGAAATCGACCACAAAGGTTTTCTCTGTCTTAAACTTATAATACAGATTCACTACTTTATTGCCGGTTTCTTTGTTTGCATTGGTGAACGTGTAATTACCATAACGATACTGCGCACCAATCTCGGACATTTCCTCCAGCTTCCAGTTAACTGTCTGCGTTACGTTTTTAATATTCGTAACGGTATTGTTAATCAGTCTTCCATTGCTATAGGCAAAGTCATTGTTGAAAGTAGTTCCACTCGCAACCGCAATATTATAGCTATAGAACGGCAACGTTGTATTGCTTTCATCGTAGTAGTTGACCGTCAGGGAATCCTCGGTTACCTTTGCGCGGACATAGACCCGAACCAGTTTTCCGCTACGATTTGCAATATACTGCAACTGATCAATCTGCGGAATCCCGCCCATAGACTCATCCCAAACTGTCGTTTCCGTCTTATTATCGTAGGTCGGAGTAAATGTTTCATAGCTACTATATCCCGTAGAAGTACCATCCGTTACAGTTACTTTCCAGATTTCATAGTCACTGTTCTCCGTAAAGCTAATGGCACCAAGGATTCTCGGATTGCTCTCGGAACAACCATCGAAATGATAGAACAGCGTGTTATCCGAGGGAAAGCTGGACGGATTCTGGGTGTTGTCTTCATAGACAACCGCAAAATCTAGGAACACATATTTTGAACCATTTTCAACATATCCATCCCAGAACCATCTGTTATCAGTACCAGCCGCCCACTCGGAATACGGCTGTCCCCAGTCCACAACATTTGTCGTGATTTCCGAGGTAACTTCGGTCTTCTGTAGATAATAGGCTACAATCTGATCCTCGCTGTTGAAATCCTCCCATGTCTTTCCATCAGCCGAAAACGACCATTTTGTGTTCCAGTAACGAATATAGGTGAGACTGTCACCAGCTTTAGTCTTATCAACACCTGCAGTATCCGTCTGCTTATTATCACTGGTCAGTCGCGTTCCCTTCCAGAACACAACATCATTGCCGTCTTGTGTACCTGTAGCAGGCACCAAATCAGTAAACTTTGCACCAGTTTCACTGTAAATGGTGCTATCGGCGGCATTAATCTTCTTGTTAGTCCCACCATTAGCTGTTACCTGACGGTTCGTAATCCAATACTCAATCGTCAGCGGGGTTACATTTGAGAGATCCTCGGCAACCACATGAATCTTATACGTCACATCGCCGATCTGGACGGAGGTATCGCCGACGGACTTACCGGTGAAGGTAATGGTGG
Organism: uncultured Eubacteriales bacterium; assembly: GCA_900552475.1. Lineage (GTDB taxonomy): Bacteria > Bacillota > Clostridia > Oscillospirales > Oscillospiraceae > Vescimonas. The sequence continues at coordinate 15,492 of USAC01000037.1, read as the reverse complement.
TCTGCGCTTTCGTTCCCGGCGTTACCTGATAAATCTGCCATTGGCTACCATCATCAGATGCACCATCAGCTGTATAGCCCGCAGCCATCGTACTCGATGCACCGCCGTATTGATTCAAATAGTAATTAGTCCAGTATGGCTTATCATAGATATTCCAATAACCATTCGAATTATATGCCATCTGGACATAGCCTTTGCTCGTTCCAAGCGTTGCGGATCCGTTTCCGATTTCAGTGATATAATTTTTAGCAACACCTTGGATGGTATATGCGTTACTACTGGAGGATGAGTACTTCGTAATCGTCCACAACTGGTCACTACTGTTGGCTTTCTCGCCCAAAAGAATTCCGTTGCCACTTGTGCTATCATTAAGCACCAATCCACTTCTCTTATGAACGATCAAATATTGTTTCCCGGATTCAATTGTCGTTACTTCATTTTCAGTTCTATCGACAGCCGCAGTGCCTACTGCAGACGCCGTAGCGATTGTAGTATCTTCCGTTGCATACGAACCGTTATAATAGCCATCCGCAGTCACAGTCTTCGTCCCGCCGACTGCAACAGTGATGGTTCTCTCTGTAACAGAGCCCGTGCTTCCGACATTCAGCGTACCATCCGCATTAAAGCCATTCGCAACTACGCTCGTACCCATACCGTTGATGGACTTGCCGTCCATCCGCAGAGCCATGGCACGCATAGGCAGACGCACCTTCTGCGCAACTACCTGCTCAGTCTCCGCAGTGGGGAAATCGCTCCAAATGCAGAACATAGAACCAACAGGGCTGTTGACATTGCTGTTCATAAAGGCCTTGTTGCTGAAGTTTTTTGCATAGCTATAACCGCTGTCAAACTGATCCGTCTTTCCAAGCACATAGTAAAAATCGCCATGCGTATTAATCATGCTGTGGCCTTTTTTAGCAATCGTAGCTGCCGACACAACCTTATAAGTATCCCAGCCACTAGACCAGTAGCAACACTGGATATCCGTGTCAATAGTCACGTTCTGATTATTATAATACAGTCCGTCATTGAATGCACGCGGCGTCATCTTCACACCGTTAACATCCTTGGTTTTAATGTACGCAGCCAGCTCATTGATAAAGCTGACAAACGTGCTATACTGAGTCGAATTCAACTGGCTGAAGCTAAATCTCGAATCGGAGGGGCCATATACATCATTCGCATACTCATCCGCACCGAAGTTGAAGAACTTGCAGCCCTTGCCAGCAAAGTAGTCCACATACTTCTTAAAAATGGCCATGCCAAAGTTACGCGCTTCCTCGTTGCTCGCGACATTGAGCGTGTTATTGGAACCACTTGCATTGTACGTATCATCCGCAATGTCCAGAATCGTATTGGCGTGACCCGGCAGGTTCAGCAGGGGGACAATCTCAATGCCCTTCTCCTTCGCCGCGGCAATGATCTCGTCCATCTCCGTCTGGGTCAGCCATCTCGCGTCACCGCTGTTGTTCTGCAGCTTATTGCCCGCCTCGACCTTGGACACAACCGTCTTGTGCGAGTACGTCGTGCCATTGGCCGAAGGACATGTCATTGAGCAGGAAGCGCAGACCATCGTTGCCGAAAGCCAGCTGCAGCTGGTTATAGCCATCAGCTTTCATCTCGTTGAGCAGCGCGATGATCCAGTCTTTGCTGAAATACTTGCGGCCGCAGTCGAGGTGCAGGATCTTATAATAATCCGTGTTGTCCGCCGTGCTCGCCTTGCTGTCACCCGACGCGAAGGCCGAGATGGGCAGCAAGCTCACCACCATGACCACCGCGAGAATCAGCGACAGCACTTTCTTGCGCAGAGATCGTGTTTGCGTTTGATTCATGTTTTTCATCCTTTCCCAATTTGTGAATTTCCCTTCGCCTTGCAGGGGCCGCGGAGTCCGCCCCCGCGTATTCTTTCCGGCATTTTAATTCAGAATCTATTTTAATCCATTCGCCGCGCTTTTGCAATAGATATTTCGCGGATTCCGCGAAAAAAAACGAACCGTCGACATACCGCAGAATTTACCAGCACGCCGCGCCGCATATTCGCCGCGCGCAGGGTTATGCTATGTGTGCGATACCCAACGAGCGACATTTCTCGCTCCCCAAATCACGAAAGGAGACTTTTCACTATGTCCAGCAAGAACAGCAACAAGCTCAACATCCCCGAGGCGCGCGCCGCCATGGATAAGTTCAAGATGGAGGCCGCCAGCGAGGTTGGCGTCAACCTGAAAAACGGCTACAACGGCGATCTGACCTCTCGCGAGGCCGGTTCTGTCGGCGGCCAGATGGTCAAGAAGATGATCGAGTCCTACGAGAAGGGCCTGTAACACAGGGGTCTGAACGGACAGAGGGGCTGGAGCGCTTAGGCGCTCCCGCCCCATAGTCCGCGGATTCCGCCGCGTTACCGCAGCAGGCAAAAAATAAGTCGCCGAAGGCATACAGGCCAATCCACGCTCAAACGCAAAAAATCCCCCATCACCGAAGCGATGGGGGATTTCTATATGCTATGATAAAGCCTTACTTCTTCGGCCCGATGGCTTCCTTCAGCGTCCGCCAGCCGAGGACGGCGCACTTGACGCGCGCGGGCATGTGCGCGATATCGCGCAGCGCCGACGCCTCCTCCAGGCTCTCGATCTCCTCCTCGGAGGCCTCGCCCTGGATCATCCGCATGAACGTCTGGCCGAGCTGCAGCGCCTCGTCCTTCTTCCGGCCGATGACCATGCCGAGCATGATATCCGCCGACGCCTGCGAGATGGCGCAGCCGTCGCCGATGAACGCGCCGTCGACAATCGTGTCGCCGTCGGTCCTGAGCTTGAGCCAGATGTCGTCGCCGCAGCTGGGGTTCACGCCCTCGAGGACGATGTCCGCATCCGGCAGGTCGTGCTTGAACTCCGGATGGACATTGTGCTCGGTCAGAATCTCATTATAAAAGTTTCTATTCTCCATATCCCATACGCTCCCGCAGCGAGGAGACGGCGGCGACGAAGCGATCGGCGTCCTCCTCGGTATTGTAAAAGGCAAAGCTCGCGCGCGCCGTGGAGCTGCAGCCCAGATGCTGCAGCAGGGGCTGCGCGCAGTGGTGACCCGCGCGGATGTTCACGCCGTCGCTGGCGAGAATCTCGCTGATGTCGTGCGGGTGGACGCCGTCGACGGTGAAGGACAGGATGCCGCAGTGCTCCTCGGGCTTCTCCGAGCCGAGAATGTGGACGTGCGGCACGCTGCGCAGCTTCTCGAGCGCGCGGGTCGTGAGCGCGATCTCGCGGCTGTGGATCGTGTCGAAGCCGACGCGGCGGACATAGTCGATCGCGGCGTGCAGCCCGGCGGCGCCGGCAGCGTTGACGGTGCCGGCCTCGAACTTGTGGGGAAGCTCGGCATACGTCGCGCCCTCGCGCGTGACCGTCTCGATCATCTCGCCGCCCGAGAGAAACGGCGGCATCTCATCGAGCAGCTCGCGGCGGCCGTAGAGCCCGCCGATGCCCATCGGGCCATAGAGCTTATGGCCGGAGAAGGCGAGGAAGTCCGCACCCAGCTCCCGCACATTCACGGGGATGTGGGGCGTGCTCTGCGCGCCGTCGACGACGATGACCGCGCCCTTTTTGTGCGCCATGGCCGCGATCTCACGCACCGGGTACTGCCGCCCCAGCACGTTCGAGACCTGCGTGAGGGCGACGAGCTTCGTGCGCTCGGTGATAAGCTGCTCGACCTTATGGAGGTCAAGGCTCCCGTCCGGCTCGCACTCCATGAACTTCAGCGTTGCTCCCGTCTGGCGGCAGACCATCTGCCACGGCAGGAGGTTGCTGTGGTGCTCCATGATGGAGACGACCACCTCGTCGCCCGTCTTGATGTGGCTCAGGCCGTAGCTGTAGGCCACGAGGTTCAGGCTTTCGGTCGTGTTGCGGGTGAAGATGATCTCCTGCGTGCTGGCCGCGCCGAGAAAATCGCGCACGGCCTCGCGCGCGGCCTCATAGGCGTCGGTCGCCTCCACGCTCAGGGGATACAGGCCGCGCAGAGGGTTGGCGTTGTGGCGGCAGTAGAAGTCGTTTTCCGCGTCAAGGACGCACTGCGGACGCTGCGCCGTGGCGGCGTTGTCGATATAGGCGACATCCAGCGCGCGCAGCAGGGGGAAATCCTGTTTGTAATCGTAAGCCATGTCAAAGCACCTCGCTCAGTTCCTGCAAAATGGCATCCTCCGTCTCGCGGTCGCCCACGGCGCGGGCCAGCCGCTCGATGGCGGCGCGGGCGAGGATATTCTCCGCTTCATCGCGGCCGATACCGCGGCTCTCAAAGTAAAACAGCGTCTCGTCGTCAAGCTCGCCGATCGTCGCGCCGTGGTTGCCGACGACGTTCTCCTCCGCGCAGAGAATCAGAGGAACCGTCTTGTTCACGGCGTCCTCGCCGAGCATCAGCACCGTCTCCTTCTCGTTGCCGACGGAGTCGGACGAGCCGTTCTTGAAGTCGATCGTGCCGCGGAAGATCTTCTGCGCCGCGTTCTTCAGCGCGCCGGAGGCGTTGATCTCGCACTCGGTGCGCCTACCGAAGTGGTTCACGACGAGGTTCATGTCGATCGTCTGGCTGCGCTGGCCGAGATAGCCGATGTCGGCCTGAAAGCTGCCGCCGTCCGCGGGCAGGTCGATGAGCGTATCGGCATAGACGTCGCCGCTGCCGGGGAAGACCTGCACGAGCTCGATGCGGCCGCTCTCGGCGCAGGTGCCGGTGATTTTGCTGTAGAGCACGGAGCCGGGCTTCGTGCGCTGCACCTGCACAAGGCGGACGGTCGCGCCTGCGCGGACGGTCAGCTCCGTCTCGACGGCGAGGTTTTCCTCCGCCATGAACGTTTCGAACACGGTCAGGCGGCTGCCGGACTGCGCCTCGACGGCGATTTTCTTGTGGCTGTATGCGCCCGCGCCCTCGACGGGGATGCGGACGGGCTCCGGCGTGCCGGAGAGAGAGAGCGTCTCCGCGCCGAGGTCGGCGGTCTGCGCTTCGTCCCAGCTGAGCGCCGTCTCGTTGACGCGCAGGAAGTTCCACGTCCGCGAGGGCAGGCGGTTAATGGTTAAGGTATTCATGTGTTCTCCTCCTTTCGGCATCAGCCGATGCTCCCCTTCATCTCGAGCCGGATGAGATTGTTCATCTCCACGGCGTACTCCACGGGCAGCTCCTTGGAGACGTTGTCCGCAAAGCCGCTGACGATCAGCGCGCGGGCGTCCTCCTCGCTCATGCCGCGGCTCATCAGGTAAAAGACGGCCTCGTTGCTGATGCTGCCGATCTTGGCCTCGTGGCCGACGGCGGCGTCGCGCGTGCGGATGTCCATGGCGGGGATCGTATCGGAGCGGGACTCGGAGTCGAGCATCAGCGACTGGCAGGACACAGCGGACTTCGCGCCGCTCGCGCCCTTCTGGACGACAACGCTGCTGCGGAAGGTGCTGATGCCGCCGCTCTTGCTGATGGAGCGGGTGTTCATATAGGAGCTGGTGTTCTTGCCGATGTGGATGACCTTCGCGCCGGTGTCGAGGTTCTGGCCGTGACCGGCAAAGGTCACGCCGGTGAATTCCATGCGGGAGTTGTCGCCCTTCAGGACGCTCATCGGGTACAGACATCCGACGTGGGAGCCGAACGAGCCGGAGACCCACTCGATCGTGCCGCCCTCCTCCACGAGGGCGCGCTTCGTGTTGAGGTTATACATGTTCTTCGACCAGTTCTCGATGGTCGAATAGCGCAGCTTCGCGCCCTTCTTGACATAGAGCTCCACGCATCCCGCGTGCAGGTTCGCGACGTTGTACTTCGGCGCGGAGCAGCCCTCGATGAAGTGCAGGCTCGCGCCCTCGTCGACGATGATGAGCGTGTGTTCAAACTGGCCGGCGCCCTTGGCGTTCAGGCGGAAGTACGACTGCAGGGGGATGGACACCTGCACGCCCTTCGGCACATAGACGAACGAGCCGCCGGACCAGACCGCGCCGTGCAGCGCCGCGAACTTGTGATCGTGCGGCGTGACGAGCTTCATGAAGTACTTGCGCACCATGTCGGCGTATTCGCCCGTCAGGGCGCTCTCCATGTCGGTGTAGACAACACCCTGCGCGGCCACCTCGTCCTTGACGTTGTGGTAGACGAGCTCGGAGTCGTACTGCGCGCCGACGCCCGCGAGGGACTTGCGTTCCGCCTGCGGGATGCCGAGGCGCTCGAACGTGTCCTTGATGTCCTGCGGAACGTGCTTCCAGTCGTTCTGCATCTTCGTGTTGGGCCGGACGTAGGTTGCGATGTGGTCGATGTCGAGGCCCTCGATGGAGGGACCCCAGTCCGGCAGGGGCATCTCGTTGTAAATCTGCAGCGCGTGCAGGCGGAACTCCTGCATCCACGCGGGGTCGCCCTTCTCGTCGGAGAGCTTCTGCACGATGGCGGGCGTCAGGCCCTCCTGCATGCGGTAGGCATCGTGCTCCTCGTCGCGGATGTCGTATACGCTGCGGTCGATATCGTCAATCTGGCTTTTTTCCTTCATAGTATCTCACCCTGGTCACTCAGCCCGGACGCCGCCGAAGCCGTTTTCGTTGATCTCCTCCACCAGCGACGCGTCGCCGTTTTTCACGATGACGCCGCCCTCCATGACATGCGTCGCGTCGACGTGCAGCGCCTCGAGAATGCGGGTGCTGTGCGTGATGATGAGCAGCGACCCGTGGACGCGCTCTCGGTAGAGCTGAACGCCCTGCGACACGGTACGCACCGCGTCGACATCGAGACCGGAGTCCGTCTCGTCGAGGATGGCGAGCTTCGGCTCGAGCATCAGCATCTGCAGGATCTCGGCCTTCTTCTTCTCGCCGCCGGAGAAGCCCACGTTCAGGTCGCGCTCGGCATACGACTCGTCCATCGACAGCAGCGCCATCGTCTCGCGCAGCTTCTTCTTGAAGTCCCACAGGCGCAGACGCTGGCCGGTCTTCTGCTCGAGCGCGCTGCGGATAAAGGCGCTCAGCGTCACGCCCGGCACCTCCAGCGGGTTCTGGAACGAGAGGAAGATGCCCTTGTTCGCGCGCTCGTTGACGGGCAGGTCCGTGATGTTCTCGCCGTCAAAGAGAATTTCGCCGCCGGTCACGGTGTAGGCGGGGTTGCCGGTGATGGCATAGCCGAGGGTCGACTTGCCGGTGCCGTTCGGCCCCATGAGCACGTGCGTCTCGTCGCTGCCGACCGTGAGATTCACGCCGTGGAGAATCTCCTTGTCCCCGGCGCTCACATGCAGATCCCTGATTGTAAGAAGTTCCTTCTGTTTCATAGCACTTTATCCTCTTTCCCGCCGCAGGCGCTGCTGCCGCGGCTTTCGTTATTTTCCTGCCCGCGCGGTTCGAGCAGATCGCGGAGCGTGTAGCTGTTGACGTAGGCGTTGATGTGCTCCTCCAGCCCCCGCCAGAACGGGAGTGTGATGCAGGAGCCCGACCGATCGCAGGGCTTGCCGTCCATGGCAAGGCACGAGACGGGCATCAGCTCGCCCTCGGCGGCCTGGAGAATCTCACCGATGGGGTAATCCTCCGCCGGGCGCACCAGCCGGTAGCCGCCGGCCTTGCCGAGCGCGCTCTCGACGAGCCCCGCCTTGGCCAGCGCCGTCATGATGCTCTCCAGATATTTGCGGGAGATGCCCTGCCGCTGGGCGATGTCGCCGAGACGGATGTACGCGCCGTCTCCGCCGTACTGCGCCAGCTCCAGCATAACGCGCAGGGCATAGCGCCCCTTGGAAGATATAATCATGTGTGCCCCTCCTCCGGCAGGCCGGACGTACCGTTTAATTCCTACCTTTTCGGTGGACATTATATTTTAAATCCCCTATAATGTCAATAGGAATTAAGAAATTTTTATTATGGAGCTGGTTTGCGGGGGTTCAGGGCGGGCGGTGTGTGGTTTTTGGGGGGATCGGGCGGAGGCATGAACCTGCCGATTCAATTGCCCATCCCCCGCCAGACCGAAAAAAAGGCGGAGCTAACCAGCTCCGTCTCTCCTATATAAAACCAAACATTTCTCAGAACACCAACTGCACCAGCAGCATATACACCAGCGTCCCGCCGCCAATGCTCAGCAGCGTGCTCTTCTTCCACCTGTGCAGCACATAAATCGCCGCGATGGCGATGGCCTCGGGCAGGCCGTGTGTTGCGCTCACCGGTGCGTCCTTCAGACCGTATACCACCAGTAATCCGATCACTGCCGTCGGCAGTACCGTTCCGAGGTACTGCACGAACTTCGGCGGCGTCTTCCCCTGCGGGAAGATGAGAAACGGCAGGAACCGCGTGACCATCGTACCGAGCACGACCACGCCGATCATGATAATCTGCTGCGTCAGGGTCATGCCTGCTCCCCCCTCTCCAGCCGGCTGCGCCCGAGTGTGAAGCTCAGCACGATCAATGCCATCGCCGGGATAATGAAGCTCTGCCCGCCGAAGGCCAGCAGACACGCCGCCGAGCAGCCGACGCCGATGAGCGCGGGCCTGTGATCCTTCGCCTTTTCCCACTGGTCGAGGAACATCACGACGAACAGCGCCGTCATGATAAACTCGATGCCCTCGGTGTTGAAATGCAGCACCAAGCCGAGCAGGGCGCCGAGCGTCGCGCCGCTCACCCAGTAGATCTGGTTGAGCAGCGTTACAAAGAACATAAACCACCCGCGGTCGACGCCCTCCGGCGGCGTGACGGTGCAGTTGATGGAAAACGACTCGTCGCACATGCCGTAGATCAGGTACAGCCGCTTCCAGCCGAGCCCCTCATACTTCTGCAGCATGGAGATGCCGTAAAACAGGTGGCGCGCGTTGACCATCAGCGTCAGCAAAAACGCGTACAGCGGCCGGAACGCCGACAGCAGCAGGTTCACCGTCACAAACTCCATCGACCCCGCGTAGATGAGCGCGCTCATCGCCATCGGGTACCACACGGAAAAGCCCTTGCTGCGCATGAGCAGTCCGTAGGACGCGCCGATCAGCAAAAACCCCACACAAATCGGCAGCGTATACGGAAGCGCCGCCCTGAAAGCCTTCTTTTTCATGATTTTCTGTCTCTCCGAATAACCGACGTTTTCCTCCGGCGGATCAAAACAGGCCCCCGGTACTGCAGGTGCAGTACCGGGGGCCGCACATGTACACAAAAACCGCGCTTCTGTCTTACAGATAGTGGCGCAGGCCCTCGGTGGCCATATCCTCCGAGGCGCTGATGGTGACGGTGAACTTCACGGAATTCTTCTCGCTGAAGCGGTCAAGCCAGGCGAGGAACTCCTCCACGTCCTTGAGCTCGCTGCCGGCGATCTTGCCGAGGTTGTCCACAAAAACATGCGAGATATCGTAATTGCCCGCATACAGGCCGCTGACAAAGCCGCGCAGGCATGCATAAGAATCAATTCCATACTCGCTCGCGTTGATGAGGCGGGCGTTGTAGCTGATGTCATAGGTCATGTCGGCGCTGGGCTCGATGCATACGACGCTGCCGCTCTCAGACTCCACCGCAGCGTGAACCAGCTCGATCAGCTGCTTGGTCTTTCCGGCGCCGTTGGCTCCCATAATCAATCTAACCATAAGATATCACTCCTTTGAAAAAATGGGGTACTGTTTAGTTCCCCTTTTAAGATACCATATATCGCAAGAAATGGCAATGGAGAAAAAACAATCTCTTTTTTGTATAAAAGGGCCAACTCACCGGCCGAGCTTCTCGAGCAGGCTCCGCCCCAGTTCCTCATAGCCGGGCTTGCCGAGCAGGGCGAACATGTTCTTCTTATAGGCCTCGACGCCCGGCTGGTCGAACGGGTTCACGTCCAGCAGATACCCCGACAGGCCGCAGGCGTACTCGAAGAAGTAAATCAGCTCGCCGAGCGTGAAGGCGTTTCTGCGCCCGACCTGCACCGTGATGTTCGGCACGCCGCCCTCGACGTGCGCGATGAGCGTCCCGTCCATCGCCTGCTCGCGGAGGAAGTCCATCGTCTTGCCTGCGAGGAAGTTCAGCCCGTCGCCATTTCCGTCGTCATAGGGGACGGGGTTTTCGTGCGCGGACGGGCCGAAGCGCACGACCGTCTCAAACAGGTGCCGCTCGCCCTGCTGGATATACTGCCCCATGGAGTGCAGGTCCGCCGTGAACTCGACGCTCGCCGGGAAGAGGCCCTTGCCCTCCTTGCCCTCGGACTCGCCGTAGAGCTGCTTCCACCACTCGGCCATGAAGCGGAACGACGGCTCGAACGAGGCGAGCAGCTCGATCTTCTTCCCGTCCTGATAGAGCTCATAGCGCGCCGCGGCATACTGCCATGCGGGGTTCACCGCGATGTCGTCCGCGCGGCAGACCTCCATCATCGACTGCGCGCCCGCCATCAGCTCACCGATGTCGATTCCCGCGACGGCGATCGGCAGCAGCCCCACCGCCGTCAGCACGCTGTAGCGCCCGCCGATGTCGTCTGGCACGACGAACGTCTCATAGCCGTTTGCGTCCGCGAGGGACTTGAGCGCGCCCTTGTGCCGGTCGGTCGTGGCGTAGATGCGCGCGGCGGCGCCCTCCTTGCCGTACCGCTCCTCAAGCAGGCGGCGGAAGAACCGGAACGCCACGGCCGGCTCGGTCGTCGTGCCGGACTTCGAGATCACGTTCACGGAGAAGTCCACGCCGTCGAGCAGCTCCATCGTCTCGCTCAGCTGGTCGGAGGAGAGACCGTTGCCGATGAAATAGATGTTGGGGGTATCCTTCTTTTTCAGGTTGTAGTTCGGCGAGCACAGGCACTCGATCACGCCGCGCGCGCCGAGATACGACCCGCCGATGCCGATGACGACGAGCGCCTGCGAGTCGCTCCGGATCTTCTGCGCCGCCTGCTCAATGCGCGCGAACTCCGCGCGGTCATAGCTCTCCGGCAGGTGCACCCAGCCCGTGAACTCACCGCCGACGCCGTTGCCCTTCTGCAGATGGCCATGGACGATGTGCAGCCGCGGGGCCAGCTCCATCTCATATGGCACGGAGACAAACTGCTGCAGCTTCGACAGATCAATCTGAATCATATGTATACCTCCTGTTATCCGTTGCTTTTCCTATGGGATCATTTTACCGCCCCGCGCGGGAAAAAACAACCCCAATTCCTCACCCGGCCAAAAACGCGCACCGCAGCAGCCGCGTGAGCATCCCGCCCCAGCTGAGCTTTTCCACGGCCTGCTCCGCCTGCAGCGGCAGCTCAAGCAGCACCTCGCCCCCCGCGCGGACGGTGAGCGTGCCGAGCGCCTGCCCGGCGGCGACGGGCGCCTCCACCTCCGCCGGGAGCTCCACGCTCTGCGTGAGCTGGCCCGCCTTCGTCTTCTCCACGAGCAACGTGCTCCCCGACGGGAGCACCGGCTGCACCGCGTCCTCCGCCCCGAGCCGCACCGGCACCGGTGCAAGCGGCTCCTGCGGCGCGATATCCGCGAGCGCATAGGTCGAAAAGCCGTAGTTCAGGAGTGTCTTGGCGTCGGTATTGCGCTTATCGGCGGTCTGCCCCTTCATGATGACGGCGATGAGCTCCATCCCGTCCCGCTCCGCCGTCGCGCTGATGCAGAAGCCCGCCGCGTCGGTCGACCCGGTCTTGAGCCCCGTCGCCCCGTCATAGAAGCGGATGAGCTTATTCGTGTTCGAGAGCTGGAACGACCCGCCGCGCAGCGTATCCATCCAGATCGTCGTGAAGCGCCGGATGTCCGGGTGGTGCAGGATCAGCTCCCGGCTCATGAGCGCGATGTCCCACGCGCTCGTCACATGCCCCTCCGCGGGCAGACCCGTGCAGTTGACAAAGTGCGTGTCGTTCATCCCCAGCTGCTTGGCGCGGGCGTTCATCTGCTCGACGAACAGCTCCGTCACGCCCGCGATGTGCTCGGCCATCGCGACGGACGCGTCGTTTCCGCTCGCGACGCAGATCGCCTTGAACAGATCCTCCACCGTGATCTGCTCGCCCTCCGACAAAAACACCTGGCTGCCGCCCATCGACGCGGCGTAGGCGCTCACGGTCACGGTGTCGTCATAGCGGATGCGCCCCTCGTCGAGCGCCTCCATCGCCAGCAGGAGCGTCATCACCTTCGTCACGCTCGCCGGCTCGAGCTGCTCGTGCTCATTTTTGGCGTAGAGCACCTGTCCCGTCGTCTTCTCCATCAGCAGCGCCGCCTGCGCCTCGACCGGCAGCTCCACCGCCCAGCTCCGCGCGGGGAAAAGCACCGCTGCCAGAACCGCCGCCGTGAGGAACGCCGCCCATCGTTTTTTCATGCGCCCGCCTCCCTTCTTCTCCCCACTGTATGCCCCGGGAAGCGGAAACATGCCGCCGGTCGTCTGTAAAATTTTCCCAACCGTTGATCATGTTAAGTATTTGTAAATTTATAGCATTTTGTCTAAATCCAATATGATAATTTGCCGTATGAAATAAAAATTGCATCAAAATATGAACAACTTGTTAAAAAAACCGCCTTTTGAAAGTTATGCTTGAAAAACAAAAAGTCGCCTGTTATGATACATGTATCTGCTTATACACAGCGCACCACCGGGGTATGCTAACCCGGATGGATGCATTGTCAGAACGAAAGGCGGTGACACGCAATGTATATGGAGACAGTCAACGAGCTGCGCGCGGCAGAGGAGCAGCTCGCAGGCGAAAAGGCTGCCGTCCGCACCGAGGTACAGCACCTACTCGAAAAGACCCGTCAGGACGGACAGGCCCTGCTCGAGCAGACGAAGCAGGAGCAGCGGCGGCTCGACCGCGAGCGGCAGGAGCAGACGAAGCAGGAGGCCGCGCGCCGGCGTGAGCAGACGCTCAAGGACGCGCAGGCTGCGTGCGATGCGCTCCGCTCCAGCGCCCGCTTGAGCGAAGCGGCCGCGGAAATTGTCAGAAGGGTGGTGGAAAGATAGCATGGCCATCGCAAAAATGAAGCGTCTCGAGCTCGTCGCCCTGCAGAGCGACCGCGAGACGCTGATGGAGGCGCTGCTGCGCCTGGGCTGCGTCGAGATCCGCGAGCCGGAGGAGCAGCCGGAGCTGCTGCACCGGCAGAGCTCGTCTCTCGCCGAGCGGCAGAGCGACCTGCGGCGGCTCACGGCGGCGCTCGACGCGCTCAGCCGCGCCGCACCGGAGAAGACGCCCCTGCTCGCCGCAAGGCCGCAGATCTCCGAAAAGGCCTTCCTCGACGAGAAGGACCTGCCCGCCATGCTCGCCCTCGCCGACGAGATCACCGGCCGTCTGCGCCGCATCAGCCAGCTGGAGTCACGCATGACGCGCCTGACCTCCGACGAAGCGGCGCTGCGCCCGTGGCAGGCGCTGGACATCCCGCTCGAGCTCGAGTACACCGGCCCGGTGGCCTTCATCACCGGAACGCTCCCGCCCACGGCGGATGAATCGCAGGTGGAGGGGACGCTCGCCGAGCAGGCGCCCGAGTCGCAGGTGTTCTGGCTCTCCGCCGGGCGCGAGCAGAAGTGCCTTCTGCTCATGACGCACCGCACCGCGCAGGCCGCCGCGCTCGAGACGCTGCGCTCGTTCGGCTTCTCGACCGGGCAGCTCAAGGGCTACAGCGGCACCGTGCAGGAAAACCTCCGGCGCATCGAGGGTGAGATCAATGACACGCGTCAGGCGCGCCGCGAGGAGAGCGAAGCGCTCGAAGCGCTCGGCGCAAGGCGCGGCGAGCTGCGCCTTGCCTGCGACCGGATGGCGCTGGAGCTCTCGCGGCAGGAGGCCGCCGAAAAGCTTCTCACGGACGGGAATATTTTCTGTCTGGTGGGCTGGTATCCGCTCAAGGCGGAGAAAAAGCTCACGACCCTGCTGGGACGGTTTGACTGCGCATATGAGCTGGCCGAGCCGCAGCCGGAGGAGTATCCGGACGTCCCCGTCAAGCTCGAGAGCAATCGCTTCACCCGCTCCATGAACTGCATCACGGAGCAGTATTCCCTCCCTGCCTACGACGGCGTGGATCCCAACCCGTTCATGGCGCCGTTTTTCATCCTGTTCTTCGGCCTGATGATGGCCGACATGGCCTATGGCCTGCTGATGATCTTCGGCTCGCTGCTGTTTCTGCGCAAGAAGCGCCCCGCCAACCCGAGCTTCATGGAGATGATCTTCTGGTGCGGCATCGCGACGTTTCTCTTCGGCGCGCTGACCGGCGGCTTCTTCGGGGACTTTATCCCGCAGCTGTGCAGGCTCATCAACCCCGCAAGCACCTTTGACCTCCCCGCGCTGTTCTCGCCGCTCAACGACACGATGGCCATCATGGTCGGCTCGCTCGTTCTCGGCGCCATCCAGATTTTCACCGGCATGACCGTCAGCGTCGTCAAAAAGGCGCGCGACGGCCACTTCGCCGACGCCCTCTGGTACGAGATCACGTGGTGGATCATCCTCGCGGGTCTCGCGATGGCGATCTTCAAGGTCGGCTCTGTCGCGGGCGTCCCGATCGTGCTCGTGATCGGCATTGTGATGCTGGTCTACGGCTCCGGGCGCGGCAAGAAGGGCTTCGGCAAGGTGACGGGCTTCGTCGCCGCAGTGTATAACGGCGTCACGGGCTTTTTCAGCGACATCATGTCCTATATCCGCCTGATGGCGCTGATGCTCTCGGGCGCGGTGCTGGCGCAGGTGTTCAACAAGCTCGGCGCGACGACGGGCAGCATCGTCTTTTTCATCGTGATCTCTCTCGTCGGCAACACGCTGAACCTCGCGCTGAACCTGCTGGGCTGCTATGTCCACGATATGCGTCTGCAGTTTCTTGAATTCTTCGGACGTTTTTATAAGGAGGGCGGAAAAGCCTACCGCCCCCTGTGCGTACAATCGAAATATGTTGAAATCATGAAGGAGGATACAGAAAAATGAGTGCTTTTCTTGAGGCGATTGGCGGGGTCGGTTTCGCGATCCTGGGCGCGGCTCTGACCGCGGGTCTGTGCTGCGTGGGTTCTGCTAAGGGTACCGGTATGGTCGGTGAGGCCGCTGCGGGTCTTGTCAGTGAGGATCCCGACAAGTCCACCAAGTGCCTGATTCTGCAGGTGCTGCCCGGTACGCAGGGCCTGTACGGCTTTGTGGCGCTGTTCATCGTGCTCGGTCAGGTCGGCGTTCTGAGCGGCCAGACCGTGGATCTCACCCTCGCGCAGGGTCTGGCGTTCTTCGCCGCCTGCATCCCCACCGCCATCGGCGGCTGGCTCTCCGCGAAGTTCCAGGGCCGCGTCGCCGCCGCGTCGATCAACATCGTTGCCAAGCGGCCGGAGGCGTCCACCAAGGGTATCATTTTCTGCGGCATCGTTGAGTTCTATGCCATCCTGTCCCTCGTCGCGACGATCATGATCTCCATCAACGTCCTGAAATAAGGCGGAGGGCAGAACATGAACGGAATCGACAGAATCCGGGACCGCATGGAGCGCGACGCCCGCGCCGAACGCGACGCCATCCGCGCCGAGGGTGAGCAGCAGGCCGCGGCGCTTGCCGCGCAGTACCGCGCGCAGGCGGAGGAGCTCGCGAAGCAGGCCGCGGCCAGGCGCGAGCAGACGGCGGCCGAGAGCCTACGTCAGGCGGACTCCGCCGACCAGCTCGAGC
>USAC01000036.1 GCA_900552475.1 uncultured Eubacteriales bacterium | reverse complement strand
GGGAAACGCTCTTCCTCGTCGATTTCGGCAGCCAGAGGCTTTACTTCCGTCTCCGCAAATTCGCGGTACATCTTGCGGAGCATTTCGTGTTCTTTACTCAATGTAAAATCCATTCTATTTTCTCCTTTGCTGCTTTTCAGGAGCCGCAATCCGGCTTGGCCGGATCCCGCATCTCTGTTGTGTTCACATCGTACCACATTTAAAAAATCTTGCAGCATCATTTTCCGTATTGTGGAAAAATAATTTCGGCGATTTTTTGGCATAGTTTTTGTACAAGATCGACAATTAACTTTATTTCTCGCAAAAATCGTCTGCTTTTCTTCGCAAATTGCGCTATTTTGACGGTCAAATCCGTTAAATTCTCGTCGGTTGAAAAGCCGTCATTTCCGATTTACATATTTTCATATCCGCTATTAAGTAACTTTTTCAGAAAAAAATTGTGCGTTCAGTGTCTTGAATTTAGAAAAAAATTGTGCTAATATGGATGCATCCGATAAAGGAGGCCCCTCATTATGAATCAGAATCTCTATATGTCGACGCTTCTGAAGGCCTTTGACATCCTCGACTGCTTTCAGAACGACCGGCAGGAGCTTGGCATCTCTGATATCGCGGCCATGGTGGACATGCCCGTCAGCTCCGTCCACCGCATCATCCAGAGTCTGGAGTTCGTGGGCATGCTCACGCAGAACCGCGAAAACCGGAAATACGCGCTCGGCTCCCGGCTGCTGAACCTCTCCGAGAAGTGCGGCCAGTATCAGCAGTTCCAGCAGATCGCCTCCCGCTATGTCGACCAGCTTGGAAAGCTCACCGGTGAGACGGTCAACCTCTCCGCCCGCGCCGGCGACCACATCACACATATTTATCACGCGGAGAGCCACTTCGTCCTGCGGCCGAACTTCCCGCTCTACGCCCCCTTCCCGGCTTACAGCACCAGCGTCGGCCGCGTGTTCCTCAGCTACATGAGCGACGCCTCCATCGAGTGGATTTATGAGAACAACAAAGAGGAGATCGGCACGTCGGTTGACGAGTTCCTCGCGATGCTGCATCAGGCGCGCCGCGACGGCTGCGCGCTCGACGACGAGGCATTCAACGCGGGTCTGCGCTGCGTGGCCGCCCCGGTATTCTTCACCCCCGGCAAGCCACTGTTCGCCATCTCGATCTCCGCGCCGCTGTCGCGGATGGACGACGCGTCCTACGCGCAGGCGCGCCAGCTCGTCATCGACTACGCCGCACGCATCTCACAGGAGATCCAGTCGGTCGAATACAGACCGTGATTTTACATAAGCAAGAAGAGCACCTGCCTTAGCAGGTGCTCTTTTATCATACATATAAAGCTGTCACAGCAGATGCCGGATCGGGCGGACGAGATAGCGCAGCACGCCGTAGAGCGCGCGCTTTCCCGCCGGAAGCGGGACGTCGACGTAGGCCGTTCCCTCCGTCTGCGTCCCGTCGGGGCGGACGAGACGGCTGCTCGCCTGATAGTCCGCGATGACGCCGCGCAGCTGGGCGTTGATCTCCGGGCTGTCGATCACGAGCATCAGCTCCGTGTCGAGATAGGCGCTGCGCATATCCATGTTGAACGAACCGATCACGCTCAGCCGGTCGCCGACGAGCACCGCCTTCGTGTGCAGTGAGTGGCCGCAGAGCGTTTCATACACCTCCACCCCGCAGCCGAGGATTTTCTCCTTCTGACCGAGGTAATCCGCGCAGCCGAAGAGGTTCGCGCCGCCCTCGACAGAGTTCGTCACGAAGGCAATCTCCCGCCCACCGCCAAGCGCGCGCAGGTCGTCATACATCGCGCTGCTGCATATTAAATAAGGTGTCTGAACGAGGACATCCCCGCCCTGCTCCATGAGATGCACCAGCGCGTCCCAGAGCTCCGGCGTCTTATTCTCCGCGCCGACCGGGTTATGCAGGAGCGTCACGCCGTCAACCGGGGTCGTCGCACCGCTCCAGTCGACCGGTTCGAACGCCTCCGGCCAGCCGCTGCGCAGGGCCGCATAGCGCTCCAGAAGCGCCGTGCCGCCGGAATCCCGCCCGGTCACAGGGCGCGTCTCCTCGAGCGACCAGATGGCGGCAAAATAGTTCTCCAGCTGCCGCACGGCGCAGTGTTCATCCGGCTGCGGCGCGTAGACCAGCACATCGCGGTCGTCGTTCTCTGTCTGTCCCGTGCGGCTGAGGAAGCGGTCGTTCGTGTTCCGCCCACCGAGCAGGCAGAGAGAACCGTCGACGAGGATGTACTTGTCGTGCATCCGGTAGTTGATCTCGCCCGGGCGCAGCAGATCCACCGGGTTATAAAGCCGCACCTCGACGTTTTCCGCCGCGGCCAGCTCCTGCAGCGCGGCGCTCCCCTGCAGGTTCAGCCGCGCGTTCATCCCGTCGACGAGGACGCGCACGCGCACGCCGCGCGCCGCCGCTTCGCGGAGCGCGGCCATCACGTCCTGTCCACTCTCGTCGGCGCGGAGATCGAAGCTCGAGAAGATGATCTCCTCCCGCGCGCTCCCGATCAGCCGCAGCCGCCACAGCAGCGCCTCGTCGCTGTGCTCCAGAACGCGCACGCGCTGCGCGCCGGGCGTCTGCGCCGCCGCTTCCTGCTCATAGGCCGCCCACGCCGTCCCCTGCGCCGCCGGATGGTTCAGCGGCGTCAGAATCGCCGCCGCCAGCGCGTAGGGCATATATACCAGCACCGCCGCCAGCAGCAGCGCGCAAATCCGTTTTTTCATGCCTGACCCCCTGTCGGTTATCTATTAAATAATATTATACCGCCTTTTCCGCTCTACAGCAAGCCGCTCGGGAAAATCCGGCGGTTTTGGCGGTTGGCTCTTGACAAGCGGGCGCCGGCATGGTATGGTAGAAAAAATTTGTGTGAAAGGGGCGAGCCGAGTGAACGTCGTACTGAAGAATGCGCAGAGCTATGGCGCGGGCCATTTCCTGATCGGTGATCGAACCGCTTCCGTTGGGGATCGTGTTTCCTGCGGGGGCGGTGTTTTTTCTGTGGATGCTTCTTCGCTGGTGATATTGCCCGGTTTCGTTGATGTGCATGTGCATCTTCGGGAGCCGGGTTTTTCTTATAAGGAGACGATCCGCACCGGGTCGATGGCCGCCGCGCATGGGGGCTACACCACCGTGTGCGCCATGCCGAACCTGAACCCCGTGCCGGACAGTCCCGCGCACCTCGCGCAGGAGCTGGAGCTCATCCGCCGGGACGCCGTTGTGCGCGTCCTGCCCTATGGCGCGATCACCCGCGACGAGCGCGGCGAACAGCTCGCGGACATGGCCGCAATGGTGCCGCAGGCCGTCGCCTTCTCCGACGACGGGCGCGGCGTACAGAGCCGCGGGATGATGCGCGCGGCCATGCTGGAAGCGAAGCGGCTCGGGAAGCTCATCGTCGCCCACTGCGAGGACAACGCCCTCCTGCGCGGCGGATACATCCACGACGGTCCCTACGCCCGCGCGCACGGCCACCGCGGCATCTGCTCGGAGAGCGAGTGGGGCCCCATCGCGCGCGACCTCGAGCTCGTGCGCGAGACGGGCTGCGGCTACCACGTCTGCCACATCTCCACGAAGGAGAGCGTCATGCTCATCCGCAAGGCGAAGGCCGAGGGGCTGAACGTGACGTGCGAGACGGGGCCGCACTACCTGCTGCTCGATGAGTCGGACCTGCAGGAGGACGGGCGGTTCAAGATGAATCCCCCGCTGCGCGAGCGGGCCGACCGTGAAGCGCTGCTCGAGGGCATCGCCGACGGGACGATCGACATGATCGCAACCGACCACGCGCCCCACAGCGCCGAGGAGAAGAGCCACGGCCTTGAAAAGAGCGCGATGGGCATCGTCGGGCTGGAGACGGCCTTCCCCCTGCTCTACACCTATCTTGTCAAAAAGGGCGTCATCTCGTTTGCGCGGCTGATGGAGCTGCTGCACAACGCGCCCATCCGCCGCTTCGGCCTGACGGAGCACGCGGAGGACTTCACGGTCTTTGACTTAAGTGACCGATACACCATCGACCCGGCGTCGTTTCTCTCGCAGGGACGCGCCACGCCGTTTGCCGGCTGGGAGGTCGAGGGCCGCTGCCGCCTGACGGTCTGCGGTGGAAAAATTGCCTACAGCGACGGGCTTGTGCCCACGGAGGACGCATGAAAGAGACAACCCTGACCATTCTGGAAAACACCCCCCTCACGCACGACACCTACCGTCTGCGTCTCGCGGGGGACACCTCGGCCATCACCGCGCCGGAGCAGTTCGTAAACCTGAAGCTCGCAGGCTTCTTTCTGCGCCGCCCGATCTCCGTCTGCGACTGGACGGAGGGTGAGCTGACGCTGATCTACAAGGTCCTCGGCCGTGGGACGGCTGCCATGACTGCCTTCGCCCCCGGCGCGGCGCTCAGCGTCCTGACCGGGCTTGGAAACGGCTATGACACCTCCTGCAGCGGTGAACGCCCGCTGCTCGTCGGCGGCGGCGTGGGGATTCCCCCGCTCTATGGCCTTGCGCGGCGGCTGCGCGCGGAGGGCAAGGCCGTCTCGGCGGCGCTCGGCTTCCACAGCGCCGCGGACGTGTTCCTCGCGGACGAGCTGCGGGCGCTGGGCGTGAACGTCCACATCGCGACCGACGACGGGAGCGCGGGTCTGCGCGGCCTTGTCACGGACGCGATGGACGCCGCCGGGGACGGCTACACCTACCTCTACACCTGCGGCCCGGAGCCGATGCTCCGCGCCGTATACGACAGGTGCCGCACGGACGGCCAGTTCAGCTTTGAAGAGCGCATGGGCTGCGGCTTCGGCGCGTGCATGGGCTGCTCGTGCAAGACGAAATACGGCACGAAGCGCATCTGTAAGGACGGCCCCGTCCTGCGGAAGGGAGAGATTGTATGGTAAACACATCCGTCACGCTCTGCGGCCTGCCGCTGGAAAACCCGGTGATCCCCGCGAGCGGCACGTTCGGCTATGGGTATGAGTTCGCGGAGCTCTACGACATCAACCTGCTCGGCACGTTCTCCTTCAAGGGGACGACGCGCGAGCCGCGCTTCGGCAACCCCACGCCGCGCATCGCGGAGTACGCGGGCGGGCTGCTCAACGCCGTCGGGCTGCAGAACCCCGGCGTCGACGCCGTCATCGCCGAGGAGCTGCCAAAGCTCGCGCGGGTCTTTCACAAGCCCGTCATGGCGAACGTCAGCGGCTTCTCCGTCGTCGAATACGCCGAGGTCTGCGAAAAGCTGGGCGCCGAGGAGCAGGTCGGCTGGCTGGAGGTGAACATCTCCTGCCCGAACGTCCACGGCGGCGGCGCGGCCTTCGGCGCGAGCCCGGAGATGGCCGCCGAGGTCACGCGCGCGGTGCGCGCCGTGACGAAAAAGCCGGTCATCATGAAGCTCTCCCCTGCCGCAGCGGACATCGCCGCCGTGGCCCGCGCCTGCGAGGACGCGGGGGCGGACGGCGTGAGTCTCATCAACACCCTGCCCGGCATGCGCATCGACCTCAAGCGCCGCGCGCCGCTGCTCGCCAACGGCACGGGCGGCATGTCCGGCCCCGGGATGCTCCCGCTGGCCGTGCGCATGGTCTATCAGGTCTACGAGGCTGTCTCCATCCCCATCGTTGGCATGGGCGGTGTCAACTGCGCGGAGGACGTGCTGGAACTGATGCTCGCGGGCGCGACGGCCGTCGGCGTCGGCGCGGCGAACCTCGTCGAGCCGTTCGCATGCAGGCAGATCGTCGCGGATCTGCCCCACGTCATGCAAACATACGGAATCAACGATTTAAACGACATCATAGGAGGAGCACACCATGGGTAAGGACGTCATTGTAGCGCTGGATTTCGACAGCCGCGAGAAAACGCTCGCGTTTCTCGACCGCTTTTCCGGCGAGAAGCCGTTTGTGAAGATCGGCATGGAGCTGTTTTATGCCGAGGGCCCGTCCATCGTGCGCGAAATCCGCGCGCGTGGGCATAAGATCTTCCTCGACCTGAAGCTGCACGACATCCCGAACACCGTCAAAAAGGCGATGGCCGCGCTCTCGTCGCTCGACGTGGACATGGTGAACCTCCACGCCGCCGGGACAAAGGCGATGATGACCGCCGCGCTCGAGGGGCTGACCCGCCCCGACGGCACGCGCCCGATGCTCATCGCCGTCACGCAGCTGACCTCCACCGATCAGGAGCGTATGGAGCGGGAGCTGCTCATCGAGCGGCCGATCGAGGAGGTCGTGCTGCAGTACGCGCAGAATGCCGCCGAGGCGGGGCTGGATGGCGTTGTCTGCTCCCCGCTTGAGGCGGGCAGCGTGCACGCGCGCTGCGGCGCGGGCTTCTGCACCGTGACGCCGGGCGTGCGCTTCGCCGGCGGCGACGCGGGCGACCAGAAGCGCGTCACGACCCCCGGGCGCGCCCGCGAGCTCGGCTCGGACTACATCGTCGTCGGCCGCCCGATCACGCAGGCGGACGATCCCGTCGCGGCGTGGCGCCGCTGCGTGAAGGAGTTCGTGGGCTGATGCGCTGGAACACGATTCTCTTCGACCTCGACGGCACCGTCACCGACCCGAAGGTCGGCATCACCTCCGCCGCGGCCTACGCACTGCGCACGCTCGGTCTCGGCGACCATGATCCGGACACGCTCACGCCGTTTATCGGCCCGCCGCTGCACCTCATCTTCCCGCGCTACGGCGCGCAGAGCGACGAGCAGATCGACCGCGCCACCGACCTCTTCCGGGAGTACTACGCCCGGCAGGGCTGGGCGGAGAACATC
Source organism: uncultured Eubacteriales bacterium (assembly GCA_900552475.1). Classification (GTDB taxonomy): domain Bacteria; phylum Bacillota; class Clostridia; order Oscillospirales; family Oscillospiraceae; genus Vescimonas. Next base: position 12,077 of record USAC01000036.1, on the reverse strand, counting down.
CCCTACCCCGGCATGGCGGCCTTTCTCGCCGCGCTGCGCGATGCGGGGCTGACGCTCCTCATCGCCACCTCGAAGCCCGAGCCGATGGCCGTGCGCATCCTCGAACACTTCGACCTCGCGCAGTATTTTACCGCCATCTGCGGCTCGCAGCCCGGCAACCGCTCGAGCGCCGATAAAGCCGCCGTCATCCGCGCCGCGCTGGGGCGGGCGGGCGATCCCGCGCGCGCCGTCATGGTCGGCGACCGCTGCTACGACGTCGCGGGCGGACACACCGCCGGGCTCCCCGTCGTCGGCGTACTCTATGGCTACGGTGGCCATACCGAGCTGGCCGAGGCCGGAGCCGATGCCATCGCGGCAAATCTCACCGAACTGAAGGACATTCTGCTTGGCAGCTGAACATAACACAGGAGGAATCATCATGGATAAAGCAACCATCGCACGCGGCCTGCTCTCGATCGGCGCGGTCTTTCTGCGCCCGCAGGAGCCGTTCATCTGGGCCAGCGGCATCAAAAGCCCCATCTACTGCGACAATCGCCTGATTCTCACCGCGCCCGCCGTGCGCGACACCGTCGAACAGGCCATCGCCGACACCGTCCGCCGCGAATATCCGGAGGCTGAGGTGCTCATGGGTACCGCCACCGCCGGTATCGCCCACGCCGCCATCGCCGCCCACCTGCTGGGTCTGCCGATGGGCTATGTCCGCTCCGGCAATAAGGATCACGGCCGCAAAAACCGCATCGAGGGCCGTCTGGACCGCGGCGAGAAGGTCGTGGTCATCGAGGATCTCATCTCCACCGGCGGCAGCGTCATCGACACGGTTGACGCGCTGCGCGAAGCGGGCGCTGAGGTGCTGGGCGTGGTGAGCATCTTCACCTACGGCATGCAGAAGGGGCTGGAAAAGCTCGCCGCGTCGAATGTGAAGGACGTCAGCCTGACCGACCTCGACACGATCGCCCGCGTCGGCGCCGAGGAAAAGTACATCACGGAGGGCGACGTCACGCGCCTGCTCGCCTTCCGCGCGAACCCGTCGGACGAAAGCTGGATCAAAGGAGGAAATAACTGATATGGACCGCCATCTCATCGACATCATGCAGCTCACCCCGGAGGAGATCATGGAGCTGGTGCACACCGCCTGCGACATCATCGACCGCCCCGCCGCCTATGCGCACAAGTGCGACGGCAAGATCCTCGCCACGCTCTTCTTCGAGCCATCCACCCGCACACGCCTGAGCTTTGAGAGCGCGATGCTCTCCCTCGGCGGTCAGGTGCTGGGCTTCTCAGCCGCCGCCAGCTCCTCCGCCTCCAAGGGCGAGAGCGTGGCCGACACCATCCACACCGTCAGCTGCTACAGCGACATCATCGCCATGCGCCACCCGAAGGAGGGCGCGCCGCTTGTCGCATCCATGCACTCGCTCGTCCCCGTCATCAACGCGGGTGACGGCGGCCACAACCACCCCACCCAGACGCTGACGGACCTGCTCACCATCCACAAGGAGAAGGGCCGGTTCGACAACCTCACCATCGGCCTGTGCGGCGACCTGAAGTTCGGCCGCACAGTACACTCCCTCGTCGCCGCGATGAGCCGCTACACCGGCATCCGCTTCGTGCTGATCTCCCCTGTTGAGCTGAAGCTCCCCCGCTACGTCAAGGAGCAGTACATCAAAAACAACGGCATCCCCTACACGCAGTCCACCTCCCTTGAAGATGTCATGCCCGAGCTGGATATCCTCTACATGACGCGCGTCCAGCGCGAACGCTTCTTCAACGAGGAGGACTACCTCCGTCTGAAGGACAGCTACATTCTCACGCCCGAGAAGCTCACGAACGCGAAGAAGGATCTCTGCATCATGCACCCGCTGCCGCGCGTGAACGAGATTTCCGTCGCCGTGGACGACGATCCCCGCGCCTGCTACTTCAAGCAGGTGCAGTATGGCAAGTACGTCCGCATGGCGCTGATTCTCAAGCTGCTGGGCATCGAATAACGGGAAAGGGGTTACGAACATGATCATTGATTCCATCCAGAACGGCATCGTCATCGACCACATCAGCGCCGGCAAGTCCATGGAGCTGTATAACATTCTCGGTCTCGGCAAGCTCGACTGCACCGTCGCCATCCTGAAAAACGTCACCAGCGGCAAGCTCGGCCGAAAAGATATCATCAAGATCGACCGCGAGATGGATCTCGACTGGGATCTCATCGGCTATGTCGACCCGAGCATCACCGTGAACATCATCCGCGACGGCAAGCTCGCCGAAAAGCGCAGTCTCAAGCTGCCCGAGCGCATCGTGGGCGTGCTCAAGTGCAAGAACCCGCGCTGCATCACCTCCGTCGAGCAGGAGCTGCCGCAGGAGTTTATCCTGACCGACCGCGCCAAGCGCGTCTACCGCTGCCGCTACTGCGAAACGCAGGCTGAGAAATAAACTTCGCACAAAAAGGCTCTGCCTTTTTGTGCGAGGGAGATTCGCTGCGCTCTGCGCCTCGGCCAGCCGCCGGCTGGTCGAGGCGCAGAGCGCAGCGCAGGGAATTTTTCGCGGCGTGTACGCCGCCTCGAAAAATTTCCTGTATTGTTAAGTTAAGTGCAACTTGTTTCCGCGCTGCCACGGTGAATGGGGATCGGCAAAACAGAACGGAACACCGTGCAGCGCGTCGCTGACCTCGGCATATTTCGCGAATTCATGACCTCGGTCAGGCGTAATGCTGCGAATCTTTTCAGCGGGAATCTTGCTGAACATGCGAATCATGCTGTTTCTGACCGCCTCCGCGGTTTCGTTCGGGGTCTTAACGGCCAGCAGAATCTCTATCAGGCCACTGTTCAGGGCGCGATAGATCATAGCGCAACTGACCTGAACCGGGTTTTCCTCGAGCTTCAGTCGGTACTGAATCTGCTCCGGCAACCACTCTTCGCAGAGCTTTTCCCTTGATTGATTCCGAGGTATAGATTTTCCCGCTCTCCTATGCTAAGATGTCTGTAGTGGCTCACAGCGTATCCCTCCTTTTGGTTGTCCGCAAACACCATTGTAGAGGTTTTTTCGCTGTGAGTCCACTTTTTTTGCTGCCTGCCTTAGATTGTAAATGTAAGATCCGTTTTTTGCGGCGGCGTGTACGCCGCAAAAAACTCTTTGCGCGCAGCGGAGTGTCGCAGACTGGCCAGCGGCCAGTCAAGGCATGGAGCGCAGCGATATCCCCTTGATAAAAAGGCTATCGGCCTTTTTATCAAGCTAAAATTCCATCGCCAGCGCCTGCGCTTCCTGCTTGCCCAGCTCGCGGACGGTGCCGCCGCCCACCTGATAGACGCGCTCACACAGGCCGATCACCGTGGGGCGGTGCGTCGTAACGATGCAGGTCTTGTTCGGGTGACTCTGCATCAGGCTGCGCAGCACGCGCCGCTCCGTCGCGACGTCCAGCGCGGACGTTGCCTCGTCGAGCAGCAGCACCGGCGCGTCCCGCAGCAGCGCCCGCGCGATGGCAATCCGCTGGGCCTGCCCCTCGGAGAGCCCGTGACCGCGCTCACCGACGACGGCTTGCAGACCGTCGGGCATCTGCTCCACGAATTCCCACGCGCACGCCGCGCGCAGCGCACGCTCCAGTTCCTCATCGCTCGCCGACGGCGCGACCATGCGCAGATTCTCCGCAACGGTGCCGGAGATCATGGTGTTCCCCTGCGGCACATAGGAAAAGCAGCCGCGCAGCGCGGCGTTCATCGCCACCTCGCGCCCGTCCCGTCCGCGCAGAAACGCCCGCCCGCGCCCCGGCGCGATCAGGCCGAGCATCGTGCGGATCATCGTCGTCTTGCCGCCGCCGGACGGGCCGATCAGCGCGACGATCTCCCCCGGCTCCGCGCGGAAGGTGACGCCGCTCAGCACCCACCGCTCGCCCTCATAGGCAAGGCTCATCTCCTCCATCACCACGCTCACGCCGTCCGCCGCTTCCTCCAGCAGCTCGCCGCTCTGCGGCAGCACCGGCTCCGGCGCAAGCTCCGTCAGCTCGCGGATTCGGTTCGCGGAGACGGACGCGCTCAGAAACGTCGGCACGGTCTTGACGAGGGCGTTGAACGAGGATGTCAGCTTCGTGCCCTGCGTGAGAAAGAGCGTCATCGTGGCGTAGAGAATTTTGCCCGACCACAGCAGGTACAGGCAGTAGAGAAACGCGGCCATCTGCACCATCGACCCGAGGATCGAGAGCAGCGCCTGCGTCTTGATGCCGAAGAGGTTGTAGTCGAGACTCACCGCGCGATAGGCCTCCTGCTTCTTGCGCAGGCCCGCGCTGTAGCGCTCCGTCACGCCGAAGCCCTTGATGGAGTCGAGATTGCGCAGCGTCTCCGTCTCATAGCCCATGAGCTCGCTGCTGCTGCGGCGCACGTCCTCGTTATAGCCGCGCAGCCGCCCAAGCAGCCGCCGCGACGTCAGCAGCAGAAACGGCGCGCTCGCAAGCGCCAGCACCGCCATCACCCAGTCATAGTAAAGGATCACCGCGAACGTCGCGATGAATGTATAGAGCGAGATCACGAGATCCGGCAGCCAGCTGATGGCGTTTCCCGCGACGGTGCCCGCGTCGCTGCTGAGCCGGTTGAGCAGGTCGCCGCTCGAGAATCGGTTCAGTGCTCGCCAGTCGGCGCGGAGGATGCAGTCGAACACCTCAGCGCGGATGTCGTTGTTCACGCGCAGCGAGACGCGCGCCGAGATGCGCGAGACAGCGCTGCGCAGCAGCAGGCTGCTCACCGCCGAGGCGACCATCAGCACCAGCAGCACCCACAGCCGCGAGGTCTGATAGCCCGTGATGATGTCGATGGCGTATTTCCCCGCAACGGCGGACACCAGACTCAGCGATGACTCCGCCACGCCCAGCACGATATACAGCGCCACCGCCCAGCGGTAGCGCTTCGTATACCCCGCGATCCAGCGCCAGTCGTCGGCGATGCCGGAAAACGTCCCGTCGCGCCAGCGCCCGAGCAGAATCCCGAGCGCCTCCGAGCCGAGCACCTTATGGACTTGTCCGTCCTGCTGCGCCATAAGCGTTCCTCACAGTTCCATTTGTTATTTCAGCCCCCGCGGCACAAAGCGCGCGAGTCCGCGCAAATATGGCCGCAGCGGCAGCAGCCGCAGCCAAGGTCCGGCAAAAAAATCCCACCAGAAGCAGCCCGGCCGCAGCCATTTTTCTTTGCGGCAGACCTCCGTCACGACGGCAAAGACCTGCTGCGGGGCGATCGGCCCCTCGACCTCCTGCTGCGCGTCGCCGATGAGGTAGAGCGCGCCGCTCTTCTCCGCCCGGAGGACGCGGTGCATGACATACTGCCCGTTCGCGCGGCGGAAAAACGCCATATCCCCGCGCCGCAGCGGCCTATCCGGCCGCCGGAAGCGGATCTGGTCGCGCCCGTGGCGCAGAAACGGCGCCATGCTCTCCCCCGTCACGGTCAAGCAGAGCGTCTGCCCCTCGCGCAGCAGCTCCTCGAGCAACGGCATGCACTGCGCTGGGTCGAACGCGCGCACGCCGTCACTTGCCGGCCGGTTTCTTTCCATGCGTCTGCTTTTCTCCGTAGCCATAGCCGTACCCGTACCCATAGCCATAGCCGTATCGGCTGGTACTCCCGCTCACGCCGTTGAGCACGCAGCCGACGATCGGCGTGCCGCTCTCGGCGAGGAACTGCAAGCTCTCCACAATATGCGGCACCTCCGCCACGCCGCAGCCCGTCACATACAGCGCGCAGTCCGCCGCGCGGGCGACGTTCACGCTGTCGGCCAGCAGGCCGCAGGGGGGCGTGTCGAGGATGATGTAGTCCGCCCTGTCGCGCAGGCTCTCCAGCAGCACCGACAGCCGCCGCGAGTTCATCTGCTGCGTGTCGCGGCAGCCCGTATCGCCCGCGAGGAGGTAGAGCTCCGTCCCCTCCATCTTCAGCAGGCGCACCTCCGGTGCCTTCTTGCCCGCCTTGCGCTCGATAAGCTCGACGACGCCCACCGACGGGATCGTCACACCCATGGCGCGCTTGACCGAGGGCTTACGCATGTCGAGATCGACGAGGATGACGCGCGCGCCGCCGCGGCTGAGCGACTGAGCCAGGTTCACGGCCACGGTCGTCTTGCCCTCGCCGGGGAGCGTGCTTGTCACGAGGATCGTGCGGCAGCCCTCGCCCTCCGGCAGCTCACGCAGGAGCTTGATGCGCAGGCTGCGCACACCCTCCTGAAAGGCGCTGGAGACATGCTCGTTCTGGATGGACATGAGCTCCTCGCCGCCGCTCTTGCCGCGCTGCTTGAAGCGCACCTTCGGCAGCGCCGCAAGGCACGTCTGGTTCAGCTTCATGCGCACGTCCTCCGTGTCGCGGACGGTGCGCCGCGCCGCCGCGCACAGCAGCACAACCGCAAGGCCCAGCACCAGCCCCAGCGCCGCGCCCTTTACGGCGCTGCGCAGCGGGTGGAACGCGTTATACGGCTCCGTCGCCGCCTGCGGCTGGGTCAGCAGGTTCATCGACGTGCTGCCGATGACATAGCCCGCCACGTCCGGATAGAGCTCGATCACCTTGTCGAGGATCGCCTTGGCGTCCTGCGCGCTCGGGCTCGTCACGCGGATGGTGAAGAGGTTCGTGTCCGACACGGTCTGCGCCGTGATCGTTCCGTTGAGCGTCGTAACGCCCATGGCGCGGCAGAGCTTGCCGCGCATCAGATCCGACTGGATCAGATAGGGGAAGGTCTTCCCCAGCTGCTCGGCCGTGGCCTTGTCATAGTAGCCATAGCCGCCGCCGGCGATGTCCGAGCCCGTGCCGCTCACCACCTGGATGGTGAACGTCGCCTCGCTCGCGTACATCGGCTGATAGCTGCGCCAGCCGCGCAGGCACATCAGAAGGGCCATCACCGCCGCCAGCGCCAGCGGCAGCCAGTACAGCCGCCGCAGCACGCTGCGCGCCTCGCGCAGCAGACGGCTCAGGTCGATCAGACCCTCCTCGTCCGTCCGGTCAATTTTTCTTTCGTCCATCTGTGTCCTCCGTCTGCGCGTGGCCGTGCCGCCCGCCGTATCCGTATCCATAGCCATAGCCGTAACCGTACCCGTAGCCATAACCGTAGCCGCCCCCGCTGCCGGGGATCGTCAGCTGGTGCACGTCGTTAAAGACGCACCCGAGCAGCTTCGCGCGGCACTGGCGCAGCGCGTCAAGCACGTCGTTGATGTGCCGCGCGGGGACACAGTCCTGCCGCACTACGAGCAGCGACAGATCCGCCAGCTCCGCGATAGCCTCCGCATCGGAGAACATCCCCATCGGGGGCGTGTCGACGATGATGAGGTCGGCCTCGCCGCGCAGGTGCTCGAGAAGCGCCCGCATCCCGTCGCCGCCGAGCAGCTCCGCTGCGCCCTTGCGCGCTTGCGTCGAGAAGATCGCGCGCAGGCCCTCCTGCTCCGTCTGCTCCGGCGCGCAGGGCTTCTCTCCCCGCAGCACCTGCGCCAGCTCGCACTTCGGCTCCGTCCGCAGCAGCTTATACTGCGCGGGCTTGTGCAGATCCGCGTCGACCAGCACGATGCGCTTGCCCTTCTGCGCGAGCGAAATAGCGAGGTTCGCCGCCACGGTGGACTTGCCCTCGTTCTCGGCGGCGCTCGTGATCATGAGCACCTTGCGCCCGTCGTGCATCGCCGCGTGGCTGACCTTGGAGGCGAGCTTGCCGACCTCCTCGGTGAAGTAGAACCCCGCGACCGGCATCGTGATGAGCAGGCCCTTGTTATCGCGCCGTAGCCGGGCGCGCAGCGTCTTGTTCTTCGTCTCATGGTGGATCGTTGCGAACAGGCGCGCGTCGACGCGCCGGTGCATGCCCTCCGCCGTCTGGACGGTGTCGGACAGCACGCCCGCGGCCAGCAGCCCCAGCATCATCGCGAGCGCGCCGATCAAAAACGCCTTCTTCGCCGCCGGGCGCAGGCTCAGCGGGTTCGACGGCGCGGTCGGCACCACGGGGCTGTCCAGCTCGCGCAGGATCACGTTCTGAAACACATGATCCGACAGCACATTGTAATTTTCCATCAGAAACCGCAGCGTCCGGAACGCGTCCGCCGGGTTATCCGCCGTCACGGAGAGCTTCAGCAGGTTCGTCTCCGGGATGACCGAGGCCGCGAGCGTCCCCGGCAGCTCCGCGCCGAACCGGCTGCGCGCCAGCTCGCCGAACGTCTTGCTCTCGAACAGCTCCGTGAACGTCTGCGCGATCTCGGAGGTCGTGCTGAGATTGGAGTAAATCGTCGCGTAGCTCGCGTTTTTCAGGTTGACGGCCACGGTGGCGCTCGCCGTGTACGTCGGGTGATACGTTGCCTGCAGCACCGTCACCGTCAGCAGTAGCGCCGTAAGGCCCGCCGCAAGGATGACCGGCAGCTCGCGCAGCACCCGCCGCAGCAGGCACGCCGGATTCAGCTCCGTCCAGCGCAGTTCTCTCTGTTCTTCCATCTGCCGATTCACCCCACTACCACATATAATGTCGCCGTCCCGGTCGCGCTGCCGTTCGAGCAGGCGTAGCTGACCTTGTTGAGCCCCGGCTGCAATCCGCCGTCCGGGAGTGACACGCGCACCGCCCCGGCGCTGCCGCCGCTCACATCGGACAGATACTGCAGCGGCGAGAACGTCTCGCCCTCATTTAAATAGACGATGTACTGCGAGAGCGTAATGCGCGGCTCGTCCGCCGTGCGGGCGTGGATCTCCACGTCGAGCGTCAGTGACACGGCGTCGCCGAGACTGTTGACGACCTCGAACGTGACGGGGTACGTTCCCTCCACGCTCGAGCTGAGCGCGGTGGAGGTCACCTTCACGCTGTCGCTGAGATCGCCGTCGAGCGTGTCCGTCGCGCGCAGACGGTCGCGCACCTGCATCGCCTCGCCCGGCGCGTAGCGCAGCGCCTTCGTGAGCGAAAAGCGCGGGGAGACATAGTCGGTGTAGATCACCGTGCGCGTCTTCGTCGTGACGTGTCCGTCGCTGTCGGCGACGGCGTAGGTCACGGTCATCTCGCCGTTTGCGCCCGTGCGCTCCACGCGCTGGACGATCAGGCTCCCCGTCAGGTCGCCGTCATTGCCGTCGCGGGCGGTCACGTCCTGCAGCAGCCCCGCCTCCCCGTCCTGCACGGACAGGCGCAGCGGCGTGTCGCTGCAGACGATCTCCGGGATTGTTTTGTCGTTTCCGATGCTGCGCACCAGTGTCGTCACGCCCAGCGCGAGCACCGACGCCGCCAGCACCGCCAGCGTGATGATATGCAGTCGTTTCATAAACCACCTCAGGGTCTGTCAGAATTTTTCCCGGACGGTATATACCGGGCGGTTTGCCAGAATATCCGCCGGATTCTGCCGCAGCAGGAAATCCGCGATCTCCTCCGCGGCGAAATCCGCCGTAAAATCAAAGATGTCGCTCATGCGCGTCGTCCGCCGGTAGGGACTGTGCGCGTCGCTCGCGATCAGGTGCAGGCACCCGTCGGCGAGCGCCCAGTGCGCCGCGGCGGCCGCCCGGCGGCCGAACATACCGAAAAAGCTGCCCTTGTTCGCCTGCAGCACGGTTCCCTCCCGCGCCCAGCGGCGCAGCAGGCGCGGCTCGTCCTGCACGCAGGTATACCGCTCCGGGTGCGCGAGCACCGGCGTCAGCCCCCGCGCGCGCACGGCGGCGAGCATCTCGTCGAAGAACCACTCGCTCTCGCCGAAGGCGAACTCGATGAGCAGATACCGCGTCCCGCCGAGCGTGAGCAGCCGCCCCTCGTCGAGCAGCCGCGGCAGCTCCGGCGTCGTGAACACCTCCATCCCATCGTGAATGCGCAGGGGAATCTGCTCGCGCTCGAGCCGCTGCCGCAGGCGCGTGAAGCGCGCGTGCAGGGCACTGTCGGCGTAGTTGTAAAACGGATCCGGCGCGTTGCAGTGCGGCGTCGCCGCGATGTCGGTCACGCCGCTCTCGACGGCAAGGCGCGCCATGGCGCAGCTCTCCTCCTCGTCGGCGGAGCCGTCGTCCTCGCCGGGGTGGATGTGGCAGTGCAGGTCGATCATATCGCGGCCTTTCTCTCCAGACGCTCCTGCGCCTCGCGGTTGACCTCCTCGGGCGCGCGGAACGTGGGGACGAGCGCGTGCATCAGGCGCAGCAGCTCCGCGCGGTTGCCCGCGTCAATCGCCGCCTGCAGCTCCGCGCGGTTGCCCGCGTCAATCGCCGCCTGCAGCTCCTCGAGCGCGGCACGCAGCTCCTTCTCCGGAATCGCCGGGCGCTCCTCGACGAAGATCTTCTCGTTTTCGGTGCTCTTGAGCTTTTCGTTCGACATGAGCAGCTCCTCATAGAGCTTCTCCCCCGGCCGCAGGCCGACTTCGCGGATCTCGATGTCCGCCCCCGGCACGAAGCCGGAGAGCCGGATGAGCTTTTCCGCGAGGTCGAAGATCCGCACCGGCTCACCCATGTTCAGTACGAACACCTCGCCGCTGCGCGCGAACGACCCGGCCTCGAGCACGAGCTGCGCCGCCTCGGGAATGGTCATGAAGTAGCGAATGATGCGCCGGTCGGTCAGCGTGACCGGCCCGCCGTAAGAGATCTGCTTTTTAAACAGCGGAATCACCGACCCGCTCGAGCCGAGGACGTTGCCGAAGCGCACGGCGGCGAACTCCGTCCCGCCTACGCCGCGCAGACCCTGCAGCACCTCCTCGCAGAGGTTCTTCGTCGCGCCCATGATGTTCGTTGGGTTCACGGCCTTGTCCGTCGAGATGAGGACGAACTTCTCCGCCCCGTAGCGCCGCGCCATGTCGGCGGTGTTGAACGTGCCGAAGACGTTGTTCTCCACCGCCTCCTCCGGGCAGCCCTCCATCAGCGGCACATGCTTGTGCGCCGCCGCGTGGAACACGAGCTGCGGCCGGTATTTCGCGAAAATCTGCTCCAGCCGCTGCCGGTCGCGCACGGACGCGATCTCCACCGAGAGGGGAAAATCCTCCCCGTACCAGTGCAGCAGGTCGTTCTGCAGCTCATAGGTCGTGTTCTCCGCCACGTCGAGGATCACGAGCCGCTCCGGCCGGTTCGCCGCGATCTGGCGGCAGAGCTCCGAGCCGATCGACCCGCCGCCGCCCGTCACGAGCACGGTCTTGCCGCGCAGGAACGTCCCGATGCGCGGATTTTCCAGCTGCACCGGCGCGCGGCCGAGCAGATCCTCGATCTCCACCTCGCGCACGGCGGCGATATAGTCGCCCTGCCGCGCGTGCAGCCGCGTGACGGGGCTGCCGAGCACATGGACGCGCCGCTGCGTGCGGGCGCAGAGGTTCAGAATCTCCTGCCGCCGCTCGGGCGTGAGATTCTGGATGGCGAGAATGATGTCCGTGACGGGCGTGTCGGCGAGGATTTCCTCCATCGCGTCGATCGGCCCGAGCACAGGGACGCCGTGGATGCGTTTTTGCTGCTTTTCCGCCGCGTCATCAATGACGCAGTACGGGCGGTAGCGCCCGTAAATCCGATCATCCATCTCCGAGACGAGAGCCGCGCCCGCCGATCCCGCGCCGATGATAGCCGCATAGGCCCGCGGCCCGCCGCCGACACCGGTCACCCGCCGCCGGTAGCTGCGGTAGACGAACCGGTACCCCAGCATCACCAGCAGCGCCAGCGCCGTCCCCGTCAGGGCTGAGCTGATCCAGATGCGGCTGGTGCCGAGCAGGAGGTTCACCACCGAATAAAGCGTGAATCCCAGCCCCATGCCCTCGAGCAGCGTCAGATACTCCCGGCTCTCGGCATAGCGCCAGAGCGTGTCGTACGTCTTAAGGCAGACCTGAAACAGCAACACGCAGACCGTCAGCAGCCCAATGTGCAGCACGAGGTTCAGCAGGCGGATATCCTGCCCCAGCAGATATGGCAGCATCGTCAGGAAATTGCAGAGAAAAATGATCAGAACATCCAACAGTAAAATGATAAATGCGCGGTAACGTGACATTTTCCCGATCCCCTCCTCCGGAGAGCTTCCAACCTCCCCGGATTTTGATATAATCCGATTTATTATATCATTCGCGTATACGAAAGTCAAACAATCACCGACCGTTTCCGCGTCTGTTGAGAGTATCATTAAATGCAGAAGAAACCGTTACGGTTTTTCCTGCATTATTTTTTTATCCGAAGGCAGGCGGA
>USAC01000035.1 GCA_900552475.1 uncultured Eubacteriales bacterium | reverse complement strand
GCCGCCGCGCCGCGCAGGGAACTGGGCGGGCCGTATATCGTGGAGGTCAGCAATGCAAAAGGTCAGCATCCTCTGTGTGGGGAAACTGAAGGAGAAGTTCTACCGCGATGCAGTGGAGGAATACAGTAAACGGCTGCAGCGCTTCTGCAAGCTCGAGATCACCGAGCTGCCGGAGACGCGCCTGCCCGAGGATCCCTCGCCCGCGCAGGTGCGGCAGGCGCTGGCCGCGGAGGCCGCGCTCATCCGCGAGCGGCTCCCGCGCGGCGGCGCGGTCATCGCCCTCTGCGTGGAGGGAAAGCCCTGCTCGAGCGAGGAGCTGAGCCGCCGCATGGCGGATTTCGGCGTCGCCGGGCGGACGCAGCTGACGTTTCTCATCGGCGGCAGCTTCGGGCTGGACGAGACGCTCAAGCGCGAGGCCGACTGGCGGCTCTCCATGTCGCCGATGACGTTCCCGCACCACATGGCGCGGGTCATGCTGCTCGAACAGGTCTACCGCGCGTATCAGATCGCCGTGGGGACGAGATACCATAAATAACTCACAACCAATCAAAGGAGGATTGCGTACATGGACAACACCACATGGGCCTTCGGCCCGGACGGCCCGCAGTGGCCGGTTGACGGCAGCGGGCAGAAGGAAAAGGCCGTGCGCCTGATGAACAGTTTCGATTCCGCCGCCGATTCCGACATGACGATTTCCCTGCTCGCGGCCTACGGGATCCCCTGCTTCAAGTATTACGACCTCGACGGCGGCGCGGGAAAGGTCATCAACGGCTTTTCCGGCTACGGCGCGGGGCTGTACGTCCCGGCGTCGCGCCGCGAGGAGGCCGAGGAGATTCTGCAGGCGGAGCCCGTTACCGACGACAATGAATAATGTCCGAAAGGAGTAAATGCATATGAACTACCGACAGGAATATGAGAAGTGGGTCAGCAGCCCCGCCATCACGGACGAGGAGCACGCCGAGCTGCGGGCCATCGCGGACGACGACAAGGAGATCGAGAGCCGGTTCTACGGCCCGCTGGAGTTCGGCACCGCCGGTCTGCGCGGCACGATGAAGATGGGCCTGCACCAGATGAACGTCTATGTCATCCGCTGGGCGACGCAGGGCTTCGCGAAGGTAATCTGCGCCGAGGGCGAGGAGGCCAAGCGCCGCGGCGTCGCCATCTGCATGGACTGCCGCAACCACTCGATGGACTTCGCCCGCGCCGCGGCCGAGGTCTGCGCCGCAAACGGCATCCATGTGCGCATCTTCGAGTCGCTGCGCCCCACGCCGGAGCTGTCGTTCGCCGTGCGGCACTATGGCTGCCAGGCGGGCATCAACGTCACCGCCAGCCACAACCCCAAGGAGTATAACGGCTACAAGGTCTACTGGGCCGACGGCGCGCAGCTGCCGCCGCAGCACGCCGCCGCCATCGCCACCGAGCTTGAGAAGATCGACGTCTTCACGGGCGTGGAGCGTATGCCGTTCGACGAGGCGAAGGCTGCCGGACTGATCGAGGTCATCGGTGAGGAGACGGACCGCGCGTTTATGGCCAACGTCTTCGCCATGATCAACGACCGCGAGAGCGTCGCCAAGGTCGCCGACACCTTCAAGATGATCTACACCCCCTTCCACGGCTGCGGCTGGAAGCTCGTGCCCGAGGCGCTGCACGGGCTGGGCGTGAAGCACCTGTACTGCGTGCCCGAGCAGATGGTGCTCGATGGGAACTTCCCCACGGTCGTCTCCCCCAACCCCGAACACCCCGAGGGCTTCTATCTCGCCATCGACCTCGCCGACAAGGTCGGCGCGGACTTCATCCTCGGCACCGATCCGGACAGCGACCGCGTGGGCATCATGGTGCGCGGCGCGGACGGCAAGTTCATCCCCGTCACAGGCAACCAGACGGGCGTGCTGATGCTCGACTATCTGATCGGCGCGCTGCGCCGCGCGGGCAAGATGCCCGAAAAGCCCTATTTTCTCAAGACGATCGTCACCACCGAGATGGCGCGCAAGGTCGCCGAGAGCAACGGTGTCACCTCCTGCGACACGTTCACGGGCTTCAAGTTCATGGCCGAGAAGAAGAACGCGCTCGAGAGCGCGGGTGAGGGTCACGTTATCATGAGCTATGAGGAGAGCTACGGCTACATGCTCGGCGACTATGTCCGCGACAAGGACGCCGTGACCGCCTCGCTCATCATCACAGAGATGGCCGCGTGGTACGCCGCGCAGGGCATGACGCTCTATGACGCGCTGCAGGCGCTCTATCAGAAGTACGGCTGGTACGGCGAGAAGACCCACAACCTCGTCATGCCCGGCCTTGACGGGCTGGAGAAGATGGCCGCGCTGATGAAGAATCTGCGTGCGCAGTCCCCCGTCCAGATCGCGGGCGTGGACGTCGCCGTCCGCAAGGACTATACCGACGGCTCCGTCGTCGACTGCCGCACGGGCGAAAAGAGCACGATGGAGCTCTCCGGCTCGAACGTGCTGCGCTATGAGCTGGCCGACGGCACGACGATCCTCGTCCGTCCCAGCGGCACCGAGCCGAAGATCAAGGTCTACATCCTCACGCAGGGCCGCGACGCCGCCGGGCGCGACGCGAACCTCGCCAAGTACGGCGAGTGGGTCAAAACTCTCGCCTAAAAGGGCAGAGCCCTTTTAGGCGAATGGGGGTTTCGCTTCGCTCTGCTCCTCGGCTGGCTGTGCCAGCCTGCGACGCTCGTTGGCCCGACATCAACCGTCGGGTCTGCCGAGGCCAGTTCCTTTGGGCCGAGGCCCGCGCAAAGTGTTTTTTGCGGCGTACACGCCGCCGCAAAAAGCGGATTACAATTTATTTGCGGCCTGCGGGCCGCGAACTCGGTGAGACCTTAAGATGCTTATCGCGGCCTCGGTGATCGGTTCATCGGGGCCGCGGTTTTTCTGCTCGCGAAACTGCGGCGTATACAGTTTCCATAAATTTGAAGGAGTGTTTCCGTACATTGGATAGTAGGATTCACAAAATCGGCATACCCTGCCGGAAATGGATTGACACCGCCCGTCTGCAGTGCTAAAGTGGGAATACATCTTACCGAAGGGAGTGCGTGCGAAATGACGATGTTCTGTGCCAATCATGCCACGACGGCTGCCGCTGCAGACGCCGCTTGCTGCGCTGCGCGCACTTTCTCTCACAATATCGCTCTGATTCTGGACGCCGCTCTGCTGGCGTCCATTTTTGTTGCGGCTGCGATCGTGTCCCTGCTGGGGAGTAGCGCTCTGTTCATTATCGTAATTTCCATTATTCTGGTAACGATTATTGCGCTGCTGGTAACTGCGTCCGGCCGATACGGCGAGCCAACTTGACATCTGCGTAACCTACAGATAGAGAGCGGGGCCTCACCGGTATCGGCGAGGCCTCGCTTTTATCATATTTTTTGATCTTACCATTCCAAACCCCGATCATCACAACCACAGCAGGAGGACAGAAAGATATGAAAATGACCGGCGCACAAATCCTGCTCGAGTGTCTGCTCGAGCAGGGCGTGGATACCGTGTTCGGCTATCCCGGCGGAACGATCCTGAACGTGTACGACGCGCTCTACGATTACCACGACAAAATCACCCACATCCTCACAGCCCACGAGCAGGGCGCGGCCCACGCGGCCGACGGCTATGCCCGCAGCACCGGAAAGGTCGGCGTGTGCTTCGCCACGTCCGGCCCCGGCGCAACAAACCTCACCACCGGCATCGCGACGGCGTATATGGACTCCTCGCCCGTGGTGTTCATCTCCTGCAACGTCGCCCAGAGCCTCATCGGCAAGGACGCCTTTCAGGAGGTCGACATCACCGGCATCACGATGCCCATCACGAAGTTCACCTACATGGTGCGCGACGTGGAGAAGCTCGCCGACGTCGTGCGAGACTCCTTCGCCCTCGCCCGCAGCGGCCGCCCCGGCCCCGTCTTCATCGACATCACCCGCGACGTGACGGCCGCCGAGTGCGACTATGAGCCCCTGCCGCTCGAGCAGCACGCCACCACCGGCCACCTTGCCTCGCTCTATCGCCGCGCCTACACCAGCAGCCTGAAGATGCCCGAGGCGGATCTCGACGACGTGAACACCCTCGTCGAGATGATCGCCCAGTCCGAAAAGCCGATGCTCATCTGCGGCGGCGGCGTGGTGCGCAGCCGCGCGCACGAGGAGTTCCGCGCCTTTGCCCGCCGGATCGACTCCCCCTGCGCCATCACGGTCATGGGCGGCGGCGGCGTTGCCGGGCGCGACCCGCTCGCAACCGGCATGATCGGCATGCACGGCTCCGTCGCCTCGAACATGGCCGTTGACAACTGCGACCTGCTGATCGCGGTGGGCTGCCGCTTCTCCGACCGCGTGGCCCTCAAGCCCGACACGTTCGCGCGGCAGGCCAGGATCGTCCACATCGACATCGACCGCGCCGAGATCAACAAAAACGTCCAGACCGACCACCACATCGTCGGCGACGCCAAGCAGGTGCTGCGCCTGCTGCTCGAGCGCGTGCCGCAGTATGAGCACAAGGCGTGGAAGGACTATGTGTTCTCCTTCCCCACCGAGACGGGGTACACCGAGACGCCCAGCTCCCTCACGCCGAAGCAGGTGCTCTCCACCATCGTGCGCCGCTTCCCGCAGGATTCCATCGTCGCAACCGACGTCGGCCAGCACCAGATGTGGTCGATCCAGCACCTCCACTTCGACTATCCCGGTCAGCTTCTGACCTCCGGCGGCTTCGGCGCGATGGGCTTCGGCCTCGGCGCCGCCATCGGCGCCAAACGCGGCAACCCCGACAAGACCGTCATCCACATCACCGGCGACGGCTGCTTCCGCATGAACGGCAACGAGCTGGCGACAGAGGAATTCTATAAGCTCCCCGTCATCACCTTCATCTTCAACAACGGCAACCTCGGCATGGTGCGCCAGTGGCAGAACCTGACCTGCGACAAGCGCTTCTCCGAGACGGCCCTCAACCGCGGGCCGGACTTCGTGAAGTACACACAGTCCTTTGGTCTCGGCGCACGCCGCGCCAGCAACCCGCAGGAGCTCGAGGACGCCATCACCGAGGCGCTGCGCGAGAACGAACAGGGCCGCGGCTTTGTGATCGAGTGCTCGATCGACGCCGACGAGATGGTTCACCCCATGGTCAACGGCGGCCACCACATCACCGAATTCCTCTTGAACTGACAGAAAGGAGCTACCATCATGACGGATACCCCCAGCCTGCACACCCTCTCCGTCCTTGTGGACAATGAGGCCGGCGTCCTCTCTCAGGTCTCCCGCCTGTTCTCCCGCAAGGGCTTCAACATCGAGTCCCTCGCCGTCGGCCCGACGGACGATCCCGCCCTCTCCCGCATCACCATCGAGGTGCTCACCAACGAAAACCAGACCCAGCTGATCACGAGCCAGCTGTCCAAGCTCGTCCCCGTCCACTCCGTGCGCCTTCTCTCCGCCGAGCATTCCATCCGGCGCGAGCTGGTGCTGTGCAAGGTGCGGGCCGACAGCCGCAGCGTGCGCAACGAGGTCATCCAGCTGGCAAACATCTTCCGCGCGTCCATCCTCGATGTGTCGACAGCGTCCTTGACGCTCGCAGTCATCGGTGACGAGACAAAGAGCGAAGCGCTCATGACGCTGCTGCGTGAGTTCGGCATTCTTGAGCTTGTCCGCACCGGCATCGTCGCCCTCGAGCGCGGCCAGCACACCATCCGCGACGAGCGGAAGGAAACCACGGAATTCAATCTCGGCAAGAGCTTGCTGTGAGTGAATAATAGATATTTATTTGTAAAGGAGTAAATATACCATGGCTAAAATGTACTATGAGAAGGACTGCGACATCAATTACCTCAACGGCAAGAAGATCGCCATCATCGGCTACGGCTCTCAGGGCCACGCCCACGCGCTGAACCTGAAGGATTCCGGCTGCGACGTGTGTGTCGGCCTGCGCGCCGGTTCCAAGAACTGGGCCAAGGCCGAGGAGGCCGGCCTGACCGTCAAGACCGTTCCTGAGGCCGCCAAGTGGGCCGATATCGTCATGATGCTGATCAACGATGAGGTGCAGGCCGACGTCTACAAGAAGGATATCGCCCCCAACCTCGAGGAGGGCAACGCGCTGGCCTTTGCCCACGGCTTCAACATCCGCTATAAGCAGATCGTCCCCCCCGCGGGCGTCGACGTGTTCATGGCGGCCCCCAAGGGCCCCGGCCACACCGTCCGTTCTACCTACGTCAGCGGCAAGGGCGTGCCCTGCCTTGTCGCCGTCGAGCAGAACGCCACCGGCCGCGCCTATGAGATCGCTCTGGCCTACATCGCCGGGATCGGCGGCGCGCGTGCCGGCGTGATGGAGACGACCTTCCACGACGAGACCGAGACCGACCTCTTCGGTGAGCAGACCGTCCTCTGCGGCGGCGTCGTCGACCTGATGCGCTGCGGCTTTGAGGTGCTGGTTGAAGCCGGCTATGAGCCCGAGAACGCCTACTTCGAGTGCATCCACGAGATGAAGCTCATCATCGACCTGATCAACAAGGGCGGCGTCGCCGCGATGAACTACTCCATCTCCGACACCGCCGAGTTCGGCGAGTATGTCTCCGGCCCGCGTGTCATCCCCCACGAGGAGACGAAGGCCCGCATGCGCGCGGTTCTGTCCGACATCCAGGACGGCACCTTCGCCGGCCGCTGGATCGCCGAGAACAAGAGCTGCGGCCGCACGTTCTTCAACTCCAAGCGCGACCAGCTGGCCAAGCATCAGATGGAGATCGTCGGCGAGGAGCTGCGCCGCAACATGATCTGGGGCGGCGACAAGGACCTCGACACTGCCTCCAACTGAGGATACACCGGCCCCACGGGCCGCAGGAAAGGAGAAAGCCATGCGTTCTGAGCAAATCAAATCCGGCGTGGAGCGCGCGCCGAACCGCAGCCTTCTGTATGCCCTGGGCTATACGGACGAGGAGCTGTCGCGCCCGCTGATCGGCGTGGTCAGCTCGTATAACGAGATTGTCCCCGGCCACATGAACCTCGACAAGATCGCCGAGGCCGTCAAGGCCGGTATCCGCGCCGCGGGCGGCACGCCCGTCATGTTCCCGGCCATTGCCGTGTGCGACGGCATCGCCATGGGGCACGTCGGCATGAAGTATTCCCTCGTCACCCGCGACCTGATCGCCGACTCCACCGAAGCCATGGTCATGGCCCACCAGTTCGACGGTCTGGTCATGATCCCCAACTGCGACAAAAACGTCCCCGGCCTGCTGATGGCCGCGGCGCGGCTCAACATCCCGACGATCTTTGTCTCGGGCGGACCGATGCTCGCGGGCCGTCTTGCGGACGGCCGCCGCACCTGCCTGAGCCACATGTTCGAGGCCGTCGGCGCCTATCACGCCGGGAAGCTCGATGAGACAGGTGTCTCCGACTATACGGAAAACGCCTGCCCCACCTGCGGCAGCTGCTCGGGCATGTACACCGCCAACTCCATGAACTGCCTGACCGAGGCCATCGGCATTGCGCTGCCCGGCAACGGCACCATCCCCGCCGTCTACTCCGCGCGCCTGCGCCTTGCCAAGCACACGGGCATGCAGATCATGAAGCTCGTCGAGCAGAATATCCGTCCGCGCGATATCATGACGCCCGCCGCCTTCCACAACGCCGAGACGGTCGATATGGCGCTCGGCTGCTCGACGAACACGATGCTGCACCTGCCCGCCATCGCCCACGAAGCTGGTGTCGAGCTGGATCTGCACATGGTCAATGAGATCAGTGAGAAAACGCCGAACCTCTGTCACCTCGCCCCCGCGGGCGACACGTTCATGGAGGATCTGGAGCAGGCGGGCGGCGTCTGGGCCGTCATGAAGGAGCTGACGCGTGCGAACCTGCTCGACACCTCCCTCATGACCGTTACCGGAAAGACCGTGGGCGAAAACCTCGCGGACGTTGAAAACCGCAATGAGGAGATCATCCGCCCGCTGGATAACCCCTACTCCCGGACCGGCGGCATCGCCGTGCTCTACGGCAACCTCGCCCCCGACGGCTGCGTCGTCAAGCAGAGCGCCGTCGCGCCTGAGATGATGCGCCACAAGGGCCCCGCGCGGGTCTTCAACTCCGAGGATGAGGCCATCGCCGTCATCTATGCCGGCGGCATCCGCCCCGGCGACGTTGTCGTCATCCGCTATGAGGGGCCGAAGGGTGGCCCCGGCATGCGCGAGATGCTCAACCCCACCTCCGCCATCGCGGGCATGGGGCTCGACAAGGACGTCGCGCTCATCACCGATGGGCGCTTCTCCGGCGCGACGCGCGGCGCGTCCATCGGCCACGTCAGCCCCGAGGCGGCCTCCGGCGGCCCCATCGGCCTTGTGCAGGAGGGCGACATGATCGAAATCGACATCCCCGCCCGCTCCATTCAGCTCTGCGTGAGTGAGGAGGAGCTGGCTGAGCGCCGCAAGACATGGGTCTGCCCGCCGCCGCGCATCCAGAGCGGCTATCTCAAGCGCTACGCCCGCTCCGTCAGCTCCGCTGACCGCGGCGCGATTCTGCTGTGAGGCCTTACATGGACGGTATGCAGAATCTATTGTCCGATCTGATCCTCTTCCGCCTGCCGGAGGGGAGCCTGCCGCAGCGGCTGCTCTCCTCCGACGCAGCGGCGCGCAGCGAGCTCGTCGTCCGCGCCGTGCGCGGCGGCTGGCAGGGTGACCTCTGGCACTGCTGCCTTGCGCAGGCGCTCGTCGGGAGCGAAAACCCGTTCTCGCTCGCCTGTGAGCGGCGGCAGGCACCGCAGGACACGCTGTACGCGCTCGCCCTGCGCGATATGGAGCGCCTGCGCGCGCTCTTTGACGCGCCGCTTCCGGACGCGGACGCATGGCCGCTGCTGCGCGACTTCCACCACGAGGGACGGTGCACTGGGGACGGTGCGCTGCTCACGGAGCTGGCCGCGGCGCTTGCGCAGGCGGACTGCCCCGCGCAGATGCTCGCGCGGCTCACGGACTTCTACCGCACGCGCGGCGTCGGCCTGCTCGGTCTGGGACAGGTGTTCCGCGCCGAGAGCGCGCCCGGCGGCGCACGTCTCACGCCAGTGGAGGAGCGCCTGCCCGTGCGGCTGGGTGACCTCGTCGGCTACGAAAAGCAGAAGCAGCAGCTTCTCGCGAATACCGAGTCCTTCCTCGCCGGGCACCACGCGAACAACGTCCTGCTCTACGGCGATGCCGGCACCGGCAAGTCCACGAGCATTCAGGCCATCGCCAACGAGTACGCGGCGCAGGGCCTGCGCCTGATCGAGATCTACAAGGATCAGTACGCGCTCATTCCCGCCATCCTGCGCCAGATCAAATCGCGGAATTACCGCTTCATCCTCTTCCTCGACGACCTGTCCTTCGAGGAGAATGAGACGTCCTACAAGTACCTCAAGGCGGTCATGGAGGGCGGGGCTGAGGCCGCACCCGAAAACGTGCGCATCTACGCCACGTCCAACCGCCGCCACCTCGTGCGCGAGATCTGGCGCGACCGCAGCGACATGGAGCACGACGGCGACATCCACCGCTCGGACACGATGGAGGAGAAGCTCTCCCTCTCGAGCCGCTTCGGCCTGCAGATTTTCTACCCCGCACCGACGTTCGACGAGTATCAGGGCATCGTCTCCGCGCTCTTCCGCCGCACAGGCGCGGGCAGCCTGACGGACGAGGAGCTGCGCAAGGCCGCCGCCACATGGCAGGTGCGCGCAGGCAGCCGCTCCGGCCGCACCGCCCGCCAGTTCGTAGACGCGCTGGCCTGCAAAACGCAGACAGAAGGAAAATAAGCAAACAGAGAGACGTGACCGCCGGTCACGTCTCTCTGTTTGTTTAAAAAGTCTCAGAGTGCATTTTGTGTGCTGCGCGCACAAAATGCGCGGTTCGGAGCGAAACTTTCTTTGCCAAAAGGTCTCGCCTTTTGAAAAAGAGGAGATATTACGCCTCGCGGATGATGTCCACGATCTCCGAGCCGATGCGCTTCTGCGCCTCGACGGTTGCCGCGCCGATGTGCGGCGTGCAGGAGACCATGGGGTGGCTGTAGAGCGCGTGGTTGTGCGTCGGCTCCTCGGCGTAGACGTCGAGTCCGGCGGCGCGCACCTTGCCGCTCTCGAGCGCGGCGAGCAGCACGTCCTCGTCGACGTTCACGCCGCGGGAGGTGTTCACGATCACGACGCCGTCCTTCATCCTGGCGATGGTCTCTGCCGTGACGATCGGGCCGCCGTCAGCGGCGGGCGCGTGCAGGGAGATGAAATCGGACTTTGCCAGCAGCTCGTCGAGCTCCACATACGCCACGCCCGTGGCCTGCTCGACCTCGGGGCGGCGGGTGCGGCTGTAGGCGATGACGTGCATGCCCAGCGCACGGGCCATGACGCCCAGCGCCTGGCCGATGCGGCCGAAGCCGATGATGCCGAGCGTCTTGCCGCCGAGCTCGATGCCCTTGCCGTAGGCCTTCTTCTCCCACTTGTCCTCACGCATGGTGTGGCCCGCGATGGAGATATAGCGGGCGCAGGCAAACATATGCGCCAGCGCCAGCTCCGCCACGGACGCGGAGGACGCGCCGGGGGTGTTGCGCACGGCGATGCCGCAGGAGCGGGCATAGTCGACGTCGATGTTGTCGACGCCCACGCCGCCGCGGATGATCAGGCGGAGCTTGCCGCCCTTCGCCTCGTCGATGTGGTTTTTGCGAACTTTCGTCTTGGAGCGGACGACGACCGCGTCGAAATCGCGCAGCGCCGCGCCCAGCTCCTCCGGCTCATAAAACTGCTCTACTACCTCATGGCCCATGTCGCGCAGCTGCGCCATGGCGGTCTTATCCATTCCGTCGGTCACCAGAATACGCATGGTCAATCTCCTTTTTTACTCTTTATTCAGTTTCTCTCTATCCCCTCGTCCGGCGAGGGTGCCGAAGCTCAGTGCTTCGCCTCGAAGTCGCGCAGGAACGCCACCAGCGCCTCGACGCCCTCCTTGGGCATGGCGTTGTAGATGGACGCGCGCAGGCCGCCCACGGAGCGGTGACCCTTGAGGTTATCGAAGCCCGCTTCCTTCGTCGCGGCGACGACGGCGGCGTCGGTATCCTTGTCGCCGGTGGAGAACGGGACATTCATCAGGCTGCGGTCAGCGGGAACGACCGTCCCCTTGAAGAGCCTGGAGCTGTCGAGGAAGTCATAAAGCACCTTGGCCTTCTCCTCGTTGCGGCGCTGCATCTCCTCGAGCCCGCCGATGGAGCGCAGATACTTGAACACCTTGCCGCAGCAGTAGATCGCCCAGCAGTTGGGGGTGTTGTACATGGAGTCGTTGTCGGCGTGCAGCTTATAGCGCAGATAGGCCGGAACCTTCGGATCCAGATCGTCGCGCAGCAGATCCTCGCGGATGATCGCGACCGACATGCCCGCCGGGCCGACGTTCTTCTGCACGCCCGCCCAAATCAAACCGTAATCGGCGACATTGCAGGGGCGGGAGAGGAACATGGAGGACTGGTCGGCGACGAGGACATGCCCCTTCGTGTTCGGCAGCTTGTGCCACGTCGTGCCGTTGATCGTCTCATTTTCACAGATGTAGACATAGTCGGCATCGTCCGGGATGTCGAGATCGGAGCAGTCGGGGATGTAGGAATAGTTCTTGTCGGCGGAGGAGGCGACGACGGTGACGTCCCCGTACTTCTTCGCCTCGGCGATGGCCTTCTTCGACCAGGTGCCCGTCTCGACATAGCAGGCCTTGCCGTTTTTCATCAGGTTCATCGGCACCATCGCAAACTCCAGCGTACCGCCGCCCTGAATGAACAGCACCTTGTAGTTATCGGGAATGCCCATCAGCGCGCGCAGGTCGGCCTCGGCCTCGTCGGCAATCTGCTGGAACACCTTGGAGCGGTGGCTCATCTCCATGACGCACATGCCGCTGCCGCGGTAGTTCATCATCTCGTCGCGGATCTCCTCCAGAACGGGCTCCGGCATCATGGCGGGGCCGGCGGAGAAGTTGAATGTACGGTTATACTTCATCTTCATTTCCTCCTGTTTTGTTGAATGTGGAAAAAAACGTTTCAGTCGGATATGTGCCGGCGCGGTCTGGCCTGCACATATATAGTATACGGCAAGTCCGCCGCAGAATCAACAGGCAAAATCAAAAAAGTGTCAGGTGAGCTGAAAATTTTTGAGTTTCCCGTGACAAAACGCGCTGCCGCACGCCATTTTGCGTTCAGAATCGACAACATGCTTCCCTACTATGCTGGTTCGTTTTGTGCGCATGGCCGATCTTTTTTCTTTTGCGGGCTTCACTCTTGCAAAGCGCTAAAAACGGTGCTAAGATAACCCTACGCCCAGATGAACACGGGTGACTCTGAGAGAAAGGGGAATCGGCCATGCAGACGTTTTTCGCATCCGCCGCTCATATGACCGCTTCCGCACAGACCGCCTGTGCGCCTTTCTCCTGCGCTGATAACGGCGCGAATTCCATGATGATTATGCTGATGGACACCATTCTTGTGGTGTCCATTTTTATTTTGGTACTGCTGGTACTGGTACAGCTGCTGCACTGCAGAGACCGCCGAACGATGACGAACCGCCAGTGTGCATGACCGCCGCCGGGCCGAAACGCCCGCGTGAGTGAGACAACATGCCCCGCGGCTCCGCCAGAATTCGGCGGGGCCGCTTTTCTTTTTGTTCTGCACGCTCCCTGTCCGGCCGGCATTGGGGTGTAGAAATAGATTCTACCTGTATGAAAGAGAGAAAAGCACCCCATGAGCTTCCTGAACTTCCTCATCGCCCTCAGCCCGATCATCGTCGTGCTCGTCGGCATCCTCGCCTTCCACCAGTCGGCCAAAAAGGTCGCGCCCATCGCCCTGATCTGGACGCTGATCCTCGCCTTCACCTACTTTAACGTCACCGGCGCCACGTTTGCCGAAAACGTCAAGACCTACGACGCCCTCCTCTGGAAGGGCATCAAGGAGGGTCTGAAGATCGTGCTCATGGTCTTCGGTGCCTTCGTCATCCTCAACATCCTGCGCGAGACGGGCGCGATTGAGGAGGTCAAGAACACCATCGCCCGCATCAGCGACGACCGCCGTGTGCAGGTTGTCATCATCGGCATGATGCTCCCGATCTTCCTCGAGGGCGCGGCCGGCGCGGGCGCTCCGGCGGCCATCGCGGCCCCGTTCCTCGTGGCGCTGGGCTTTGACCCCGTCACATCCATCGCCCTCGCCCTCCTCGGCGACGCGACGCCCTGCTCGTGGGGCGGCGCGGGCCTCACGACCATCAATGGCGGCGCAGCGCTCGTCGACGCGGGCATCAGCACCGTAGCGCTCAACTCCGCCATGGTCGGCCGCATCCACATGTTCGGCGTGCTCATCATTCCGTTCCTGATGATCGCCATGACCTTCGGCAAAAAGGGCTTCCGCGGCCTGCTGCCCTACCTCTTCTTCGCGGGCATCACGACCAGCGCGACCATGTTCGTCCTGTCGAACTTCGTCGGCGCGGAGGTCACGTCCATGGGCACGGGCATCATCTCCATCCTCCTCTCCGTCCTCTATGTCAAGCTCATCGGCGTCAAGACCCCGGAGGAATATCACAACAAGCACATCGCCGCCGCCGTCGGCCGCTTCTACCCGGCCGCGGCCGTGCTCATCGGCGCGAGCGGCTCGTTCGTCACCGGCACGGGCGTCGGCTCGAACATCATGTTCGCCGACATGCACGTTCAGGCCGCGAACGCCCTCGGCATGAACCCCATCACCATCTTCGCCGGGCAGAACGCCGGTGCCTCCCTCGGCAACCTCATCTGCCCGAACAACACCGTGGCCGCCTGCGCCACCGTCGACGAGATCGGCAACGAGAGCGGCGTCATGAAGCGCACGCTCCCCGCCTTCGCGGTGATCCTCGCGGTGTACATGATGCTCACGATGCTCTATACCTGCGTGCTCTTCCCCAACTTCGGGGCTTGAACCGAATAAAAACGTATTCTATTTATAATCTGAAAGGATGTTTGCTATCATGAAAAAACGTACTGTCGGTGTGGTCGGTCTGGGCCACGTGGGCGCGCATGTCGCCTATTCCCTCGCCATTCAGGGCATTGCGGACGAGCTGATCCTCGTCGACCTCAAGGATCAGAAGCTCGCCAGCGAAGTGCAGGACCTGCGCGACTCCGTCGCCTACATGCCCCACCGCGTCAGTGTGCGCGCCGGTGACTTCTCTGACCTCGGCGAGTGCGATGTCATCGTCAACAGCGTCGGCAAGATCGACCTTCTGCGCGGCAACACCGACCGCGTGGCCGAGATGAAGTTCACCGTCCCCGCCGTGCGCAGCTATGTCCAGAAGATCAAGGACAGCGGCTTTAACGGTGTCCTCATCAACATCACCAACCCCTGCGACGTCGTCACCTATGAGCTGGCGAAGGGTCTGGGTCTTCCCCGCGGCCGCGTGTTCGGCACCGGCACCGGCCTCGACACCGCCCGCCTGCTGAGCGCGCTGGCCCGCCAGACCGGCGTGGATCACAAGTCCATCACCTGCTACATGCTCGGCGAGCACGGCAACCAGCAGTTTGCCCCCTGGTCCTGCGTCAGCTTCAACGGCATGCCGCTTGATAAGTGGGCCGAGACGGACGAGCGCTTCCGCTTCGACCGCGAGGCGCTGAAGAAGGAGTCCATCGGCGGCGGCTGGGTCACCTTCTCCGGCAAGTACTGCACCGAGTACGGCATCTCCACCACCGCGGCCCGCATGGTACACATCGTCCTGCACGACGAGAAGGCCATCATGCCCGCGAGCATGGAGCTGTGCGGCGAGTACGGCGAGCACGACGTCGTCGCGGGCGTTCCCTGCGTCATCGGCGCAAACGGCGTCGAGGAGGTCGTGGAGCTGCCCCTCACCGCCGAGGAAAAGCAGACGTTCCATGAATGCTGCGACGCCATCCGCGTGAATATGACGCGCGCAGCCGAGCTTTAATCATACTATATTTCAATAGGAGGTACATACGATGGAAATCAAAGTTACGAAGAATCCGAACAAGGGCACCCTGCCCCCGTCCGACAAGCTGGGCTTCGGCCACTACTTCACCGACCACATGTTCGTTATGGACTACTCGGACGCCGAGGGCTGGCATGATGCCCGCATCGTCCCCTACGGCCCCATTTCCCTCTCCCCCGCCGCGAGCGTCTTCCACTACGGCACCGAGGTCTTTGAGGGTCTGAAGGCCTACCGCACCCCCGACGGCGGCGTGCAGCTGTTCCGTCCGTGGGACAACATGGCCCGCCTGAACAAGTCCTGCGACCGTATCGGCCTGCCCCGCATCAACCCCGATGAGGCACTCGAGGGCATCCGCGCCGTTGTCAAGCTCGATCAGGACTGGGTTCCCTCCGATCCCGGTACGAGCCTGTATATCCGCCCGTTCCTGTTCTCCACCGATCCGGATCTGGCGCTGCACGGCGTGCATGAGGCGATGTTCGTCGTCATCCTCTCCCCCGTGGGCAGCTATTTCAAGAACGGTCTGGAGCCCGTCAAGATCATGGTCGAGACGGAGGACGTCCGCGCAGTGCGCGGCGGCACGGGCGAGGCCAAGTGCGGCGGCAACTACGGCGCCGCCAACCGCGCCGGTGACAAGGCCATCGAGAAGGGCTTTTCTCAGGTACTGTGGCTCGACGGCGTCGAGCGCAAGTACGTCGAGGAGGGCGGCGGCATGAACATCATGTTCAAGATCGCCGGCAAGGTCGTCACCCCCATGCTGACCGGCTCCATCCTCGACGGTATCACCCGCCGCTCCTGCATCGCCCTGGTCAAGAGCTGGGGCATGCCCATCGAGGAGCGCCTGATCAGCGTCGACGAGCTGTTTGAGGCCGCCGCCAACGGCACGCTCGAGGAGGCCTGGTGCGTCGGCACCGCCGCCGTCATCTCCCCCATCGGCGGCCTGAGCTACGAGGGCAAGGAGTACGAGATCAACCACTCCCAGATCGGTGAGGTTTCCCAGAAGCTGTATGACGAGCTGACCGGGATCCAGTGGGGCAAGAAGCCCGACCCGTTCGGCTGGACCGACAAGATCTGCTGAAGAGAATAACGCACGCAGGGTGCGGACGAGTTCGTCCGCACCCTGTTTTTTGTTGGGGGATAGTTGTTCCGGCAGGGATTGGAGCTTGAATCGGCTGGCTCTGCCTCCGGCGGCATCTCAAATGCCCATATAAACAAAAACGCCGGACAGGATCTCCTGTCCGGCGTCTATGTATGTGATGTGTGTCAGGCCCTCGCCTCAGCGGCCTGAATATCGTGCGAAATCCGCGCGGCAAAGTCAGTAACCAGCTCGCGGGAACGGGCATAGAGCGCATCGTCCATCCGCGACAGCGGCGCGGAGATGGAGATGGCAAACATCGGCTTGCTGCCGGTGAGGAAAACGGGGGCCGCCACGCATCGCAGACCCGCGCTGAACACCTGATCGTCGAGCGCGTAGCCGTCGCGCCGGGCCTGATGCAGCATGGCGAGGAATTCCTCCTGCGTCATGCTGATGTCGTCCTTGTTATTCTCATAGATCCACTTGAGCGCCGGGTCGCCCATCCAGCTCAGAAACACCCGGCCGACGCTTGTTTTATAGGCGGGATAGGACGTGTAGAGTGGGAAATTGGGGCGAAGGACAAAATGACTTTCCGCGTGATACACATTGATGATACGGTCGCCCGAGCAGGTGGAGAGGTTCACCGTCTCGCCGGTGAGCTGGCCGAGCTGGTCAACATACTTCGAGGCAATACGTCCGAAGCTGCGGGACGTGCGGCACTTGACCGACATCGCCATGAGCTTGGATCCGAGGGAATACTTCTTGTTTTCGCGATTCTGGATCAGCATGCCCTCATATTCCAGACTTTGGATCAGACGATGCACCGAGCTGACCGGCATGCCGACCAGAACGGCGATGTCGGAGATTCCAAGCTCCTGCTTGTCGTCCTGAAAGCAGTCCAGCACGTCAAAAGCCTTGAGGAGCGATGACATATATAAGTTGTTGTTCACTACGGAAAGGCCCCCTTGTCAAAATTATTTTTATCTTATCATACATTTCCGGTAAGTGCAAGGAAAAATGGGCAACTTTCCGAAATACGCGGAAAAGTCGCCGTTTATTTTTTGCATTTTCACCATTTACCATCCACTGTTTTGTGGAATCAGAAAAGCGCCTTTCTGGGACGCAAAACGCAAAAACGCCTCACATTTATCCAATTTTCCTTGAGCAAATGGCGCGAGTGTTCGCGCGGAGGGTACGCGGAATATTTTTTTAGGAAAGGAGGACACAGAATCATGACTGTGACGGCTTGGATCATGCTGGCCTTTTATGTGGTGGTACTTGGCGGCGGCAGTGTTGCGCTGGTCACGTACTCGCTGAAAAAGAACGACATCTAATTTGAGAAAATCTAAAGAGTGTAGGAGTATTGGAGAGTTTTACTATGAGTGAAAACGCAGTTAAAAAGGAAAATTGGGGCTCCAGAATCGGCTATATTCTGTCGACGCTGGGTATGTCCATCGGCGTCGGCGCCATGTGGCGCTTCCCGATGCTGACTGCCAAGTACGGCGGCGGCACGTTTGTCCTCGCTTTCATCATCATCAGCATCGTGGCCGTTATCCCGGCCGGCTGGGCCGAGAGCGCTCTGGGCCGTAAGTATAAGAGAAGTACGGCCGGCAACCTCGAGGCGGTTGCCGGTAAGAAGGGCAAGGCCTTCGGCACCTTTAAGGCGGCGATCCCCATGTGCCTGGCGTTCTACTATCCCGTGGTCATGGCCATCTGCGTCGTGTACATGGGTTCCACCATCGGCGGTGCTCCTTTCCTGAACGACGTTGAGGGGTACTACAACCAGATCAACGCAAACCGCCCCCTGATCTATGCCATCGTTCTCGCCGTTATCATCCTGACCGCCCTGATCAGCCTCGGCGGCATCAAGAAGGGCGTTGAGAAGTGCTGCAAGATCCTGCTTCCCGCCCTGTTCGTTGTCCTGCTGGTCGTCGACATCCGCGTGTTCACGCTCGACGGCATCGCCGAGGGTCTGAACTACTATCTGTCCTTTGATATCAAGGGTCTCGGCAGCATTGAGCTGTGGTCTGCCGCGGCCGGTATGGCGCTGTTCGCCGTCGGCCTTGGCCCCGGTTACCTGATGACCTACGGCAGCTTCATGTCCGATAAGGCCGACCTTGCCACCGACTTCGTTACCGTCAACGTGACTCAGCTGCTGCTGTGCGTCATGAGCGGCTTCGCGTGCATCCCCGCAGTCGTTCTGTTCGGTCTGGATCCCCTCGCCGGCAAGGGCCTGATCTTCCAGTCCCTGCCCAAGATCTTCAGCACGCTGTCTGGCGGCATGATCTTCTTCCTGTTCATGCTGGCCATTTTCTTCGCCGGCCTTTCCACCTGCATCTCCCTCGTTGAGGTGCCCGTCACCTGCCTGGTCGACACCCTCGGCTGGAGCCGCAAGAAGGCCGTTTGGGTTGTGACCCTCATCTGCGCGCTGGGCGCGATCCCCTGCGTCTGGAGCGATACCTTCTTCGCCTTCTTCGACAACCTCGTCGGCAACGTCTTCTACTGCCTGTCTGCCGCTGTCGTGGCCTTCTATCTGGCCTGGATCGTCGGTGCCAAGAAGATCCGTACCGAGTGGTACAACCCCACCTCCGTCATCAAGTACGGCAGCTGGGTTGACGTTCTGTACAAGTTCATCGCTGTTCCGGCGTTCGCTTACTTCGCCGTCACCGCGATCATGACCCTCTTCTAAGAGAGAACTGTATCGTGCAAAAGAGACGCCGCATATGCGGCGTCTCTTTTACTTCTATAAGATCGATAGCCTTTTATCAGTAAGCTGCACTTCGCTCAGCGCCTTGAGACTTTTATTCTCGCAGACGCTGCTGTATGGCCGCGGAATATTTTTTAAAAAATTTAAAAAAGGGCTTGCAAAACGGAGGAAGCTGTGGTATATTAATTAAGCTGACTTGTGCAGCTGAAATGAATATCCGGGTGTGGCGAAGTTTGGTATCGCGCTTGAATGGGGTTCAAGAGGCCTTGAGTTCGAATCTCAACACTCGGACCATGCAGAGTGTCCTTATAGGATCTGAGTATCCTGTAATGGACACTCTGTTTTTTTATGTAGAGAATGGTGAAACGCCGGAGCTGTCGCTGCTCACCCGTTCCCGCAGGCACAGCAGCTTGACCTTATGCTCGGTCAGCAGGGCGATGTACT
>USAC01000034.1 GCA_900552475.1 uncultured Eubacteriales bacterium | reverse complement strand
ATTCGCGAATTGTTAGAGCAGTTTGATAGTGACGAATTGGATTTGCAAGTTTACATTGCTTATATCAATGACCGAGATGCGCGCTCTGTTTTGGATGGAAGTGATCAGATGCAAAAAGCAGCAAAATTTACTGCTGATGCACAGGCTTTAAGCATCAGCTATCCACACACAGCAACGATACTTCAAAAGATTGCAGACAGCTACCGCAGAGAAGGATAAAGTGATCGCTTGCATTCTGAACTTTGAGCAGATAATATGTTCTGCTCAGGAAGCTATTAAAATAGGAAGCGAATTGGTACGAATGCAAAAGCCTCTTATCAGTGCAGGAAATTAGCAATCTCAATTAATAGGGCTGCGCTCCATCGCAAGAAGATAATCTTCTTTATTCACCTTGCTCCAGTCCACCACCTTGCCAATTTCGGTCTTCAGGATGTGGTCGAGCCAAATGTGAGTGCTGCGACTGTTTTTTCCACGAAGCACGGAATGAATAATAAAACTATAAACGAGCAAATTCCAAAAGGGAACCAAAAGGATAGAGACATTTCCTCTCTATGGTGGTAGTATGAAGATACCAACACCACTCAACGTCCACCACGAAAGCCTGCAAATAAAAAGTCAAGCCCCAAATGGGACTTGCTGCAAGGAAATTTGGCAGAAGGTGGGGAGAAAAAAAGTGCAGCACAAATAAGCCACCACAAAGTGCCGGCTTAAAAAGAGAAAAAAGGAAGTGATGTCAGAGGGTTGCTTTCAGGATGGTGGGAATGGGAGCTACTGGCTGGAGAGTGTCCAGCGAGGCAAAATAATCTCGCAGCTTAGCATAGTAGCGTCGTAGAAACTTGTTGGCTGCTGCAAGCATATAAACATAGAAGGGCTTGCCTTCCGCCCGTTTCCGGTTAAGGAACTGAAACACCGGTTCATCTTGGGGAGCACATTGCAGGTAAGTTCTAATGACATTAAAAAGGGTTTTGCGGAGGTAGGGAGAGCCTCGTTTAGAAGATTTGTTGCTTCTGACGTTTTTGTCTCCGGACTGGTTAGGCATGGGGTCAATACCAGCAAAGGCAACAAGAGCCTGCTTCCGTTCAAATCGGCGAACATCGCCGATTTCCGCCATAAGCTGCGGCCCGTAGGACTTTCCAACGCCGTACATCGCCATGACAACGGGGTATTCAGGCAGCATAGCAGCAAGCCGATCCATTTCCGCGCGATAGACTTCCACTGAGCGCGAAATACTGATGAGCTGATTTGCAGCTTCCTGCACAAGCACTTTCACGACCTTTGACTTTGGGGTCAGGACAACAGCGCGTTTCGCAAGGGCATATACTTCTTCAGCGTTGCTCTGCTTAAAGAGATAGGCGTGGCGCTTGCACCATTTTCGGTAACGCTCACAAAAGGCAGCGAAGGGCTGCTTGCGCACACAGTCTACATGCCAGAAAGAATACGCAAAGTCAACCCATTTCTGCGTTCCATCACTGCGCACCGGGCTGTCAAAGCACTTTCGGATGCCGGGAAAGGATTGCTCCAGAAGTGCAATCAAATTATTGGCAGAGGCCGTCCGCTGCTTAGAGGCAAGCTGAAACTGGCGGTTGAGGGTTTTGAGATCGTAGCGAATTGCATCCATGGGGGTGAAATCGCGCAAATCAGCCCAATTATCAAGCGCGTAACGAGCAATTTTTACGGCATCAGCCTTATCAGTTTTTACGCGGCGCAGAGAATTAGCACCGTACTCCTTGATGAGAAGCGGATTAACAGCGCAGACAAAAAGTCCTGCTTCGTGCAGCGCTTTTGCAACCGCTTCATAGTAACGCCCTGTGTGTTCCATCACGACGCGGGTTTCACCGTCAAGAGCCTTCAACTTCTCAGCCAGTGAAGCAAGCCCTGCTATATCGTGAGTCACATCAAAAGGCAAGCAAACAACTTCCCCCAGAGGACGAAGCACCGCAACTGTGCTTTTCCTGCTGGAAACATCAATACCTACTGCGTTCATAGAATCACTCCTGTACTGAACTTGTAATGGACAAAGACCATCTTTCCTGTTGCCGGTTCTATCTGTTTGATGACACGAACGCAATGGCTCTACCTGCACAAATCGAACACTGCGAATAGGAGGATGTCTGACTGACTTTCATGCGGACGTAAAAGCCCTTGGAGATGAAGGTCAGACCATTACCTCTCTATTCTAACAGTTTAGGCAACGAGATGTCCCATGCCTATGGCTGGCTGCCATAAATCAAGGGGCAAATATATAGTAACAGAGAACCCTGTGAGAATGCGGAAATTGGAAACAAAGGGCAGCAACAAGTATTACCGCATTCAGAGTAGTTGACATTTTTACCCCCCCGCCCCCGCATGGAGAGCTTTCTCCAATGCGGGAGCGGGGGGTTTCTGTTGCCGGCTGATCAGCAGTAGTACAGGAACGAACGCAGGCCGGCCCAGGCGCTCTCGTCCCAGTCTCCGTCAAGCGAGAGCTCGAACAGCGGGGCGGGGCACTGCTCGGACAGGCTGCTCAGCTCGAGGACGACGGCGGTGTTCTCATAGCGCGGCACGCGGTGGAGCACCGCGTCGGCGTGCGCGCCGAGCTCCAGCGCCTTGGCGTAGCGGTAGCGGCCCTGATTGCCCGCGAAGTCCGCGAGGCCGCGGTCGGCCGCCGCGATGAGCTTCTCGGGATCGGGGCTGAAGGCCCCGGCGCTGCCGAGGGTGCGGGCGAGCTGCGTGAGCCGCTCCTTCCAGCGCTCGAGCTACTCCGGTGCGGCGGTGCCGTTGTCGCGCCAGAGCACCCAAAGCATCTCGCCGATGGGTATACGGGCGATCTGATAGCCCTCGCGCTCGAGGGTGTCCAGAATCCCCCTCGTTGAGCGAGGTGACGCACAGCGGGCTTCCCACGGCCGCCAGACGATTTCAGCCGCGGGGGGGAGGGCGGATATCTGCGCCGCGAGCCGCGTCAGCTCCTCCCACGTCGGGATGGCCTGCGGGGCCAGCTGCGCGCATGTCGGCGAGGGCGGCATAGAGCACGTTGCCCGTCAGCACGGCGCGCAGCAACAGATCCGGATCCGCCGCCCTCGGCCTGCACGATGGCCGTCTCGATAGAAACGGTGCAGCGCTCGCCAAGGTCGCAGGGGTGCTCGCCCCGCCGCGATGTCCGCGCGCGAAGCGCCGCCGCCCTCCGGGTCGCCCGCGGTGTGCAGGTACAAAAAGTCCACGCGCGTGCAGGGCATCTGTGCCGCTCAGGCCGCGCCGATGGCCGCCGTCTGGCGCACCGTCTCCGGGACGATCAACTCGTCCGCTTCGAGGTGGAACACGTCGCGGATGGCGCGGATGACGCCCGCGCTGCAGGTAACGCCGCCGGTGAAGACAACGGGCTTATGGACGGGGAGACTGCGCACGATCGTCGCCTTATAGTTGCGGATCATCGCGTAGCACAGGCCGAGCAGGATGTCCTCCTTGGGGACGCCCTCCTGCTGGCGGTGGATGATGTCGGTCTTGGCGAACACGGCGCAGCGTCTGTGTCAGCTCGCCCTGATGCGCGGCGAGCCAGCTGCAGCGCAGCGCGCCGTCCTCGAGCAGCGCCAGCTTGACGGCCGGAAAAGGAAGTCAAGAAACCTTGGTTTCTTGCGCATCTTTGGTGACTTTCTGTGCATACAGAAAGTCACCCGCCGCCGGCACGGACATGCCGATTCTCCTACCAATTCCCCACCAAAAACACATTATTCTCAACCTTTTACAATTTGACCCCGATTTTACAAAAGCGGACTTTCTCATTTTACACACGGCCGCTAAAGTAATAACCGTAGCAAGGAACAAAAGATTGATACAAATCGGAAGGAGAATGATTTTGATGAAAAAGTTTCTGGCATTTTTGCTCGCCGCCGTGATGGCGACGGCGCTGCTCGCCGGGTGCGGCGCGCAGAAGGGCGGCACCGTCGCGACCGACGGCTCGACCTCCATGGAAAAGGTGATCAACGCGCTGGGTGAGTCCTTTATGCAGAACTACTCCGGCACGACCTTCACCTACAACCCCACCGGCTCCGGCTCCGGCATCCAGGCCGTCTCGGAGGGCCGCTGCGACATTGGTCTTGCCAGCCGCAGCCTGAAGGACGACGAGAAGGCCGGCGGCCTGCAGGAGACCGTCCTCGCCTATGACGGCATCGCGATCATCGTCAGCCCGGAAAACCCCGTCTCCGACCTGAGCGTCGAGCAGATCGCGAAGATCTACACCGGCGAGATCACCAACTGGAAGGACGTCGGCGGCAATGATGCGGACATCGTCCTGATCGGCCGTGAGGCCGGCAGCGGTACCCGCGACGGCTTCGAGTCCATCACGGATACGAAGGACAAGTGCCAGTACCGTCAGGAGCTGACGAGTACCGGTGATGTCATCACCGCCGTCAGCCAGAACCCCAACGCCATCGGCTATGCATCCCTCTCCGCCGTCAAGGACAGCGTGAAGGCCCTGACCGTCGGCGGCGTGGCCCCGACCGAGGCCACCGTGAAGGACGGCAGCTACGTCGTGCAGCGTCCCTTCGTCCTCGTGACCAAGGACGGCACGAAGCTCTCCGACACGGCGCAGAAGTTCTTCGACTTCGCGACCTCCGCGGACGCGGTGTCCATCATCAACCAGGCCGGTGCCGTGGCGGCAAAGTAACAGGAAACAGAATCACCGGACGGTCGGGGTCAACCCGGCCGCTTCCGGCGCTTTCGGGAGAATGACTATGAAAAGAAAAAAGCAGCTGTTTGAGGGTGCGGTACACGGCATTTTCCTCCTGCTGGGGCTGATTACCGTCGGGTGCGTGCTGCTCATCACGGTGTATCTGGTGATCTCCGGCATCCCGGCCATCCGCAAGATCGGGCTGGTGCCGTTCCTGTTCGGAAAGACCTGGAAGTCGACGGGCGCGGACCCGTCCTACGGGATCCTGCCGTTTATCCTCACGAGCGTCTACGGCACAGCGGGCGCGATTGTGCTGGGCGTGCCGGTGGGCTTTCTGACGGCGGTGTATCTGGCGAAGGTCGCGCCGCCGAGGATCAAGGCGGTGCTGTCGGCGGCGGTGAGCCTGCTGGCGGGCATCCCGTCGGTCGTATACGGCCTTGTGGGTATGCTGATCCTCGTGCCGGGGATCCGGAAGATATTCGGCGTGGCGGACGGCGCGAGCCTGCTCGCGGCGATGATCGTGCTCGCGATCATGATCCTGCCGTCGATCATCAAGGTCTCGGTCACGGCGCTCGAGGCCGTGCCGCCCGAGTATGAGGACGCGTCGCTCGCGCTCGGCGCGACGGCGGTGGAGACGTGGTTCCGCATGTCCGTCCCGGCGGCGCGCAGCGGCATCGCGGCGGCGGTCGTGCTCGGCGTCGGCCGCGCCATCGGCGAAGCGATGGCCGTGATGATGGTCAGCGGCAACGCGCCGAACATGCCGAAGCTCTTTGAGAGCGTGCGCT
Source organism: uncultured Eubacteriales bacterium (assembly GCA_900552475.1). Classification (GTDB taxonomy): domain Bacteria; phylum Bacillota; class Clostridia; order Oscillospirales; family Oscillospiraceae; genus Vescimonas. The sequence goes on along the minus strand of USAC01000034.1, from coordinate 13,985 downwards.
TTCTGACAACGGCCGTGGCGAGCGAGATGTCCTACGCCGGCGGGCTGCAGCGGCAGGCGCTGTTTTCCATCGCGCTGGTGCTGTACCTCTTTATCATGCTCATCAACGCCACGCTGAACTTCTTCCTCAAGCGCGGCAGGGAGGACTGACATGGAAAAGACACGGATTTCCGGGCGGCGCCGGGCCTATATCGGCCTGATGCGCGCGCTTATGTACATCGCCGCGGCTCTGACGGGCGCGCTGGTGCTGTTTCTGATCGTCTATGTGCTCGGCAAGGGCCTGCCACACATCAGCTGGGAGCTGCTGAGCACGAAGACCAGCTATCTGACGGGAAAAATCGGCATTCTGCCGGACATTCTGAGCACGCTCTATATCGTCCTCGCGGCGCTGGTGATCGTGCTGCCGCTGGGCGTGGGCGCGGCGGTCTACCTCAACGAATACGCGAGAAACAAGCGCGTGGTCGCCGTCATCGAATACGCGGCGGAGACGCTCTCGGGCATCCCGTCGATCATCTATGGCCTGGTCGGCATGCTCTGCTTCTGCGAGGTGCTGGGGCTGCAGACCTCGCTCATCGCGGGCGCGCTGACGCTCGTGATCATGAACCTGCCGACCGTCATGCGCACGACGCAGGAGAGCCTCAAAACCGTGCCGCAGAGCTATCGCGAGGGCGCGTTCGCCCTCGGCGCGGGCAAGTGGCGTACGATCCGCACGGTGGTGCTGCCGGGCTGCGTCGACGGCGTCATCACCGGGTGCATCCTCTCCGTGGGGCGCATCCTCGGCGAATCCGCGGCGCTTCTCTTTACCGCGGGTACGGCGCACGCGCTCTACAGCTTCTTCGAGGGGCTGGGACAGTCCGGCGCGACGCTGACGGTGGCGCTCTACTTCTACGCTAAGGAGCAGGGCGAGTTCGACGTGGCGTTCGCCATCGCGGCGGTGCTGATGCTGCTGACGCTGTGTATCAACCTCGCCGCGGCGCTTGTGGAAAGACATTTCAGGAGGAAAAGAAGCCTATGAATCCGATTATGACAGTCAAGGATCTCTGCCTGTGGTACGGGAACCATCAGGCGCTGAAGAATATCACCATCGACATCCCGGAAAAGAGCATCACGGCGCTCATCGGGCCGTCCGGCTGCGGCAAGTCGACGTTTCTCAAGACGCTCAACCGCATGAACGACCTCGTCCCCGACGTGAAGATCACGGGCGACGTGTGCTATCGTGATGAGGACATCTTCGACCCCGCGCAGGATGTGAGCGAGCTGCGCCGCGAGGTCGGCATGGTGTTCCAGAAGCCGAACCCGTTCCCCATGAGCATCTACGACAATATCGCCTACGGCCCGCGCACGCACGGGATCAAAAACCGCGCGCAGCTCGACGAGATCGTGGAAAAATCCCTGCGCGGGGCGGCTATCTGGGACGAGGTAAAGGACCGGCTGCAGAAAAACGCGCTGGGCCTCTCCGGCGGTCAGCAGCAGCGGCTCTGCATCGCGCGGGCGCTCGCGGTCGAGCCGGCGGTGCTGCTGATGGACGAGCCGACAAGTGCCCTTGACCCGATCTCCACGTCGAAGATCGAGGAGCTCGCCATGCAGCTCAAGGAGCGCTATACCATCGTCATCGTCACCCACAATATGCAGCAGGCCGTGCGTATCTCCGATCGGACGGCGTTTTTCCTGCTGGGTGAGCTGGTCGAGTGCGGCGAGACGGAGACGCTCTTCTCCACGCCGCGCGACAAACGCACGGAGGACTATATCACAGGGAGGTTCGGATAAATGAGAAGTCGCTTTGATGAGCAGCTGGCGCTGCTGAACCGGGAGCTGATCGAGATGGGCTCGCTGTGCGAGGAGGTCATCGCGCTGGCCTCGCGCGCGCTGACCGAGGGCGAGCGCGAGCTGGCGGCGAAGGTTGCGCCGCTCGACGAGGAGATTGACCAGAAGGAGCGCGCCATCGAGTCGCTCTGCCTGAAGCTGCTGCTGCAGCAGCAGCCCGTTGCGCGCGACCTGCGCCAGATCTCCGCCGCGCTGAAGATGATCACGGACATGGAGCGCATAGGTGACCAGGCGGATGATATTTCGGAGATTATTATCTATCTGGGCGGCAGAGCGGCGGAACATGACGATCTGCTGCGCTCTATGGCGCGCGCGACCATTAAAATGGTCACGGAAAGTGTTGACGCATATGTAAAACATGATACAATATTGGCGGAAAAGGTCATCGCCGACGACGATACCGTCGACGATTACTTTGAGCAGGTCAAGCGCGCGCTCATCGGCAAGATCGCGGCGAACCCCGACGACGGCGAGTATGCGCTCGACCTGCTGATGATCGCGAAGTATTTCGAGCGGATCGGCGACCACGCGGTGAACATCGCCGAGTGGGTGATCTTCTCGATAACGGGCGTACACAATGCGCTCTGACGGGGAGGTGACTGCTTTATGATCTGGTGCGTAGAGGATGATGACAGCATCCGGGACATCGAGGTATATGCGCTGCAGTCGACCGGGGTGGAGGCGCGCGGCTTTGCCGACGGCGGCTCGTTCTGGGCGGCGCTGGAGCAGGAGAAGCCCGCGCTCGTCGTGCTGGACGTGATGCTCCCCGGCGTGAGCGGGATCGACCTGCTGCGGCGGATGAAGGCCTCGCCCGCGCTGCGGGAGATCCCCGTCGTGATGGCCACGGCCAAGGGCGCGGAGTATGACCGGATCCAGGGGCTGGATATCGGCGCGGACTATTATCTGACAAAGCCCTTCGGCGTGATGGAACTCGTCTCCTGCGTCAAGGCGGTGCTGCGCCGCTGCGGGCAGAGCGCCGAGCGGGCGCGCACGCTCAGCTCCGGCGGGCTGTGCGTGCATCTTGACGAGCGCACCGTCACTGCAGACGGCGAGCGTATCGCGCTGACGTATAAGGAGTTTGAGTTGCTGCGGCTGTTTCTGTCCCATCCGGGGATGGCTTTTACTCGCGACCAGCTCTTCAGCGAGATCTGGGGCATGGACTACTGCGGCGAGTCGCGCACGGTCGACATGCACATCCGCACCCTGCGCCAGAAGCTCGGGGCCTACGGCGCCGCCATCACGACGGTGCGCGGTGTCGGCTACCGGTGGGAGGTGCAGGCATGACAAGAAAGATTTTCCGCTCCATTGTGCTCGTGGCGGGGACGGTCCTGCTCGCGAGCCTTTTGCTGATTCTCGGCTATCTGTATGATTTCTTCGGCGGCGTGCAGGAGACGCAGCTCAAGGACGAGCTGACGCTGGCCTCCGCCGCGGTGGAGAGCACGGGCGGGGACTACCTCGCGCAGCTCTCGTCCGACCGCTTCCGCCTGACGTGGATCGCCGCCGACGGCAGCGTCCTCTATGATACGCAGGCGGACGCGTCCTCTATGGAGAGCCACGCCGACCGCGAGGAGGTACAGCAGGCGCTCAAGACCGGAGAGGGCGAGAGCACCCGCTACTCCGCGACGCTCCTGCAGAAGACGCTCTACTATGCCCGGCGGCTGGGCGACGGGACGGTGCTGCGCATCTCCGTCAGCCGCGCGACGGCGGGTCTGCTGATCCTCGGCGTGCTGCAGCCGATGCTGCTGGTGCTGGCCGCGGCATTGATCCTCTCGGGCGTTCTCGCCCGGCGGCTCTCGAAGCGGATCGTCGACCCGCTCAACCGGCTCGACCTCGACCACCCGCTGCACAGCGGCAGCTATGAGGAGCTGGCGCCGCTGCTCGGGCGCATCAACCAGCAGCACCGCGAGATCTCCTCGCAGCTGCGCACGCTGCGCCGCAAGACGGACGAGTTCGACCAGATCACCGGCAGCATGAAGGAGGGGCTCGTCCTGCTTGACAACGCGGGCGTCGTGCTGAGTATCAACCCGGCGGCGCAGAAGCTCTACGGCGTGAGCCGCGCGAGTGTGGGGCAGGACTTCCTGACCGTCGACCGCGGCCGCGACATGAGCCGCGCCATCGCCGACGCCGTGAAAAACGGCCACAGCGAGGTGCGCAGCGAGCGCGGCGGGCGCGCCTATCAGTTCGATCTCAGCCGCATCGAGTCCGGCGGTGAGACGGTCGGCGCGGTGCTCCTCGCCTTCGACGTGACGGATCAGGAGTACGCCGAGCGCAGCCGCCGCGAGTTTACGGCAAACGTCTCCCACGAGCTCAAGACCCCGCTGCAGGGCATCATCGGCAGCGCCGAGCTCATCGGCAGCGGTATGGTAAAGCCCGAGGATCTGCCCCGCTTCGTCGGGCATATCCACGACGAGGCGTCGCGCCTTGTGACGCTGATCGACGACATCATCCGCCTTTCGCAGCTCGACGAGGGCGGCGAGCTGCCGCCCGAGGAGGTTGACCTCCTGGCGCTCAGCCGCGAGACGGCGGAGAGCCTGCGCCCGGCCGCTGAGAAGAAGCACGTCACGCTCGAGGTCTCGGGCGAGAGTGCCCCGGTCATGGGTGTGCGGCGGCTGCTGTATGAAATTGTGTATAATCTCTGCGACAACGCGATCAAATATAACGTCGAGGGCGGCAGCGTCCGCGTTGAGACGGTCTGCGGGCCGGAGACGGTGCAGCTGACCGTCTCCGACACGGGCATCGGCATCGCGCCGGATCAGCAGGAGCGGGTCTTCGAGCGGTTCTACCGCGTCGACAAGAGTCACTCCAAGGCCTCCGGCGGCACGGGGCTGGGGCTCTCGATTGTCAAGCACGCCGTGCAGCTGCACCGCGGGACGATTGCGCTGCAGAGCGAGCCGGGGAAGGGTACCTGCATCCGCGTGTGCTTCCCGGCAAAATAAATCCGTATGCAGGGCGCAAAGCGCCTTGTAAATAAATGAATCTTGCGCTGCATCCGCCAAGACGGAGCGGCAGCAAGGAGGAGGAAAAAATGAACAAGCAAACCCTGCGCCGAATGGTCGGAGGCGGACTTTTTGCCGCCATCATCGTGGTGCTCCAGCTCATAGGCGGCGGCATCCGGTTCGGCACCTTTTCCATCTCGCTCGTGCTCGTCCCCATCGTGGTGGGCACGGCGGTCTACGGCTGGCAGATGGGCGGCTGGCTCGGTCTCGTGTTCGGTGCGGCCGTGCTGCTCAGCGGTGACGCGAACCTGTTTATGACCATCAACCCCGCCGGCACCATCGCGACGGTGCTCATCAAGGGCATCGCGTGCGGTCTGGCGGCGGGCGGCTGCTACACGGCGCTGCACGAGAAGCACCCGACGCTCGCGACGGTTGCGGCGGCGGTGGCGGCCCCGGTCGTGAACACGGGCGTGTTCCTGCTCGGCTGTAAGCTGTTCTTCATGGATTTTGTGCGCGAAATGGCGGCGGGTGCCGGCTATGAGAGCGCAGGGGTCTTTATGATCGTCGGCTTTGTGGGCATCAACTTCCTGCTGGAGCTGGGCGTCAACATCGTGCTGGCACCGGTGATCTCGCGGCTGATCCGCCTCGGGAAGAAAGCGTAAGGGGGAAGAAAACATGCTGCTGGCGATTGATATCGGGAATACGAATGTGGTGCTGGCGCTGCTCGACGCGGAAGATCGCGTCCTCGAGGAGCGGCGCGCCCCGTCGAAGGACGGCTGGACGGCAGAGCAGTATGCCGCGCAGATCCGCGCGCTGCTGTGCGGCCGCGCGGTTCGCGGCGCGGCCGTCAGCTCGGTCGTGCCGGAGCTGACGGGCGTGCTCTCCGCGGCGGCGCGGGAAGCGGCGGGCGTCACGGCACTGGTTGTCAATTCTGACTCACCGGTCGGTCTGACGCTCGCCATCGAACAGCCGGAGACGCTCGGCACCGATATTCTGGCCGCGGACGCCGCGGCGGCGGAGGAGTATCCGCTGCCGGTGATCGTGTTCGACTTCGGCACGGCGACGACCGTCACGGTGGTCGACGAGCAGCGGCGCTACCGCGGGGGCGTGATTCTGCCGGGCATCAAGCTCGGCATGCAGGCGCTCTTCACCGGGACGGCGCAGCTGCCGGATATCCGGATTGAAGCGCCGGCGCATGTGATCTGTACGGAGACGGTCGAGAGCCTGCAGGCCGGCGCGGTCTACGGCGCGGCGGCCATGACCGACGGTCTTGTCGAGCGCATGGAGAGCGAGCTGGGACGGCCCTGTACGGCGGTCGTGACGGGCGGTCTCGGGCGCTTTGTCGTGCCGCACTGCCGCCGCAGGCTCGTCTATGATGAGCACCTGCTGCTGCGCGGGCTGGGGATGATCTGGCGGCGCGCACAGGGAGAAATTCACTCTTGCGGTGCGATGGGAAATGCCGTATAATAGCTGGAAGAGACTATTTTCTGACTGAAAAGGAGCATTTTCCATGACCTATACCTATACGCCCAAGGGCGTCTGTTCCCGCAAGATGACCGTCGAGCTCGACGAGGGCGGCGTTATCAAGGCCGTGCGCGTCGACGGCGGCTGCAGCGGCAATCTCCAGGGCATCAGCCGTCTCGTCGTCGGCATGACCGCGCAGGACGCCATCGAGCGCATGCGCGGCATTCGCTGCGGCATGAAGCCGACATCCTGTCCCGACCAGCTGTCCTACGCGCTTGAGAAGGCGCTAAAGGCAGAGTAAAAAGGAACCGACGGCAATGCCGTCGGTTCCTTTTTACTCTGGAGGGATACGCTGCGCTTCATGCCTTGGCTGGCTATGCCGGCCTGCGACACTGCGCTTCGCGCAAAGTGTTTTTGCGGCGTACACGCCGCCGCAAAAAACGGATTTGACTTCATTCGCGCCGCTGCGGCGGCGCGAACTCTGTGAGACACTGGGAGATATACTTCTTACCGTGCGGACATCCCTTGCCGCTCCCTCTGGGAGAGGTGGCCGAGCGCAGCGGGGACGGAGAGGGGAAACGCTGCATGTACTCCATGATTGATCATGCAGAAAAGGCTCCGAGCCCCACTCAGTCACCTGCGGTGACAGCTCTCCCAAAGGGAGAGACAAGGCTCCGGCTCCGCATAGAAAACGGAAAAGCGGCTGAAGGCCGCTTTTCCGTTTATTTGGGAAGATTTTCTTGAAACAGGTTCCACGGGTATTCGTCCGGGGGGAGGTGGGTGCAGGTGAGGGGCTTGCCGGTGACGGGGTGGCGGAAGGAGAGCTTCCACGACCAGAGCGCCGTGCGGCACTGCTCATCCCGCGAGCCGTAGCGCCGGTCGCCGAGCAGCGGCAGACCGCGCGAGGAGAACTGCACGCGGATCTGGTGCGTGCGCCCGGTGTGCAACCGGATGCACACGAGCGAGAGTGCGTCCGCGCGCCCGAGCTCCTCATAGGACAGGCTCGCCTCGCGCACGCCCTTGCGCATGCGGCTGACGACATAGCTCTTGTTGCACTTTGCGTCACGGAAGAGGAGATCCGTCAGCGTGTCCGCGGGCGACTGCGGGTGCCCGGTCAGGACGGCGAGGTACTCCTTTTCCATTTGCCGCTGGGAGACAAGGCCGGTGAGCTTTCCCGTGACGGCCGGGCGGCGAGAGTAGACCATCACGCCGCCGACCTCGCGGTCGAGCCGGTGGACGGCGAAGACCTCCTCGCTCTGCCCGAGCGCGCGGTAGTGCTCGCGCAGCAGCTGCGGCATGCAGCGCGGCGAGCCGTCGTCCTCCGAGAGAATGCCTGCGGGCTTGACGCAGACGACGAGATGCGCGTCGTCATAGAGAACGGTGAGTGTTTCCATCGGCGGCACAATCAGCGGCGGCCGCGCCCGCGGTAGGAGCGGTGGAAGTAGCTGCGGCTGCGGCGGCCGCCGTAGCGGCGCTTCGGGTGAACGACCCGCAGCCAGAAGATGAACCCGGCGATCAGCACCACGAGCAGCGCGATGCAGATCTTCACGACCGTGCGGCTGAGGAAGGAGACGACCTTGTACTTTGCGAGCAGGAAACGCGAGGCGGAGACGTCATACTGCGCGAGCAGCTGCGTCGAAGCGCACGGCTCGCCCTTGTAGAGAATGGTAATCTCGCCGAGCACGTCGCCCTTCTTGATGGGGGCGTTCGCCGTCTCGCTCGTCAGGGTGATGCTGCGGGTGATGTCGTCGGCAGAGGCGTCCTTCGGCAGGAGTGCGTCGAGCTTTTCGGCGGGATGGACGACGACATAGTTCGTCTCTTTGCTCAGCGCGACGGGCACCTCCATGACGGCCTCGTCCGACTTGAGGACGGTCTGGCTCGTGAAGTTGTCGAAGCCGTAGTCAAACATACGGGCCATCTCGACAAAGCTCATGACCTTGCGGCTGCCGCCGGCATCGGTCACGGTGTCGGCCCCAAGTACCACGCCGACAAGGCGGCGGCTGCCGCGCACGGCGGAGGAGACAAGGCAGTTGCCCGCGTCCGAGGTGGAGCCGGTCTTGATGCCCTGCGCGCCGCTGTAGTAATACCCCAGCATGCGCCAGGTGGAGATGAGCGCGTTCGTCGAGTGCAGCTCACGCGCCTCAGAGAGGTTCGTTGCGGGGACGGTATAGGACTTCGAGTTCACGATCGTCATGAACTCATCGTATTTCATAGCCTCACGCGTGATGAGATAGATGTCCCACGCGGAGGAGTAGTGCTGCGGATCGTGCAGACCGGAGTCATTGACATAGTGCGTGTTGACGCAGCCGAGCTCCTGCACGCGCTGGTTCATCTGCTCGACGAAGGCGTCCACAGAGCCGGACACGGCCTCGGCGAGGATGCTGCAGGCCTCGTTCGCGGAGACGACGAGCATGCAATAGAGAAGCTCCTCCACCGTAAGTTGCTCGCCCTCCTTGATGCCGGCGGTAGAGCCGTCGGGATCCTGCCCGGCGAGGGCGGAGGCGGAGACCGTGACCGTTTGGTCAAGGCGCAGGTCGCCGCGCTCAATCGCCTCGAACACGAGCAGCGCCGTTGTGACCTTCGTGATGCTCGCGGGATAGAGCTCCTCGTGCTCGTTCTTGGCATAGAGCACGCGCCCGCTCGACCCGTCGACGAGCAGGGCGGCCTTGGCCTGAATATCCAGCGGCTCGTCCGCGTAGGCCAGCGGCGGCAGACACAGGATGCTCATCAGCACGGCAAGCAAAAAAACAGATACAATGCGGCGAATTTTCATAGTTCTTTTTCTCCATCTATGGTATAATACAGGGCAGGTGCGTATCCGCGCGGGCGGATACGCCGCCGTTTGATTCTTTCTATACGATTATAACAAAAATTGCGGGGGAGTCAACCGCACGGACGTTGGAAATGATTACAAAAAAGCAACGAATTTTACTTTTACTGGCGGCGGGCTATGCGCTGGCGCTGACAGGCTGGACGGCGGGGGGCACCCTGCTGCGGCCGCAGCGGGTGCGCGTGGAGTGCCGCGAGGTGGAGCCGTGGGAGAATCGGCTCGAGCGGCAGAGCCCGGCGGAGACGGAGGATTTTCTCCGCCGCGGCGCACAGGAGCAGGGCACGTTCGCCCTGGAGGATCTGGCGCAGGACGCGCCGGGATGAACGGAAGCGTAAGGGAGGCAAGCAATGAAGATTCTGGTGGTAGACGACGAAAAGGTGCTCGTCAAGGGCATTAAATTTAATCTGGAGAACGAGGGGTATCAGGTCACGGCGGCCTATGACGGCGCGTCGGCGGTCGACCTCGCCAGGCGCGAGCGGTTCGACCTGATTATCCTCGATCTGATGATGCCGGTGCTCTCCGGGAGCGATGCGTGCATGAAAATCCGGGAGTTTTCCGATGTCCCGATCATCATGCTCACGGCGCGCAGTGAGGACGCGGACAAGCTCATGGGCTTTGCCTGTGGGGCGGACGACTATGTGACAAAGCCCTTCAACATTCTCGAGCTGAAGGCGCGCATCCGCGCGCTGCTGCGCCGCGCGGGCGGACAGGCGCGGCCGCAGAGCGAGCGGGGGCACCTGCTGACCGTCGGCGGCATGACGCTCGACACCGAGCAGCGCGCCGCCATCCGCGACGGCAAGGTCATCGACCTCACGGCCAAGGAGTATGACCTCATCGAACTGCTGATGAAGAACCCCCGCCGCGTCTACAGCCGCGAGAGCCTGATGGATCTCGTGTGGGGATATTCCTACGCGGGCGATTACCGGACGGTGGACGTCCACATCCGCCGCCTGCGCGAAAAGCTCGAGCCGGTGCCCGCCCAGCCGGCCTATATCATGACGAAGTGGGGAGTTGGTTACTATTTTAAAGGGGAAAGCCAGCCTGCAGATTAAGTTCGGCCTGAGCTATATTCTGATCATCGTGGTGGTGCTGGTGATCCTGAACACCTACCCGCTGCTGGCCTCGGAGAATCTCGTCTTCCGCACGAAGGAGACGAGCGTTTCGGCGAGCGTGAAGATGGTGGAGTCGGCCCTCTCGGGGCTCGACCGGCTCACGGAGGAGAGCGTGCGTCAGGCGCTTGACGGTCTGGAGGAGACGGGCGTTTCGCGCATTCTCGTGACCGACACCGCCGGGCGCGTGCTCTATGACACGCGCGAGACGGAGAGCGCCGTCGGCAGCTACGCCTTCTATACGGAGATCGAGCAGGCGCTGGAGGGGTATGACGCGTTCTCCTCGCGCTATGACGGCGCGGCGTTTCTCAGCCGCGGCGCCTCGCCCGTCGTGTACCGCAACGAGACGATCGGCGCGGTCTGCGCCTATGAGTACGACACCGTGCAGGCCGGGATGCTGCGCAACTTCCAGTCGACGCTGATGAAAATCTCGGCGGCGGTCGCGGCGCTGGTCATGGCGCTGAGCTATCTGCTCTCGCGCATGCTGACGCGGCGCATCAGCGACCTGCTGCAGGCCATCCGCAAGGTGCGCGAGGGCGCCTACAGCCACCGCGCCGCCGTGCGCGGCAGCGACGAGATCGCCCAGATTGCGACGGAGTTCAACAGCCTGACCGACCGGCTCCAGACGACGGAGAGCGCCCGGCGGCGCTTTGTGTCGGATGCGAGCCACGAGCTGAAAACGCCGCTGGCGGGCATCCGCCTGATGACGGACTCCATCCTCCAGACGGAGGACATGCCCCCCGAGATGACGCGCGAGTTCGTGACGGACATCGAGCGCGAGGCCGACCGGCTCTCGCGCATCACGGAGGATCTGCTGCGCCTGACGCGGCTCGACAGCGGCCATGTCGACAAGGCCTATCCCGTTGCGGTGGCGCCCGTGCTCGGGCGCGTGCTGCGCATGCTCAAGCTCGTCGCGCGCGAGCGGCAGATCCGGCTGACGTGCGAGGCCGACGAGCGGGCGGTGGTGCTCGCGACGGGGGACGACATCCATCAGGTGCTCTATAACCTGATCGAAAACGGTATCAAATATTCCCGCGAGGAGGGCTATGTCCGCACGACCGTCTGCGTTGAGGGCGAGAGCGTCGTCATCCGCGTGGAGGACAACGGCATCGGCGTGCCGCAGGAGGATCTGGCGCACATCTTCGAGCGGTTTTACCGCGTGGACAAGGCGCGCTCGCGCGAGATCGGCGGCACGGGACTGGGCCTGTCCATCGTGAGCGACACGGTGCGCCGCCGCGGCGGCACGATCACCGCGGCGCAGCGCGAGGGCGGCGGCACGGTCTTTACCGTGAAATTGCCGCTGGCGAAAGGGGGCGACGGCGATGAGACGTAAGGCCATCGCGGCGCTGCTGCTCGCGTTGGCGCTGCTGCTGACCGCCTGCGCCGGCGGAGACATCACAAGCGAGCAGGTGCACCTGTTCTACGCTGCGCGCACCGAGACGGCCCGCGGGGGCGACGCGATCACGAGCATCAAGGCGCGCATCCCCGGCTGGGCGGACATGACGACAAACGAACGCGCCGAGCAGGTACTTGAGCGGCTGCTCTCCGGCGCGGCGCAGGGGGTCGGGAGCCCTATCCCGGAGGGGACGGAGCTTCTCGGCTGCGAGGTGGTCGGCGGGACGGCGAGCGTCGACTTCTCCGCGCCGTACGGTGAGCTCTCCGGCATGGCGCTGACCATCGCGGACTACTGCGTGACGCTCTCGCTGACGCAGATTCCGGGCATCTATGCCGTGCGCATCACGGTGGACGGAGAGGAGCTGCCCCACCGCGATACGCAGATTTTCCGCCCGTCGGACGTGCTCCTCTCGAGCGAGGAGGACGTGGTGCGTTCGCTCGACGTGGTGCTCTACTTCCCGGAGGCGTCGAGCCAGCAGCTGCTCGCGCGGCAAAAGACGCTGACGCTCTATGAGGGCGAGAGCGCCATGGGCGTGCTGATGGAGGCGCTGCAGGCCGGGCCGGAGGAGGACGGGGTGCTGCCGCTGCTGCCGGACGGCTTCCGCGTGCTGACGGTGCGTCTGGCGGAGGACGGCGTGTGCCACCTGAACCTCCCGGCGGCGGATCTGGAGCTGCTGCCGGAGGGCGAATCGGCGCAGCTTCGGATGTTCCGCGGCATCGTGCGCTCGCTCTGCTCGCTCGACGAGGTGACGTCGGTGCAGGTGCTGGTGGACGGCGAGATGCGTACGAGCTTCGGTGCGGTCGACATCAGCCAGCCGCTGAGGCCCTGAAAAACGTGAAAAAGGGGGACTATCCCATGAAAAAACGCATTGTCTGCTTCGGCGACTCGAACACCTGGGGCTATATCCCGGTGACGGGGGAGCGCTATGACGAGACGATCCGCTGGCCCGCGCGGCTGCAGGAGATGCTCGGCTACGAGCGCTGTACGGTCGTGGAGGAGGGACTGACGGGCCGGACGACGGTGTTCGACGACCCGTTTGACCCGGAGCTGAACGGCATGAAGTCCATGCCCGCGGTGCTGCGTACGGCTGCGCCGATTGACGTGCTCGTGTTCATGCTGGGGACGAATGACTTCCAGTCTCATATCCCCGCCGGGAATGCGGTCTCCACGGCGCGCGCCGTGCAGTACATGCTCGAGACGGCGCGCAAGCTCGGCGTCGGCCGTCCGGGCGGGGAGATGCAGATCCTGCTCATCTCCCCCGTGGAGATTACGGAGGACCGCCTGACGTTCAAGGAAAACGACGTCACGGACGAGCGGAGCATCGCGAACAGCCGCGCCCTCGGCGCGCATATGAAAATCGTCGCCGAGCAGTTGGGCGTCGAATTCCTTGACGCGGCGCAGTATATCAAACCCGGCAAGGTCGACGGCGTCCACCTCGACGAGAAGGGCCACGCGAGACTGGCCGAGCTGGTCTATGAAAAGCTGCGCGGGATGCTCACAGCCGAATAAAAGCTGATAAACAATACCCGGCGGACGATGTCCGCCGGGTATATGTTTTATCAGCTAAAAAAAGGGTCTCACCGAGTTCGCGGCTCGCAGGCCGCGAAAAAAGTGAAATCCGTTTTTTGCAGCGGCGTGTACGTCGCAAAAAACACCCTGCGCAAGGCACGGAGCGGAGCGAAACCCCTTTACTCAAAAAGGGCTATGCCCTTTTTGAGCAAGTTATTTTCTGAGCTTTGCCCAACGGGTGATGACACCGGTGCGTCTCGTCTCGTTCATGTCGATGACGCGCTGGTTACGGCTGCCGCGGAACTGGAGGGAGATGTCCTTCAGCTCCTCGCGGAAGCGCCCGTCGACGAGCACGTCGATGCAGTCGAGCATTGCGTCCGTCACCTCGCAGCGCGGGTGGCTGCCATCCCGCTGCAGCTCGTCGTCGAGACGGTAGCCCGTGAAGCACCAGACGGTCTTTTGCGGATACCGCGCACGCACCTGTCGCAGCAGCGGCAGCAGATCCCGCTGGTTCTCCGGTTCAAACGGCTCACCGCCGAGGACGGTCAGCCCGCCGACATAGGATTTGTCGAGCTCGGCGAAAATCTCGTCCGCCGTCGCCTGCGTGAAGGGCTTGCCGTAGTGGAAGTCCCACGTCTGCGGCTGGAAGCAGCCGGGACAGTGGTTGCGGCAGCCGGAGACGAAGAGCGTCACCCGCACGCCGATGCCGTTGGCGATGTCGCATTTTTTCAGTTCTCCGTAGTACATAGTATGACCTCTTTTCGTTTTGAGGGTGTGTAGGCGATTGGCTTGTCCTGCCTCCGGTGGGGAACTTTTCCCGTGCGGGAAAAGTTCCCCGCCGGAGGCCGCCCCCCCAAAAAAAAACACAAACGTATATCAAGCCGGCGGGGCTTTCCGAAAACCCCGCCCGCATGCGCA